>CAZCPY010000207.1:0-3928 GCA_964499865.1 uncultured Rhodobacterales bacterium | reverse complement strand
AAGCGCACCATCGTCTTCGTCAGCCACGACCTCGACGAGGCGTTCAAGATCGGCAACCGCATCGCGCTGATGGAAGGCGGGCGGATCGTGCAGGTCGGCACCGCGCGCGAGATCATCGCCAACCCGGTCAGCGACTATGTCGCCGACTTCGTCGCCCACATGAACCCGCTGTCGGTGCTGACCGCCCGTGACGTGATGGTGCCGGGCAGCGGCACGGGCACGGGCACGGGCCCGCAGGTCGGCCCCGATATGCCGGTGCGCGAGGTGATGGGCATGCTGCGCCGGGGCGCGACGGAAATCACCGTGGCCGACGCGACCGGACCGCTGGGGGTGATCCGGTCATCCTCGGTGCTCGACCGGCTGATCGACCCGCGCGGGCAGGCGGGCTGAGGCTGGCCGGGGGACAGGCATCGCGACAGGCATGCAGACCGGCCAGGGCGGCAAATTCCTTGAAGAAAGGAATTTGCAAGGCTCTTGCTTCAAGAGTTTTGCCCCGCCCCCGCCGTCACTCGCGCCGCAGACGGGAGTAGCCGACCTCTTCCCCGCCCACCCCGATGCGGATGGTGAAGGCGTCGGGACCGGCCGTCACCAGCACGCGGCAGCCGGTGGATTCCGGGTCGCCGCCATAGGAATACATCGACAGCGCTGTCGCCCCTGCCGCGGTGCCGTCGGCACAGGCGTCGGACAGCACGAAGCGTTCGGCCGCGAGCGGCTCTTCGCCCTGGTATTCCACCCAGTCCAGCCCGTCGATCCGCACGACGTAATCGGGCATCGCCTCGCCGTCGGGCGTCCAGTCGCCCTGGATGGCCAGCAGGTCGGCAAGGTATGGGTCATCCCCGATCACCTCGGCCGAGGTGATGGTGGCCGAGGCGTTGACGTCGAACAGGTCCGACATGTCGCCGCTGAAGGCCACGGCCGTGATCCCCCGCTGCGCCATCAGCAGGGCCATCGCCGCGGCGTCCGACCCCTCGGCTGCGATCTGGAACTGCACGCCAGAGGCCGCTACGGCGCAGCCCGCCACCATCTCTTCCCCGCGCCAGGCACCGTCACAGTTCAGAAGGTAGCCGCGTTCGGCCACGGGTTCGGCCAGCGCGGGAAGCGCGGTCACGGTCAGAAACAGGGCAGCGCGCAACATCGGGGGCCTTGCGGGTCAGCGGACAGGGGGGGCCGCCTTGGCGGCGGTCCTGGCGGACGCGGCTTTCCCGGCGGGGGCCTTGCCGGCAGCCGTCCTTGACGTTGTCTTGGCGGGAGCCTTCTTTGCCGCCGGTTTCTTTGCGGCAGGCGCCTTGGAAGCCTTCTTGCCGTTGGACGGCGCCTTCTCGGCGATCAGCGCCAGCGCCTCGTCCAGCGTCACGGTCTCGGGCGCCAGACCCTTGGGCAGGGTGGCATTGACCTTGTCCCACTTGACGTAGGGGCCAAAGCGCCCCGGCATCACCGACACCACGCCGCCCGAGGGATGCGCGCCCAGTTCGCGCAGCGGCCCCGCCGGGGCGGGACGCGCGCCCCGCGACGCCTTCTGCGCCAGCACCTCCATCGCCCGGTTCATGCCGATGGTGAAGACCTCCTCGACATCGGGGATGTTGGCATAGGTCGCCTCGTGCTTGATGTAGGGGCCAAAGCGCCCGATCCCGGCCTCGACCGGCGCGCCCGTCCCGGGGTGCGGGCCGATCACCCGGGGCAGGTCCAGCAGCGACAGCGCGCGCTCCAGCGTCAAGGTCTCGGCGGCCCAGCCCTTGGGCAGGCTGGCGCGGTCGGGCCTGGGCTGCGCCTCGGTCGGCTCTCCGCGCTGGACGTAAGGGCCGAAGCGCCCCACCTTCACGGCGATCTCGAGCCCCGCCGCATCGGCGCCCAGCACCCGGTCGCCGCCGCCCTCATCGGCCCCGCCGATGGGGCGCGTGTAGCGGCAGTCGGGGTAGCGGCCGCAGCCGATGAAGGCCCCGCCCGACCGCGCGGTCTTGAGGTGCAGCCGCCCCGCGCCGCAGGTCGGACAGCCGCGCGGGTCCGACCCGTCGGCCCGCGCGGGGTAAAGGTGGGGGGCGAGGAAGGTGTCGATCTTCTCCAGCACCTCGCCGATGCGCAGGTCGGCGGTTTCCGCCACGGCGGCGGAAAAGTCGCGCCAGAACCGGGCCATGACCTCCTTCCAGTCGCGCGCGCCGTCCGACACCTCGTCCAGTTCGCCCTCGAGGTCGGCGGTGAAGTCGTATTCGACATAGCGGCGGAAGAAGTTGGTCAGGAACGCCGTGACCAGCCGCCCCTTGTCCTCGGGGATCAGCCGGTTCCTGTCCTTGCGGACGTATTCGCGGTCCTGGATCGTGGTCAGGATCGAGGCGTAGGTGGACGGCCGCCCGATCCCCAGCTCCTCCATCCGCTTGACCAGGGATGCCTCGGTATAGCGGGGGGGGGCCTGCGTGAAGTGCTGTTCGGGGGTGACGGCGCGCTTGTCTGCGGCCTCGCCCGCCATGATCTGCGGCAGCCGCCCGCCCTCGTCATCCTCGTCGTCGCGGCCCTCGTCATAGACCTTGAGAAAGCCGTCAAACAGCACGACCTGCCCGGTCGCCCTGAGGCCGACCTGCCCGTCGGCGGACGCGATGTCGACCGTGGTGCGCTCGATCCGCGCGGCGGCCATCTGGCTCGCGATCGTGCGCGTCCAGATCAGGTCATAGAGGCGCTTCTGGTCGGGATCGGCCAGCCGCAGCCGCGAGGGCGTGGCGCCCATGTCGGTCGGCCGGATGCACTCATGCGCCTCCTGCGCGTTCCTGGCCTTGTTCTTGTACAACCGCGGGCTGTCGGGAACGTAGGCCGCGCCGAACAGCGCGCGGATCGTGTCGCGCGCGGCGTGCACCGCCTCGGGCGCCATGTCGATGCCGTCGGTGCGCATGTAGGTGATGTGCCCGGCCTCGTACAGCCGCTGCGCCGCGTTCATGCAGGCCTTGGCGCCGAACCCCAGCTTGCGCGAGGCCTCCTGCTGCAGGGTCGAGGTCATGAAGGGCGGAAACGGGTTGCGCGCGGTCGGCTTCGCCTCCACCGCCGAGACGGACAATGTTCGATTTGTGACAGCAGCAACGGCAAGCTCTGCCGCCTCGGCGGCGGCGATGTCGAACCTGTCCAGCTTCCTGCCGGCCAGGGACACCAGCCGCGCGTCGTATTCCTGCCCGCGCGGGGTGGCCAGGCGGGCCGTCACGCTCCAGTATTCGCGCGGGCGGAAGGCCTCGATCTCCATCTCGCGCTCGACGATCAGCCGCAGGCAGACCGACTGCACCCGCCCCGCCGACCGCGCCCCGGGCAGCTTTCGCCACAGCACCGGCGACAGGGTGAAGCCCACGAGGTAGTCGAGCGCCCGGCGCGCAAGGTAAGCATCGACCAGCGGCTGGTCGACGGCGCGCGGCGCCTTCATCGCCGCGGTCACGGCATCCCTGGTGATCGCGTTGAAGGTCACCCGCTCGACCTGCTTGCCCTTCTTCAGGCTGGACTTCAGCGCCTCGGCCAGATGCCAGGAGATCGCCTCGCCCTCGCGGTCGGGGTCGGTGGCAAGGATCAGGCGGTCGTCGTCCTTCAGCGCCTCGGCAATCGCGCGCACATGCTTGCGGCTTTCGGGCGCGACCTCCCAGTCCATCGCAAAGCCCTCGTCGGGACGGACCGATCCGTCCTTCGGCGGCAGGTCGCGGACATGGCCGTAGGACGCGAGCACGGTATAGCCGGGCCCGAGATACTTGGTGATCGTCTTGGCCTTGGCGGGAGATTCGACGACGACGACAGCCATAGGCACCTCACCTCGCGCCGCGGAACGCGGACAGCGCGGTTACATGGGGGGCGGGGGTCGCGCTTGTCAACGGCACCGCCCCCGCGACCCGGTGCCGCCCGGCCCCGGCGTCCGAAGCAAATCGCGTGCCTTCGGCACATTCCTTTCGTCTCGCCTGCGGGGCCTGAA
>CAZCPY010000206.1:0-3945 GCA_964499865.1 uncultured Rhodobacterales bacterium | reverse complement strand
CCGAACAAGTTCGAGGCGCTGGCCGCGCATGACGCGATGGTGATGTTCTCGGGCGCGCTCAAGACTGTCGCCGCAAGCCTGTTCAAGATCGCCAACGACCTGCGCCTGCTGGGGTCCGGCCCCCGGTCGGGCCTGGGCGAGCTGATCCTGCCGGAAAACGAGCCGGGCTCGTCGATCATGCCGGGCAAGGTCAACCCGACGCAGGCCGAGGCGCTGACAATGGTCTGCTGCCAGGTCATGGGCAACGACGCCTCGGTGGGCTTTGCAGGCTCGCAGGGGCATTTCGAGCTGAACGTCTACAACCCGATGATGGCCTACAACGTGCTGCAATCCATGCAGCTTCTGGGCGACGCGGCGATCAGCTTCACCGACAACATGGTGGTGGGCACCCAGGCCAACATCCCGCGGATCGAGAAGCTGATGCGCGAAAGCCTGATGCTGGTGACGGCGCTCGCGCCCACCATCGGCTACGACAACGCCACCAAGGTCGCCAAGACCGCGCACAGGAACGGCACCACCCTGCGCGAGGAGGCCATCGCACTGGGCTTCGTCGACGGCGAGACCTTCGACCGCGTGGTGAGGCCACAGGACATGATCGGGCCCCGGGGCTGAATGGCGGGCTGAATGGGGGGCTGTATGGGGGGCTGATGGCGGAGATCGTCAACCTGCGTCAGGCGCGCAAGGCGCGCGCCCGTGCGGCGGCGGCGGCGGAAGCCGACACGAATGCCGCGCGCCACGGCGAAAGCAAGGCCGACAAGGCCCGCCGAAAGGCCGAGGCCGCGCTGTCCGCGCGCAGGCTGGACGAGCACTTGCGCGAGAGAAATGTGCAGGACGAGTCGTAGGGTGCGTGCTTGCACGCACCACGGCGGTGCGTGCAAGCACGCACCCTACGGCAAAGCGGTCCCATGACCGCCCGCCCCGTCAAGCGCTCGCTGACGTTGCACGGTCACCGCACCTCGGTGTCGCTCGAGGATGAATTCTGGCAGGCCTTCCGCGACCTCGCCGCGCGCCGGGGCCTCGCCCTGAACGCACTCGCCGCGCAGATCGACGACGCGCGCGACCCCGGAACCGGGCTCGCCTCGGCGATCCGCGTGGCGATCCTCCAGGACCTTCAGCGCACCAGCGACACGACCGACGCGGGCCGGTGAAGCGACGTCACCTGCGCCGCGATGTCGGCGGCGGTCAGGCCGGCGTCGGCATACATCGCCGCCGGGCTCGCCTGGTCGATGAAGCGGTCGGGCAGCGTCATCGTCCGCACCTTCAGCCGCCCGTCCAGCAGCCCCTCGCGCGCCATGTGCTGCAGCACCATGGCGCCAAAGCCGCCCATCGCGCCCTGTTCCACCGTCACCAGCGCCGCATGGTCGCGCGCCAGCCGGGCGATCAGCGCGGCGTCCAGCGGCTTGGCAAAGCGCGCGTCGGCCACGGTCACGGATACGCCCTCGGCCTCCAGCGCCTCGGCAGCCGTCAGGCATTCGGCCAGATGCGCGCCGAAGGACAGGATCGCGACATCCGTCCCTTCCCGCATCACGCGCCCCTTGCCGATCTCCAGCGGCACGCCGCGGGCGGGCATCTCGACGCCGACACCCTCGCCGCGGGGATAGCGGAAGGCGATTGGCCCCGAGTCATGCGCCGCCGCGGTGGCGACCATGTGGACCAGGTCCGCCTCGTCGGCGGCGGCCATCACGGTGAACCCCGGCAGGGCCGACAGGTAGCCCACGTCGAAGCAGCCCGCATGGGTGGCGCCGTCCTGACCGACCAGCCCCGCCCGGTCGATGGCAAAGCGCACCGGCAGCCCCTGGAGGGCCACGTCATGCACGATCTGGTCATAGCCGCGCTGCAGGAAGGTGGAATAGATCGCGACAAAGGGCTTCATGCCGCTGGCCGCCAGCCCCGCGGCAAAGGTCACGCCGTGCTGTTCGGCGATGCCGACATCGAACACCCGCCCCGGAAACCGCCTGCCCATGATGTCGAGGCCCGTGCCCCCCGGCATCGCGGCGGTGATCCCCACGATGCGGGGGTCCTCCGCCGCCTCGGCCGTCAGCGCGTTCCCGAAGACGGCGGTGTAGGAAGGCGCGTTCGACCTGGCCTTTGCCTGCACGCCGGTCGCCACGTCGAACTTGCCGACACCGTGATACTTGTCGGCCGACCCCTCGGCGGGCGCATAGCCCTTGCCCTTGACGGTCAGCGCGTGGATCAGCACCGGACCGGTCGCCCGCGCGCGGGCGGCGCGCAGGGTGGCCAGCACCTCGCCCATGTCGTGCCCGTCGATCGGCCCGATGTAGGTGAAGCCCAGCTCCTCGAACAGCGTGCCCCCCGACGGCATGCCGGTCACCAGCTGCCGCGCCCGGCGCGCCTGGTCGCGGAACGGCCCGGGCAGCAGCGCCTCGAACCCCGCCGCCAGATCGCGGAAGGCCGCACCCGGCGCGGTCGTCTGCAACCGCGTGAGGTAGCGGCTCATCGCGCCGACCGGCGGGGCGATGGACATCTCGTTGTCGTTCAGGATGACGAACAGCCGCTTGCCCAGATGGCCTGCGTGGTTCATCGCCTCGTAGGCCATGCCGGCCGAAATCGCGCCGTCGCCGATCACCGCGACGGCCTCGCCGGTCGCCATCCCGGCCTCGCGCCCCATCGCAAAGCCAAGCGCGGCCGAGATCGAGGTCGAGGAATGCGCGGCGCCGAAAGGGTCGAACTCCGACTCCGACCGCTTGGTGAACCCGGACAGCCCGCCGCCCTGGCGCAGCGACATCATCCGCCCGCGCCGCCCGGTCAGGATCTTGTGGGGATAGCACTGGTGGCCCACGTCCCAGATGATCTTGTCGCGCGGCGCGTCGAAGACGGCATGGACCGCGACCGTCAGTTCGCAGACCCCCAGCGATGACCCCAGATGCCCGCCGGTCTGGCTGACCACGCGCACCACCTCCTCGCGCACTTCCTGCGCCAGTCGGGTGAGATCGCCGTCGCTCAGCGCCTTCAGGTCGGCAGGCCCGGCAACGCGGTCGAGGATCGGGGTCACGGTCGGGGTCACAGCCGGGGTCGGGGTCACGGTCGGGGTCAAGGCAGGCCTCCCGTCAGGAAAAAGGTGCCGCATGCGGGATCCGCCGCGGCACCAGGTTCCTGTCGCCAACAGGAAGGGAACCGGGCGTGATGGCCCAGACTCCGGGCGGCGTTGCCCGAAGGTCGGAACCCCGGGCGACCCGCGGGGGGCCGCCCGGGGAAGGCGTCAGGCGGGGTGCGAGGCGGGGGCCGCGATCACCCAGCCCATCGGCGCGGGCGCCTGCTTGCTTTCCTCGGGCAGCAGAAGCCCGAAGAGGTAGATGGCGTAGAGGATCAGTCCGATGCCGAAGACGAACAGCGCGCCATAGCCCGCCCCCCGCATCATCTGGCCCAGCACCCAGTTGCGCAGATGCACCGCGGGCCGTTCCTCGTAGTAGGGTTTGTCGCTCATGGTCTCCCCCTTCAGTTGAGCGGCGCGTAGCCGTGCTGCTGCGCCCAGACGTACCAGTTGTCGACCACGGTGCCGGTCAGCAGGATGCCGATCCCGCCGGTCAGCGTGACCAGGACCGCAAACCACCACGCCCAGCGATGGATGCCTTCCATCGTCGCGTTGAAGCCCATGGTCCAGCGCCAGAACAGCGCCGCCCGTTCCGAAGCGGTGCCGCGGTCGACGATCTGCTCAAGTTCCCGGTCGCCGCCGAAGCGGCTGACCGCCAGGATCGTCGCCCCGTGCATCGCGAACAGCAGGGCCGACCCGTACAGGAAGGCGATGCTCAGCGCGTGGAACGGGTTGTAGAACAGGTTGCCGTAGGTCAGGCTGAAGTTGTTGGTCCAGTCGAGGTGGCTGAAGATGCCGTAGGGCACCGCCTCGGACCACGAGCCCATCAGGATCGGACGGATCAGGCCCAGCACCAGGAACAGCCAGATCGCACTGGCGAAGGCATAGCAGAC
>CAZCPY010000205.1:0-4026 GCA_964499865.1 uncultured Rhodobacterales bacterium | reverse complement strand
GGAAGCGGCTTCTTCAGCCGCTGACCGACAGGAAAGGCTTGTGCCGAAGGCACGCGATCTGCTTCGGCGGCTGGGGGCGGGCGCGGCGGTCGGCTCTTGGGGTCAGCCGCCCTTCATCTCCTGCAGCGTGTTGCCGCCGTCCACCACCAGCATCGCGCCGTTGATGTAGGCTGCGCGGTCGGTTGACAGGAACTGGATGCAGGCCGCCACCTCGGCCGGGGTGCCGGGGCGGCCTGCGGGCGTGGCGCGGCCTGCGCGCAGCTCTTTCGCAGACGAGGACGGCGTCGCGATCCAGCCCGGCAGGACCGCGTTGCAGGTGATGCCGAAGCGCGCGTTCTCCAGCGCTGTGGCGCGTGTGAGGCCGGTCATCGCGGCCTTGCCCGCCATGTAGCCGGACGATCCCTCGATCCCCACCACGGGCCCGGTCACCGAGGCCACGTTGACGATGCGCCCATAGCCGCGCGTCTGCATCCCCGGCAGGCAGGCGCGCGTCATGTGGAAGGCGGTCGAGACGTTCAGCGCCAGGTGGCTGGCCCAGGCTTCATCGGGCAGGCCGGCCAGCGTCGCCCGTTTCACCCGCTTGCCCGTCTGCGCCATGCCCGCGTTGTTCACGAGGATCTCGACCGGCCCCAGCGCCGCCTCGACCTCGGCCAGAAGGCGCTGCGCCTGGGCGGGGTCGGTCAGGTCGGCCGGTGCGCCCCAGGCGTCGAGCTCCCGCGCGCGGTCGTGGATGCGCGCAGTGGTCGAGGTCACGGCCACGCGCGCGCCGCCTGCGCGCAGCGCCTGCGCGGCGGCAAAGCCGATCCCGCCGGGGCTGCGCGCCCCCGTCACCAGCGCCACGCGGCCTGCCACCATCGCCTCAGTCCCCCGGGGGAAGGTTGCCCGCTTCGCCCTGCCGCGCCCCCATGCGCAAGAGAAGCCCCGCCGCGACGCCCGCTCCGATGGCGACGGTCAGGTCGATGAAGACGGTCAGCAGGAAGGTCATGAGGAGCAGCACGCGGTCCGGCAGCGGCGCGCGCAGGTAGCCGCCCCACTTGTGCGGCTCCGACATGGTCAACGCGGTCACGATCAGCACGCCCGCCAGCGCGGGCATCGCCATCAGTCCGGCGACGGGCGCGGCGAAGGTCATCACCAGCAGGATCACGCCCGCATGCACGATCCCCGCGACCGGCGTGCGCCCGCCGGCGCGCACGTTCGTCGCCGTCCGCGCGATGGCCCCGGTGGCGGGCAGGCCGCCCACCAGCGCGGAGGCGGTGTTGGCCAGGCCCTGGGCCAGCAGTTCCGCATTGGGCCGGTGCGCGCCGCGGATCATGCGGTCGGCCACCATCGCCGACAGGAGCGATTCGATCCCCGCCAGGAAGGCGATCGTCAGGACCGAAGGCAGCAGCGGGATGACCCTTTCGGGGGACAGGTCGGGCAGGGTCGGCGCGGGCAGGAAGGACGGCAGCGCGCCGAAGCGGTCGGCCACCGTCTCGACCCCCGGCAGCCGGGCCGCCAGCGCCGACCCGGCGGCGACGGCGATCACGAGGCCCGGCAGGCGCGGGGCCAGCCTGCGCAGGGCGAAGATCAGCGCGATGGTCAGAAGCCCCACGCCCAGGGCGGAGATCCGGGCGGTGTCGCGCGCGGCCCAGAGCGCGGGCAGCTTGCGGATCAGGTCGGCGGGCTCCCCGCTCAGGCCAAGGCCGAAGAGGTCCTTGATCTGGCTGGAGGCGATGATGACCGCGATGCCGAGGGTGAAGCCGTTGACCACCGCCTCTGGCACGAAGGCCGCGAGCCGCCCGGCGCGCAGGACACCCGCGACGACCAGCAGAAGGCCCGCGAGGAAGGTCGCCGTCACCAGCCCCTGGTAGCCATGCGCGGCGATCACGCCCGCGACGACGACAATGAAGGCGCCCGTGGGCCCGCCGATCTGCACCCGGCTGCCGCCCAGGGCCGAGATCACGAACCCCGCCACGACCGCGGTGGCCAGCCCCTGCGCGGGCGTCGCACCCGAGGCGATGGCGATGGCGATGGACAGCGGCAGGGCGACCATCGCCACCGTCACCCCGGCCATGACGTCGGCGGCCAGCGTCCGGCCGTCGTAGCCTTTCAGGGTGGTGACGAGCTTGGGGGTCAGCATGGTGCGCGCATCGGCCTCGATCTCCATGCAACGCCCGGCAGGCGCTGGCGTCAAGTGCCGCGGAAACCGGCCCGCAGAGGGCAGGGCAGAAACGGGCACGAAGGCGTGACCGATTTTCTGCACTTTTGATATTCGAACATTGAACGCCAGCACAGCAGGATTACAGGGAAGTTCAGGGCACCGAGCTTTCCGTTTTCATGTATTGAACCGCCGATGCCGTACGCGCGGGCAGGCTTTGCCCGGGGCTGGCCCCGGACCCGCCCCTTTCCTTCGCCCGCGCCTCCCCTTACATGGGCCCGCTTCCCCGGGGCCGCCGAGTCGGCGTCCCGGTCCCCGATTGGAGACGCACCAGATGGTCTTTGGCCTTTTCTCGTCCGACATGGCGATCGACCTCGGCACGGCAAACACGCTCGTCTATGTGCGCGGCAAGGGCATCGTGCTGAACGAACCCTCGGTCGTGGCCTACCACGTCAAGGACGGCAAGAAGCAGGTTCTGGCCGTGGGCGAGGATGCCAAGCTGATGCTGGGCCGCACGCCCGGGTCCATCGAGGCGATCCGTCCGATGCGCGACGGGGTCATCGCCGACTTCGACACCGCCGAGGAGATGATCAAGCATTTCATCCGCAAGGTGCACAAGCGCACGACATTCTCGAAACCCAAGATCATCGTCTGCGTTCCCCACGGCGCCACGCCCGTCGAAAAGCGCGCCATCCGCCAGTCGGTGCTGTCGGCCGGCGCGCGGCGCGCGGGCCTGATCGCGGAACCCATCGCGGCGGCCATCGGGGCGGGGATGCCGATCACCGACCCCACCGGAAACATGGTCGTCGACATCGGCGGCGGCACCACCGAGGTCGCGGTCCTCAGCCTCGGCGACATCGTCTATGCCCGGTCGGTGCGCGTGGGCGGCGACCGGATGGACGAGGCGATCATCAACTACCTGCGCCGCCACCAGAACCTGCTGATCGGGGAATCCACCGCCGAACGCATCAAGACGTCGATCGGCACCGCGCGCATGCCCGACGACGGCCGCGGCCAGGCGCTGCACATCCGGGGCCGGGACCTGCTGAACGGCGTGCCGAAGGAGACCGAGATCAACCAGGCGCAGGTGGCCGAGGCGCTGGCCGAACCGGTGCAGCAGATCTGCGACGCGGTGATGCAGGCGCTGGAGGCGACACCGCCCGACCTGGCCGCCGACATCGTCGACCGGGGTGTCATGCTGACCGGCGGCGGGGCGCTTCTGGGCGAGCTGGACCTTTCTTTGCGCGAACAGACCGGACTTTCGATCTCGGTGGCGAACGAGTCACTGAATTGTGTTGCCCTCGGCACCGGGAAAGCGCTGGAATATGAAAAGCAGCTTCGGCATGTGATCGACTACGATACCTGAGACCGGGCGCACCAACGGGGGCGCACCAACCGGGCGCGCCCGCGCCTGCACCAGAGGCCAGAGACGTGGCGAAAACCCGCATCGGACCGGAAGAGTTCCAACGACCGCTCCGCCGCCTGCTGGTGGGGATCGCGGTGCTGTTCCTGTTCGGACTGTTCCTTCTCTGGCGGATCGACAGCCCCCGCGTGGAGCGCTTCCGCGCGGCGCTGATCGACGCGGTGGTGCCGAACCTGGACTGGGCGATGCGGCCGGTGACCGCCGTGGCCGGGATGATCGACGACTTCCAGTCCTACACCCGGATCTACGAGCAGAACCAGGAGCTGAAGCGCGAGCTGCAGCAGATGAAGGCGTGGAAAGAGGCCGCCTTGCAGCTGGAGCAGAAGAACGCGCGCCTTCTCGACCTCAACAACGTCCGGCTTGACCCGAAGCTGACCCATGTGACCGGGGTGGTGATGGCCGACAGCGGCTCGCCCTTCCGCCAGTCGGTCCTTCTGAACGTCGGCGCGCGGGACGGCATCCGCGA
>CAZCPY010000204.1:0-4107 GCA_964499865.1 uncultured Rhodobacterales bacterium | reverse complement strand
GGCTATCAGGTGCCCTTCGCCAGCCGCGAGATGCCGATGCCCTATGGCTGGGGCACCGGCGGGGTGCAGGTCACCGCCGCCTGCCTGACCCCGGAAGACAGGCTCAAGGTGATCGACCAGGGCGCCGACGACACCACCAACGCGGTGTCGATCCGCCGTTTCTTCCAGCGCACCGCCGGTGTGGCCGTGACCGAACGCACCACGCAGGCGACGGTGATCCAGACCCGCCACCGCATCCCCGAGACGCCCCTGGCCGAAGGGCAGATCCTCGTCTACCAGGTGCCGATCCCCGAACCCCTCCGCTTTCTCGAACCGCGCGAGACGGAGACGCGGCGCATGCATGCGCTGGAGGACTACGGCCTGATGCACGTCAAGCTGTATGAGGACATCGCCCGCCACGGCCGCATCGCCACCGCCTACGCCTATCCCGTCAGGGTGGCGGGGCGCTATGTCTCCGACCCCTCGCCCATCCCCAGGTTCGACAACCCCAAGATGGCCGACTGCCCGGCGATCCAGCTCTTTGGCGCGGGCCGGGAACAGCGCATCCACGCCATCCCGCCCTGGACGCGGGTGGAAAGCCTCGACTTCGACGACCACCCGTTCGAGCCCAGCAAGCCCGACGCGCCCTGCGCCCTGTGCGGGGCGACCGACAGCTACCTCGACGAGGTGCTGACCGACGACCGCGGGGGCAGGATGTTCGTCTGTTCCGACACCGACCACTGCGCGGGCCGCCGCGAAAGGGCCGAGTCATGAAGGACCTTGCCGAGGACACCCCGCTTCTGTCCGTGCGCGGTCTGACCAAGCGCTACGGCACCCGCATCGGCTGCGCGGGGGTCGGCTTCGACCTCTGGCCGGGCGAGGTGATGGGGATCGTGGGCGAAAGCGGGTCGGGCAAGTCCACGCTGCTGGCCTGCCTTGCTGGGCACCTGATGCCCGAGGAGGGCCAGGTCCTCTACGCCACCCGCGACCGCGGCCCGGTGGACGTGCTGCGCATGGCCGAGCCCGAACGCCGCATGCTGGCCCGCACCGACTGGGCCCATGTCCACCAGAACCCGCGCGACGGCCTGCGCATGGGCGTGTCCGCCGGGGGCAACGTGGGCGAACGCCTGATGGCCACCGGCGCGCGCCACTACGGGCGCATCCGCGCCACGGCGGCCGACTGGCTGGCGCGGGTGGAGATCGCCGCCGACCGCATCGACGACCGGCCGGCGCAGTTCTCGGGCGGCATGCAGCAGCGCCTGCAGATCGCCCGCAACCTGGTGACCGGCCCTCGGCTGGTGCTGATGGACGAACCGACGGGCGGCCTCGACGTCAGCGTGCAGGCGCGCCTGCTGGACCTCTTGCGCGGCCTCGTGCGCGAGATGGGGCTGGCCGCCGTGGTGGTCACCCATGACCTGGCCGTGGCGCGCCTGCTGGCCGACCGGCTGATGGTGATGCAGGGCGGCCGGGTGGTCGAGGCGGGCCTGACCGACCAGGTGCTGGACGACCCCCAGCATGCCTATACGCAGCTTCTGGTGTCCTCGGTCCTTCAGGTGTGACGATGGAAGACGTGATCGTGGTGGACGGCCTGTCCAAGCACTTCACCCTGCACACGCAGGGCGGCACCGTGCTGCCGGTGATGGCGGGGGCGGCCTTGACGGTGAAGCGGGGAGAGTGCGTGGCGCTGACCGGGCGGTCCGGGGCGGGCAAGTCCACGCTGATGCGCCTCGTCTGGGGCAACTACCGCGCCGCCGCGGGCCGCATCCTGGTGGCGGGCACCGACGTGGTGACCGCCAGCCCCCGCCAGATCGTGGCGCTGCGGCGGGGCACGCTGGGCTACGTCAGCCAGTTCCTGCGCGTCGTCCCCCGCGTGCCCGCCCGCGAGGTGGTGGCCGAACCGCTTCTGGCGCTCGGCCAGCCCCGCGATCAGGCGCTGGCCCGGGCCGAGGAATTGCTTCACCGCCTGAACCTGCCCGAACGGCTCTGGGGCCTGTCGCCCACCACATTCTCGGGCGGCGAACAGCAGCGGGTGAACCTAGCGCGCGGCTTTGCCCATCCCTTCCCGGCGCTGCTGCTGGACGAGCCGACGGCCAGCCTCGACGCCGCCAACCGCGCCGTGGTGCTGGACCTGATCGGAGAGGCCAAGGCGCGCGGGGCGGCGATCCTCGGCATCTTCCACGACCACGCCGCGCGCGACACGGTGGCCGACCGCTGCGTCGATGTCACCGCCTTCGCCCCGCCGGTGGCGGCATGAACGGCAGGCTTTTCGCCGTCGTCGGCCCCTCGGGCGCGGGGAAGGACACGCTGATCGCGGCGCTGTCCGCCGCGTTCCCGCGGCTCCACGCCGCCCGCCGCGTCATCACGCGCCCCGAGGCGCCCGACAGCGAGCCCTTCGAGGGCGTCTCCCCCGCCGACTTCGCCGCCCGCGCCGCCGCCGGGGGCTTTGCGCTGACCTGGCGCGCGCACGGGCTGCACTACGGGATCCCGGTCTCGGTCGAGGCCGCGCTTGCCCGCGGTCAGGATGCGCTGGCCAACCTGTCGCGCGCCGCCCTGCCGCAGGCGGCGGCGCGGTTCCCGCGCCTGCATGTCCTGCATGTCACCGCCCCGCCCGCCGTCCTGGCCGCCCGCCTGGCCGCCCGCGGCCGCGAGGCCGAGGCCGACATCCGCGCCCGCCTGGCGCGCGAGGCGCCCCTGCCGCCCGGGCTGCGCGTGACCGAGATTGTCAACGACGGCCCCATCGACCGCGCACTGGCCGCGATGCGCGCCGCCCTCGACCCCGCCCTGTCCTGAAAGCCCCGCCATGCCCGAGCCCCTGATCCTCGCCAACGCAACCCTGGTCCTGCCGCAGGAAACCCTGCGCGGCCATGTTGTGGTGACCGAAGGCAGCATCGCCGACATCGGCCATGGCCCGGGTGTGCCGCGCGGGGCGGTGGATTGCGACGGCGACCTCCTGCTGCCCGGGCTGGTGGAACTGCACACCGACAACCTCGAACGCCACCTGTCGCCGCGGCCGCGCGTGGACTGGCCCCATGCCGCGGCGATCGCGGCACATGACGCGGAACTCGCCTCCTGCGGGATCACCACCGTCTTCGACGCCCTGCGCATCGGCTCGGTGCAGACCACGCCCCGCACCGGCTATCGCCCCTATGCCCGCGCGCTGGCGACGGAAATCCTCGAGATGCGGGCGGCAGGCGCGTTGCGCATCAGCCACCTGCTGCACCTGCGCGCCGAGATCTGCTCGGAAACCCTGCCCGAAGAGTTCGCCGCGTTCGGCCCCGCGGATGCGGTGGGGATCGTCAGCCTGATGGACCATACGCCCGGCCAGCGCCAGTTCCGCGACATCGGCAAGCTCAAGGCCTATGTCATGGGCAAGCACGGCGCGACCGAGGACGACTTCCGCACCCATGTCGAAACCCTGCAGGCGCTGCACGCCCGCGTCGGCGCAAGGCACGAGGCCGCGGCGGTGGCCGAGACGGCGCGGCTTGGCGCGGTACCGGCCAGCCACGACGACACAACACCCGCGCAGGTCGCCACCAGCCGCAGCCACGGCGTGCGGCTGGCCGAGTTCCCGACGACCGAGGCCGCAGCAGCGGCCTGCCGGGCGGCGGGGATCACGGTGATGATGGGCGCACCCAACCTGATCCGCGGCGGGTCGCATTCGGGCAACGTGGCCGCGGCGGCGCTGGCCGAGGCGGGGCTTCTGGACGTGCTGTCCTCGGACTACGTCCCCTCGTCCCTGCTGACCGGGGCGCTGATGCTGGGCGACCTCTGGGGCGACCTTGCCGCCGGTGTGGCCACGGTGACGGCAGCCCCTGCCGCAGCCGCAGCCCTGCCAGACCGCGGCCGCCTCGCCCCAGGCCTGCGCGCCGACCTCGCCCGCGTGGCCCGCATCGGCCGCGCCGCCGTCACCCGCGGCGTCTGGGTCGCCGGACAACGGGTGGCCTGAAGTGAACTGAGTGCCTTCGGCACATTCCTTTCCTGTCGGCCATGGGCTGAAGAAGCCCATGACCTCCGCTGAGGGGGCGTTCCGCCCCCACCGCTCCCTTCGGTCGCTCCCCCCTGAGGATATTTGGGATCGGAAGATGAACCCGCCGGTCTCATCTTCCGATCCCAAATATCCCGGGGGAG
>CAZCPY010000203.1:0-4109 GCA_964499865.1 uncultured Rhodobacterales bacterium | reverse complement strand
CCTCGGCCATGAAGCCGCCGCCGTTCTCGTGCTTCACCAGCACGAAGCGCAGGCCCGCGGCGTCCAGCCCCTGCACCAGCGCCAGAACCTCGCCGCCGGGAATGCCGAAGGCATGCGTCGCCCCGGCCTGCGCCAGCGCCCGGCCGATCAGGTCCGCACCGGTCACACCCATCGCGACGGCTCCTTGTTTCCTGCGCGTGGTGACAGGGGCCGCGACCACGGTCAACGGCCCCCCGCCAGACCCCCGGACGCTCAGCTCACCGGCGCCTGCGAGGTGAAATCGGGGATCTCGTCGGTCGACGCCGCCGCCCCCTCCAGCCCCGGCCAGTTCGCCTCGGACTTCGTCAGGTTGCCGGGGATGTCCGCTTCCCAGGACTCCACCACGTCCTCGGTGATGTTGAGGTAGAGCTTGCCGTCCACGATCCGCCACAGCGTCGGGTTGCCCGGCACCTTGCCGCCCTGCGCCACGCCATAGGCGCAATGTCCGTCATACTGCGGCGCGAAGGCGGCGGGGTCGGCCAGAAACCGGTCGCGGTTGGCCGCGCTTGCAAAGGCAAAGCGCGCGCCGTTGTAGTCGGCGGTGATCGCGGCGCTGCCGGGAAGCGGAGGCTGCTGCGGCTGGCCGAGCTCGGATTGCGGCAGGTCGAAGTAGGACACGACGTCATAGCCCGAGACGGCAAAGCCCGTCTTGTCGACATACTGTTCCCCGGCAAGGGCGCTGCCGACAAGGCCGACGACGAAGGCAAGGGCTAGGGCGGCGGTGCGGAACATGGACTTTTCTCCGGTTGAGGTCCCTGCCGTTTCGCCCCGGCGCCCGTCCCGGTTACCGCCGCCGCCGCCGCCTCGCGCGGACGTGATCGGCCTCGGGGCGCCAGCCGCGCGGCCATCGCCCGGCACAGCGCCGGCCGCCGCAGGGCCGGGAAGCGATGCGCCGCGGGTTCGGTCGAGCGGTCGGGGCCATTCGCCCGGCCCGATGCCTTGCGCCGGACGTTCGCCGCGCTGCCCTGGTTTTCCCGCACCGTGGCCGGGGTGAAGCCGGGCACGAAGGCGCATTGCATCCCCGCCATGGCAAAGGCCGCGGCGATGTCGTCCAGCGCCCGCTGGCGCGGCCGCACCGCCTTTTCGCCGTCGGGCGGGGCGGACGTCATGAAGGTGCAGGGCTGCCCGCGCGGCAGGTCGGCGACAAAGGCGCGCACGTACCGCACCGCCGCCTCGGGACTGTCCGCCCGACGGTCGCCGGCATTGCCCATCAGCATCGTGATCGGCAAGCGCGGCCGGCAAGGGCCGCCGTCAAGCACCGCTTGCAGCGGCGGCCGGCCGGCCGCGCCGATCCGCGCTGCCCCGCCCCTCCCCGCCGGGCGCGGCCTTCGACACCCCGGGTGCGCGGCGCAAGCGCACATCGGGAGCATGACGGACGGCACCGACGAGGTCTTCGACGTCACGCGCGGCTCCGACCCGGCGGCTGGATGCGCGTCGACGCCTTTTCCTGTCCCGGCGCCGGATCGGGCGGCCCGGGCGGTCGGCGCGGTCGGTCCTGGCAGGCCTGCCCGATACGGCCGGGCGCATCGCGGGCGCCGCGGGGCATCACGACCAGGTCGTCGGGATACGGCGCCCGGGCCGCCTAGGCAAGAAGACGCTGCAGCGCCGCGAGGTCTTCGGGAAAGACGCCATGGCCTGCACCGGGCACGACATGTGTCCGAACCTCGGCCCCCATCGCCGCAAGCGCCGCGGCGCTGTCCTGCACACGTTGCAGCGGGATGTGCGGATCCTGGTCGTGGACCGACAGCCAGGCCCGCGCCCCGTCGCGGCGGCCGGGGTACGTCAGCCGCTTGTCGGCGTGGCCGTAGAGCGCGGGCGTCGCGGCGCCTTGGTCGGCCGTGCCGAGCAGCCCTCCGGACAGCGCCAGCACGCCGCCCAGCCCCGCGCCCGCCCGCGCGAAGGTTTCGAGCGCAAGGCAGGCGCCCTGGCTGAAGCCCGCAAGGAACAGGCGGCGGCGGTCCAGACCCTCGGCTTCCAGGACCCCAAGCGCAGCGGTGGCGGCGGCCAGCGCGCGCTCGAGGTGCGGCGCCATCAGGGCCGCGGGCGCGAGAAAGGACGTGGGCCACCAGCTGCGCCCCGGCGCCTGCGGCGCGGCCAGCGCCACGCCCTGCAGCCCGGCACGGGCGGCGAGGCCGAGGATATCCTCGGCCGTCGCCCCCCGCCCGTGCAGCAGGACAAGGCCCGCCCGGGCCTTGCCCGTCGCGGCACCCGCCCGGATCACGCGGCCACCTTCAAGGGCGGCAGCGCGCGCTCGATCCGGTCACGGATGGGCTCGTATCTGGCGGGCAGCTTCAGCGCCTGTCCGAGGGCGGCCGGGTCTTCGTCGACGGCGAAGCCGGGCGGGTCGGTGGCGATCTCGAACAGCACGCCGCCGGGTTCGCGGAAGTAGATGGCGTTGAAATACTGCCGGTCGATGACCGGGGTCGTCGGATGGCCCGCGCTGGCCAGCCGGTCGATCCAGCCGTTCTGGTCGTCCTGCGTGCGGGCGCGGAAGGCGATGTGGTGGATCGTGCCGGCCCCGGGGATGCCGCGGGGCGCGCCGTCGGTGCGCAGGATGTCGATGACGTTGGCCCGCGCGTCGCCCGGCGCGACCAGCCGCAGCCGCTCGAACCCCTCGCCGCGTTCGTGGCCGCGGGTCTCGTAGCCGAAGACGCCGGTCAGCAGGCGCGCCGTCGCCTCGGGGTCGCGTTCCCAGAGCGTGACGGAGTGAAAGCCGTGGGCGTCGCGGGCCGCGGCCGCCTCGACGATCTCGACCGGGGCGCCGTCGGGATCGCGCAGGGTCAGGACGCGGGCGCCGAAGCGGTCGACGGGGCCTTCCGCGCCCGGCAGGGCGGCGAAGCGGGCGAAATCCGCGGGCGGGGCGGCGTAGGCGTAGGCCGAGGCCATGCCCGGCCCGGCGCGCCCCGGCCCCGCGTCGGCGAAGGGGAAGAAGGTGAGGATCGTGCCGGGCGACCCCGCGGCATCGCCGTAGTAGAGGTGGTAGGTGTCCGGCGCGTCGAAGTTCACCGTCTTCTTGACCAGCCGCCGGCCCAGCGGGCCGGTGAAGAAGTCGACGTTCGCCTGCGCCGCACCCGCGATGGCGGTGACATGGTGCAGGCCTGGGATCGTGGTCATCGGGGATTCCTTGTTCGGCGTACCGGCGGGATATGGCGCGAGGAAGGGCGCCGTCCAAGCGGCGCGGGCGAAGGGCTCTTGTGCGCGGGCGCGCAGGCCTGGGCGGGAAATTCGTTGAAGGAACGAATTTCGCAAGTTCCTTGGGAAGGAACTTGGCCTCACGTGCGGCGTCAGCGCGTGGGGAGGCGTTGCAGCGGGGGTTTCACACCCCCGCACCCCCGTGGGGTATTTGGGCCAAGATGAAGCGCAGGGGTGTGTGGCCTTGACTTCGCCGGGCTGCCCGGGTTTGACGCCAGCGCTTGCCGTCCGGAGGTTTCCATGCACGCCTATCGCAGCCATACCTGTGGCGCCCTGACCGCGGCGGACGCCGGGGCGGAGGTGCGGCTGTCGGGCTGGGTGCACCGGGTGCGTGATCATGGCGGCGTGCTGTTCATCGACCTGCGCGACCATTACGGGATCACACAGGTGGTGGCCGACAGCGACTCGCCTGCCTTTGCCGCGCTGGAGGCGGTGCGGGCGGAGTGGGTGATCCGCATCGACGGGCGGGTCAAGGCGCGGGATGCGGCTTTGGTGAACCCCCGGATCCCGACCGGGGGGATCGAGGTCTACGCCGTGGCGATGGAGGTCCTGGGCCCCGCCGCCGACCTGCCCCTGCAGGTCTTCGGCGACCAGGACTATCCGGAGGAGACGCGGCTGACCTACCGCTTTCTCGACCTGCGGCGCGAGAAGCTGCATGCCAACATGATGCTGCGGTCGAAGGTCGTGGCCTGCATGCGGCGGCGGATGTGGGACCAGGGGTTCACCGAGTTCCAGACGCCGATCATCACCGCGTCCTCGCCGGAAGGGGCGCGCGACTTCCTGGTGCCGTCGCGGCTGCATCCGGGCAAGTTCTATGCCCTGCCGCAGGCGCCGCAGCAGTTCAAGCAGCTGATCATGGTGGCGGGCTTCGACCGCTA
>CAZCPY010000202.1:0-4110 GCA_964499865.1 uncultured Rhodobacterales bacterium | reverse complement strand
CCGCAAGACCGTCACGACGGCGCAGCTCGGCTGACGATGCCCGTTGTCCTGGTCCGTCCGTGCAGGACGTGTATCAGAGCGACGAGCGGAATCCGCCTCATCTCCTTCGGGAAAGTGTTGCAGCGCCCCTCGGCGACCGAACATTCGACACGGATGTCTACACCTCGCGCCGTTTCCACGAACTCGAGCTGGAGCGAATGTGGTCCCGGGTATGGCAGGTCGCCTGCAGGGAGGAGGACATCCCGGAAGTCGGCGACCACGTTCTGTATGAGATCGGAGAGACCTCGCTCATCGTCATCCGATCGGCACCGGGAGAAATCCGGGCCTACTACAATTCCTGCCTCCATCGGGGAACACTGTTGCGGGAGGAAGGTGGTCGCATCAGCCGGATCCGGTGCCCATTCCATAGCTTCACATGGAGACTCGACGGCGAGATCGAGAAGGTGACCTGTCCATGGGACTTTCCTGATCTCCAGGCGGGCGACCTCAAGCTTCCCGAAGCTCGCCTCGACACCTGGGGTGGCTTCGTGTTCGTCAACCTGGACGCTGAAGCAGATTCACTTGCAAGCTATCTGGAACGAGTGCCCGAGGACTTCAAGCGATGGCCGCTCGAGGAGCGGTATACGGCGGCCCACGTGGGCAAAGTACTCGATTGCAACTGGAAGATCGCGATCGAAGCGTTCATAGAAGTTTTTCACGTAATCGGCATCCACCCGCAATCGCTCGCGATGTTCGGTGATGCGAACGCTCAGTACGACACCTGGCAGGGACAACGCCACACGAGTCGAATGATCAACCTTTCGGGAGTGGCGAGCCCACATACGCAAGGATCCTATGGCGAGCAGCGTATTCTGGATGCGGCAGCCAGCTTCGGGCTCTGCGAGGTGGGTGCACGAGTTCCGGCCGGCAAGCGGGCACGAGACGTAATCGTGGACCTCATGCGCCGTCGCTTCGAGCGGGATCTTCGGATCGACACCAGTGACCTGAGCGATACGGAAGTACTCGACGTCATCCAGTACCACGTATTTCCCAACCTCGTGATCTTCGGTGGACTCGGCTCTCCGCTCGTGTACCGAGTACGCCCGCTTCGAGACGATCCCGGTCGCTGCTTCTTCGAAGTTCGACTCTTGCTGCCAGCGCCGGTTGAGGAGCCGCGCCCACCCGCAGCAGCCATGACCGTGCTCTCGGCAAACGAAGCATGGTCGACCGTCGATGCGCTCGGATACTTCGGCCCGATTCTAGACCAGGACTTCGACACGATGCCCCTCGTTCAACGCGGACTTCGCGCCTCGAAGACGAGGCGCTCGCGACTCTCGCGCTATCAGGAGAGTCGCATTCGCCTCATGCGCCAGACCCTCGACGAGTACGTTTCGCCCTGAGCCCCGATACGGCGCGGCGATTTCGCTACCGTGCTCTCAATCAACATCCAGGGAGACCGACGTGGAGGAAGATCTCCAGTTCATCGCCGAGAGGATTCGCAGGTGGCGGGAGGAACTCGACTTGTCGCTTCACGAGCTGGCTCGGCGTGCCGATGTCGCGCCGAGCACGATCCAGAAGGTCGAGACGGGCCACATGGTTCCGTCGATCTCGATCCTCATGAAGATCGCAAGAGGTCTCGAACGTCGACCGAGCGAGCTCGTCAACGACGAGTCCGAGGACGTCGAGGTGATCTTCATGCGAGCCAAGGAACACTCGACCACCGGATCCATGAAGAAGATGAAGGTTGAAAGGCTCTCGGGGGATCTCTTCGATCCATCGATCGAGATGTGGCGAGTGAGTGTAAGTCCCGGATTCTCGAGTGGGACGACCCCGCACGCCTACGAGGGCGAAGAAGTGATCGTTTCCGAGGAGGGAACTCTCGGCTTCCAGGTGGAAGGGCGTGATTATCGACTCCAGTCCGGAGACTCGCTCCACTTCAAGGCCGGGCTCGCCCACCGCTGGTGGAACGACGGTGACACCACCGCCCGCTTCATCATCGCGGGGACGTTTCCGCGCGGACTGCGACGAAAGCTCTACCAAGAGGTTCAGGGAACGGCGACGGCGCGAAAATGACCTGTCCCATTCAAGCAGAGGGCTCCCGACTGGACGAGTCGGACCACGACCGCGGACGTCACATTCCGGTTGGCCGGATCAATCATGGCAGATACTCGATCGCGAGGTGGTTCGAGCGCTCGCTGAGTGCCGATTTCCCCTGGGCGGACCATCGGACTTACCCAATCGCGTGTGGTCGCTGGCGCGTAGCGAGTTACGTCGACTCAGAGAACGCATTCGGGGCCAAGATCCGAAACCACTGGACCGCCGAGGTGCACTGGATTCCCTAATCGAAGACGTGGGTCGCTAATTCCGTTCAGTTCCACTGATCGGACCTGTGATCGGCGCGTGAGGATTCGCAACATTCGCGCCCGGGCTTCGCAGAAACTCTGTCGGTTCTCAAAATTCGTCCGCCGCGAGCATCCACTCTGACTCGCGATCGAGGACCCGCGGATTCGACCGGTCATGCTACCGAGAAAGGCTCCCAAGATTCAGCCTGGACGGCACGAGTACGTTCGCTCAGAATCGCGACGTGATTCGAGCCTTCTTCTGCTATGTGGCGATCTTCGTCGCCTTAATCCGGGCCCTGTTCCGTAGCCATCGTGAACAGGCTATTGTCGAGCTTGCGCTTCGCCAACAGCTCGCGGCCTACGCCCACAAGAATCCTCGCCCTCGCCTTTCCCCGCTTGACCGCGCCTTCTGGGTTGCCCTCTTCCGATTCTGGCCCCGATGGAAGTCCTGTCTCGTCATCGTTCAGCCCGAAACCGTGGTCCGATGGCATCGTGAGGGCTTTCGACGCTACTGGCGGTCGATCTCGAATAGGGGACCCGGGCGGCCCCCATTTCGCGCGAGGTTCGTGCGCTCATTCATCGCCTCGCCAGCGAGGATCCTTGGCGTGGGCGAAGGATCCAAGTCGAGCTCGAGAAGCTGGGATTCACTGTCAGCCTCGAAACTGTGTCTCGTTACTTCCCGAAACGAGATGGTAGCGACGACCAACGCCAGCGATGGACCACGTTCCTGCGAAGTCATCGCGACGTGATCTCGCCGATGGACTTTCTCGTCGCCCCGACAATCCGCTTCAAGATGCTCTTCGTCTGGTTCGTGGTCACCCATAGCCGCCGCGAAATCTTGCACCCCAACGTTACCGAGCATCCGACCGCGCCGTGGGTGATTCAACAGCTTCGCGAGGCATTCCCTGACGAGCCTTCGACTCAGTTCCTGATACACGACAACGACGCGCTTTTCTCGGCCAAGGTAATCGAGATGATCGAGAAGCTCGGCATCGACCCTGAGCCGACTTCATTGGGTAGCCCATGGCAGAACGGGATTGCAGAGCGATGGGTGGGATCGGTCCGCCGCGAGCTGCTGGATCTCGTTGTGATACTCGACGAACTCCATCTGCGTCGCCTGCTCCGGGAATACACTGCGTACCACAACGAGGATCGCGTCCACACTCGTCGTCGGGATGCGCCACGGCGCCGATCCGTTGAACATCGCACTTCGCCTGCGGCGAAAGTCATCGAATCGCCGCGAGCCGGAGGGCTTCATCATCGATACTCGTGGACTGATGCTGCTTGATCGAGGCGATTCTTGATCGAACGATGGCAGAACTCTCCGACGGACGAATTCTGAGAACCGACAGGCCGCGGCCAGCGCACCGAAGATGAGGAGCATCACGCCATATTCGGAGATGACCCATGCGCCGAGAGCCAGAATGGCAATGAGTGAGGTGCCGACGGCATCTCCCAATCGCTTCCTACCCATCGTTCTCCCGAATCGGACCCTGGACTGAGCTCGGCTCGATGCACTTCAAACTCATCGTGGGCTCGTCGCGGATCATCGAATCGACAGATCGGGGGATAGAGCGGCGGTCGATTCCCCGACGATTGATCACCCTTCGGGTGCCTAGCCTAGCCCTTCCTTGAACGTCGCGTTCGCGGCCCGCGCGATCGATGCCGAATGCCATGCCCAGCACCGCCCCGCTTCCGCGTCCAGTCCAGCGAGCTTCCGGTGATCCTCTCATAGGCTCTGTGGCAGTCGCGAATGAAGTTGGATAGTTCGCTGTAGGAATGGTGAGCG
>CAZCPY010000201.1:0-4112 GCA_964499865.1 uncultured Rhodobacterales bacterium | reverse complement strand
CCGCATGGATTCACAATGTGAATCCTCGACGGTCAAAGTTGTGCAACAACGCCCCGCGGCGACGTCGAGCGTGCCGAGGAAGCTCTCCTCCGGTGCTGATCGCCGCCAAGCGCCGCGCCCGCTGGAACGGTAGAGACGGCGCCGAGTCGTAAGCCCGAAGAGCGCCTTCAACGCCAGGCAAGCCTGGATCGCGGCATCGGTGAAAACCGGCTGACGGCCACGCCTGCCGGTCGGCGCGGCCAGCCACTGCGTCTCGGGATCGAACCAGATCGCCAGCGATCCGAGCCGCGCCAGCGCGGCGTTGTAGTCAGGCCAGTTCGTGGTGCGGTAGCTCGGCGGCTTCGGTTTGCTCATGCACAGCAGCTACCACGCTGGATTCACAGAGTGAATCCCGCTTCGCATTTGCGCAACAAAGCCGATGAGTCCCCCTCAAGTGATTTGAGCAACAGAGCCCATTTGCTCGACAACGTGCACGTTCCGCGGCCCTGCGTCCGACATCGGTGCGATGCGGCGAGAATTTGCTTGACCTTCCAACTGTAGGAACCCGTTTCGTCCGGACTCCGGGTGCCCATGACAGAAAGGATGACCATGTGCGACTGTGGAAAGCATGACGGGGCCGGGGCCGGTGTGGCGCTGGCGCACGCCGTGACCTTCGAGGTGAAGGACATGACCTGCGGCCATTGCGCGGGCAAGGTCCGCTCGTCGCTTGAAACCGCGCTGCCGGGCGCGGAGGTGGCGATCGACGTGGCCGCGCGGCGCGTCACGGTGGCGGGCGATGCCGCCGCCGCGGCAGCCGCGATCACGGCGGCGGGCTACACGCCGCAGCACGCGGCGCATTGATGCCGCTCGCGGTCCGCGTCGCGCCTGTCACCGGCGCGACGCGGCCGCGATGGAGACGGGATGGCAGATGCAGCAGGGCGGTGACATCGGCGGGACGCGTCCTGTTCTGGACGTGAGGCGGCTCAAGACCGTCTTCAACCTCGGCTCGGCCGAGGTTCACGCCGTCAACGACGTGAGCTTTCATGTCCGCCGTGGCGAGCTTCTGGGCGTGGTCGGCGAAAGCGGCTCGGGCAAGTCGGTGACGATGATGTCGCTGGTCGGCCTCCTGGCCTCGCCCCCGGCCGAGGTGCGCGGCGGCGAGGTGCTGCTGGACGGCATCGACATCCTGAAGCTTTCGCCGCGCGCGCTGAGCGACATCCGGGGCGCGCGGATCGGCTTCGTCTTCCAGGACCCGATGACCAGCCTCAATCCGGTGCTGACGGTCGGCGACCAGCTTGCCGAACCCCTGATCCGGCACAAGGGGATGGACCGGCGCCGGGCGGCGGCGCGGGCGGTGGAGCTGCTGGAGATGGTCGGCATCCCCGACGCACGGGCACGGATGTCCGGCTATCCGCACCAGTTTTCCGGGGGCATGCGGCAGCGGGTGATGATCGCCATAGCACTCGCCTGCGAGCCCGACCTCCTGATCGCCGACGAGCCGACAACCGCCCTTGACGTCACGATCCAGGCGCAGATCATCGACCTGATGCAGGACCTGCGCCAGAAGCTGGGCATGGCGGTGATCTGGATCACGCATGACCTTGGCGTCGTCGCCGAGATCGCCGACCGGGTCATGGTGATGTATGGTGGCCAGGTCGTCGAGGAGGCCCCGGTCCGCGACCTCTTCGCGGCCCCGCGCCACCCCTATACCCGCGCGCTGCTGCGCACCGTCCCGGCGCTGGACGGCGCCCGCCTGCACCGGCTGAACACCATCGAGGGCCAGCCGCCGATCCTGTTCGAGGCTCCGGGGGCCTGTTCGTTCCGGCACCGCTGCGACCATGCCGACGCGCAGTGCGCCTGCGTCAACCCCGACTGCTGCAAGGTGGCCGCCGCCCGTGACACGACCGACGACCCCAAGTCGGGGCATTTCGTCGCCTGCCACCACGTCCCGGCGCTGCCGGGGGCCGAAGCCAGGGCGGTCGCCGTCGATGCTTGATCACGCGATCCCGGAGGACCTCGTCACGGTCGAGGGCCTGACAATGCATTTCCCGATCCATGCCGGGGTGTTCCGCCGCCGCGTCGGCGCGGTCCGCGCGGTGGACGGGGTCAGCTTCTCCATCGCCCGGGGCGAGACGCTGGGGCTGGTCGGCGAATCCGGCTGCGGCAAGTCCACCGTCGGGCGCGCGCTCCTTCGGCTGTGCGAGCCGACGGCGGGGCGGGTGGTGATCGACGGCGAGGACGTGACCACCCTCGACGCCGCGCGGCTCCGCGCCAAGCGCCCGGCGATGCAGATGGTGTTCCAGGACCCGCAGGCCAGCCTCAACCCGCGGATGACGCTGAAGCAGATCATCGCCGAACCGCTGAACGTCCACACCGGCTGGGATACCGACCGCAAGCTCGCCCGCGTGCGCGAACTGATGGAGGCGGTTGGGCTGGACCGCCGCTTCGTCAACCGCTTCCCGCACGAGTTTTCCGGCGGTCAGCGCCAGCGTGTCGGCATCGCCCGCGCGCTGGCACTGAACCCGAAGTTCGTGGTCTGCGACGAACCGATCGCCGCGCTTGACGTGTCGATCCAGGCGCAGATCGTCAACCTGCTGGAAGACTTGCAGGAACGCTCCGGCCTGACCTACCTTTTCATCAGCCACGATCTGTCGATGGTGCGTCACATCGCCGACCGGGTGGCGGTGATGTATCTGGGCCGGATCGCCGAACTTTCGCCCCGCGAGGCGCTGTTCGCCCGGCCGCTCCATCCCTATGCCGAGGCGCTTCTGTCGGCCGTGCCGCGCGCCGATCCCTCACGCGCGGCGGGGCGGCGGCGGATCGTGCTCAAGGGCGACGTGCCCTCGGCGGCGCGGATGCCGCCGGGCTGCAACTTCAGCACCCGCTGCCCCCGCGCCTTCGACCGCTGCCGCACCGAGATACCCCGCCTGGCCGAAGTGGAACCCGGACGGCAGGTCGCCTGCCACCTCTTCGACCCGACGAAGCCTGCCGCCGGATGAACCGGCGGATCCCAAGAAACGACCACCACCAACAAGGAGAACGCCGATGAACTGCAAATCCGTCCTGATGCTGGGAAGTGCGCTTGCGCTGGCCGGTCTGCCCGCGCTTGCGGGCGGGCGCGGCACCGATGGCGAGCTGCGCATCACCTTTCCGCAGGCCACCTCGACGCTGAACCCCTACCTGTCCAGCGGCACCAAGGATGTCTACGCCGCCAGCATGGTGCTGGAGCCGCTGGCCGGCTTCGACGAGAACGGCGCCGTCTATGCCCGCCTCGTGACCGAAGTGCCGAGCCTGGAAAACGGCGGCATCTCGGCCGATTACAAGACGATCACCTGGAAGATCATTCCCGGCCTGAAATGGTCGGACGGCAGCGCCTTCACCGCCGCCGACGTGGTCTTCACCGGCGACTACTGCCGGGCCAGCGACAGCGGCTGCGCCCAGGCCTTCAAGTTCGACGGGATCGACAAGATCGAGGCGGTGGACGACCTGACGGTGAAGATCACCTTCACCGCGCCCAAGGCCAACCCGTTCAACGCCTTCGTCGGCTCGCAGACGCCGATCATCCAGAAGGCGCAGTTCGCGAATTGCATGGGGGCCGCCGCCGCCGCCTGCACCGAACAGAACTTCGCCCC
The DNA here is from genome assembly GCA_964499865.1 of uncultured Rhodobacterales bacterium. GTDB lineage: Bacteria > Pseudomonadota > Alphaproteobacteria > Rhodobacterales > Rhodobacteraceae > JANOGU01. The sequence continues at coordinate 501 of CAZCPY010000201.1, read as the reverse complement.
GATCGGCACCGGGCCGTTCCGGGTGACGGGCTTCACCGTCAACGATCTCGTGCAATACGAGGCCAACCCGGAATACCGCGACCCGGCCAAGCCCGAATTCGCCACCGCGATCATCAAGGGCGGCGGCGATTCCATCGCCTCGGCGCGGCAGGTGCTGGAAACCGGCGAGTTCGACTATGCCTGGAACACCCAGATCAACCCCGACCTGCAGGCGCAGATGCTGGCCGCCGGCAAGGGGCAGTTCATCATGGGCTTCGGCACCAACACCGAGCGGCTGGAGCTGAACCTGACCGATCCCTCGCCCGATCTGGCCGAAGGCGAGCGGTCCACGGCCAAGTTCCCGAACCCGCGGCTGTCGGACGTCCGCGTGCGCCGCGCGCTGTCGATGGCGATCGACCGGACCGCGCTGAACGACATCGGCTATGGCGCGGGCGGCGTGCCGAACTGCAACGTGGTGCCGGCCCCGGCCTTCTATGCCTCGGACAACACCGGCTGCCTGAC
>CAZCPY010000200.1:1434-4133 GCA_964499865.1 uncultured Rhodobacterales bacterium | reverse complement strand
GTTGTGAGGTCGTGAGCGTCGATGAGGCTTTGAGCTAGTGCCTTTGACTCCTCCAGTCCAACGAAGGAGCCAGCGCTTTGCTTTATGAAGTCGAAGACTCGTGTTGAGAACGCGTCGAAAGAGAACCGAACTGAGAACTGGACGCCCAGCGCCTCGCGGATGTCTGGCTCTTCGTCGACCAAGGCCTGGACTGGCGAGAACAGCTCCTTCAAGACACTTGCGCGCTTCTGCAGAGCAGCCAAGATGCTGACAGACAGTCCGGCGCGCCTGTCCATCAAGCCAGCCAGCTCAGTCCGTTGCTTGGGTAGCAGGCGAAGTCGTGACCAAAGGCCCCGGAAGGATTCAGGCACATCGGAGGAGCCGACTGCTCTGTTCCAATCCTCTTGCCAGCGCTTCTCGGCAGCCAACGCCTCTTGGTAGAGCCGCATCGGCTCATTGAGCTTGGCCTGTTCTTCGGACAGCTTGGTCCGAGTTGCGGCTATGCGAACGCTCAAAGAGTCAGCAAGGCTCGGGTCCAAGCTTTGCCGCTTAAGCTCAAGCTCCTCATGTGCAGCCTTTCTCAATGCGCGCAGGCTTGCCGGTTCGAACTTGAACGCTACTAGGCTACCCCACTCAAGACCGAGAGCAGAAAGACTAGCGCTCAAGGCCGCCTGCTCGGCTTCAACATGCCGGACTAGGCTACCCAAGCGCTCGTCAACTTCATCGATGAGCCGGATTCTTGCTTTCAGCGATTCGACTGCAGCCTCAGCTTCGCGCTTGTCGCGCTCGAGCTTCTCCAGGCTCTCATTGAGTGCTGCGAGGTTGGCCCCCAAAGCCTTCGTCGCATCATCCTCTGCGGTTGGCAGTGGTGGCACCTTTGGACGATTTGCTTTCAGAGCGTGCAATTGAACTATTGAGAGCCGGACCGCTTCGCGCAGTTTCAGTCTGCTCGACTCGCTAACCGTCACGCTAAGCGAGATGAATCGCCCGTTCACATCTTTGAGTGCTGTACGGAACGCTTGGATGTCGCGCTCTACACCAGCGGTCCTTGTCTCGATAAGGTCCGCCAGAGACTCTGCGCCTTGGCGCTCCTCCGCGGAGATGTGGGAGAAGATTACTGCCTGTAGCTCGCTCTGCAGGAGCCTGTCGTCGCCTCTGACATGGTCGTTACAGAGTTCCTCGAAGTACCTCTGCGGAAGGTACTTGATTCGTTGTACGGCAGCCAAGTCCCGCAGGCTTGAGAGTTGGCGCCATGCAGGCTCTTTGGTGTCCGCCTTCCACGTCAGGAGGCCCTCAAATGAGGCCGCTTTGTTGTCCTTCTGGAGTCGGAAGCGCTGGTCAGAAAGGAAGGAGAAGTATCTCTCGTTCGGCGTGTCCCCGAGGAGCCCGAGCACGTCAGCAAGAGCGCTCTTGCCGTTCCCCTTTCTGCCAATCAGCGCAACAAGGTCGCTGTTGAGACTAAGGTCGACACCATCGAACCAGGTACCAACCTCAGGCGCCCCCGTCATCTTACGAATCTTCACCGAGTCGATGAAGAGTTGAGGATGGTTCGCGATGAACTCCAGTTTTGGAGGAGTGACCCCAATGAACGACCTGTTCGCCGGCTCCTTGCAGGCCTGCAGCAGCCCCTCAAACGTTGGAGTTGCCTTGAGCCAGGTAGTCTTCCCTCCAGGGAAGTTGCCGTAGTCAGCAGGCCGATGCGCATCGCTTCCACGCACAGCCAGCTTCGGGTGTTTCGTTGCTTCGGCGAAGCTATCAAAGTACTTGCTGTTGGCAGCCGTCTTGATGCCGACAAAAGCGTCTCGGGTGTTGAGGTCAGAGACCTCAAAGATGGCCTCCATGCCGAGGAGCTCGCGCGGGAACCCGTGATGCTTCCGGAAATTGATGGCCTTGACCCCATCGTTCGTGTCGAAGGGCACAAACAGAATCACGTCGCGCTCTCCGAAAAGCTTGAGCGCTTCAATCACTGAGGTAGGCGTTACCTCAGCGACCTTTGAGCCGGCCTCTAGAGCCTTCCAGTCGTCTTTCAGAACAACTTCTCGCGTGGTTCCTAGTTCCTGCAATCGCTCTGCAGGAACATGCTGCTGCCCCAATTCGATAAGGTAGGTGTCCGACAGAGGCATGTTCGGGATAGCGAGGCGCAGCTGCGCTTTGAACAAGTCGAGCTGTTCGTTTGTCAGACGCGGGTTGAGCAGTACATGCATGTTCAGCCGGAAGTTTCCAGGTGAGACCATGCGCAGCTCGATTCCGGGAAAGACGGTTGGCACCAGCTTGGGCGTATCCGCCCTGGCCACGTACTCTCGCAGCGCCTTGACGCCATCGAACGTCCAGTAGTCCATCACGGCAACTGCGGCGCAGCCGCTGGCGTTGATGGCTTCAACGACTTCCTTGAGTATGGCGTCGCGCTCCTCGCCGCTGACTGCATCGCGCAAGCGCTTTGAGCCTCGCCACTCGTATGAAGCAGGCGTGTGGATATGAAGGTCCCACTTCGCCCACGTTGAACCACGACTCATCGCTTCTCCCTGAATTGCCTACTTGGACCAGTCGGCTCACTGCCGCTGTGACTGCGCCGTCTGGAACTGCTGCCAAACCATCTTGGCCAGCATCCGCTGCATCACCCCGAAGATGCGCTCGTCCTTCAGCAGCTGCTCGGCAATGTTGTTCTGAGCGTCCTGGGCGTCGATGACGATACCCGTGAGCACGTCCTTGAAGTCGCCCAT
>CAZCPY010000200.1:1066-1424 GCA_964499865.1 uncultured Rhodobacterales bacterium | reverse complement strand
GTTCGGCGAGCTTCTCGTTCGCCAGAAGGTGGCCCTTCCAGGTGGTCAGAGCGCCGACGAAGTCGGCCTCGCTGATGTTGCCTGAGAACAGGTCATTCATCTTCGAGACGATTTCTCGCAACTCCTTGCGCTCGTCTGCCACCGCGGCGCCGGTTCCGGCCTCCTTGATGCCAGGAAGCTTCTGGACCTCGCCTGACTCGAGGTCCAGCGCCCGCTCACCGAGCTTCTGCAGTCGGTAGTGCGTCAGACGGACGTCCGCGTCCAACGACAACAGGTCGGCCCGGTTCGCCTGGGCCAGGCGCGGCATCAGGCCCTTGGCGTAGACGTAGAGCTTCTCCAGCTCCGGGTCGTTATAAGG
>CAZCPY010000200.1:0-1056 GCA_964499865.1 uncultured Rhodobacterales bacterium | reverse complement strand
CTGCGCGTGAAGGGCGCCCTGGCTTTTCACCTTCGGGTTGTAGAACGCCTCGGCGTAGGTCTCGACCTCCGACCACAAGAACACCTCGGCTTTGATGAGCTTCGTCATCAGCTCGTGGACGATGTTCGGGTCGGTGACATCCTCTAGCTGCGCCGTGCGGTAGTACGGCTGGAAGCTTCCGAGAATGTCATCGGGCTTGTTGACGAAGTCGAGCACGAAGGTGTCGTCCTTGCCCGGGAACATCCGATTAAGGCGCGAGAGCGTCTGCACGGCCAAGACGCCTGAAAGCCGCTTGTCGACATACATCGTGTGCAGCAGCGGCTGGTCGAAGCCGACCTGGTACTTGTTGGCCACGAGCAGGATGCGGTACTCGTCCTCCTTGAAGGCCTCCGACGGCTCCAGACCCTTGATGTCCGGGTTCAGGCTCGCCTCGGTGAACTCGTCAGGGCCGGAGTCCGGGTCGATGACCGAGCCAGAGAAGGCGACCAGCGTGCGCAGGTCGTACTTCTGGTCTTTGATGTACTTGTCGATGGCGAGCTTGTAGCGGACGGCCGCCTTGCGGCTGTCGGTCACCAGCATGGCCTTGGCCTTGCCGCCAATCTTGGCCATGACGTGCTCGCGGAAGTGCTCGACGATAACGACGACCTTCTGCGAGATGTTGTGCGGGTGGAGCTTGGCGTAGCGCGAGAGCGCCTTCTTTGCCTTGGCCTGGGGCACCAGCTTGTCGTCGGACAGCGACCCCAGCTGGTAGTACGCGGCGTAGCTGGTGTAGTGCTTCAGGACGTCGAGGATGAACTCCTCCTCGATGGCTTGGCGCATCGAGTAAACATGGAACGGGATGGGTCGCCCGCTCTCGTCGGGTCGACCGAACAGTTCAAGCGTCTTGTTCTTCGGCGTTGCCGTGAACGCGAAGTAGGAGACGTTGTCCGGCCGCTGGCGGCTGGCCACGACGCTGTTGATGATGTCCTCTGACGTCAGGTCATCCGGGTCAATCTCGACGTCGGCGTTCATCTCCACTGTCTCGCCGTCTACCTCGGCCACCAGCTTCTTGGAACC
>CAZCPY010000199.1:0-4237 GCA_964499865.1 uncultured Rhodobacterales bacterium | reverse complement strand
GCCGCATAGACCTCGGCGATGCCGACCACGTCGGCCTCGTTGAAGCAGGTGCAGAAGTCCTCGAACAGGTTCGACAGGCGGGTGTAGCGGTGCGGCTGGTGCACGGCGATGACGCGCCCGCCCGGCGCGATGGACTGGCGTGCGGCGCGCAGCACGGCGGCGATTTCCACCGGGTGGTGGCCGTAGTCGTCGATGATCGGCACGCCGCGCCATTCGCCCACGCGGGTGAAGCGGCGGTTGACGCCGCCGAAGGCCGCGAGCGCCTCGCGGATCTCCTCGCGCTTCATGCCCAGGTGACGCGCCACGGCGACGGCGGCAAGGGCGTTGGAAACGTTGTGGTCGCCCGGCATGGGCAGCGTGCAGCCTTCGATTTTCGAACCTTCACCCTCGTTCTGAAGGAGGATATCGAAGTAGGCCTTGCCCATCTCGAACCTGAGCCCCACCGCCCGCACATCGGCCTGCGCATTGAAGCCGAAGGTCACGATGCGCCGGTCGGTCACCCGGCCGACCAGCGCCTGCACCTCGGGGTGGTCGGTGCAGCAGACGGCGATGCCGTAGAAGGGCACCGATGTCACGAAATCCTGGAACCCCCTGCGCAGGTTCTCGATCGTGCCCCAGTGCTCCATGTGTTCGGGGTCGATGTTGGTCACGATGGCGATGGTGGCGGGCAGGCGGTTGAAGCTGCCGTCGCTCTCGTCGGCCTCGACCACCATCCATTCGCCCGCCCCGGCACGGGCGTTCGAGCCGTAGGCGTGGATCACGCCGCCGTTGATGACGGTCGGATCGAACCCGCCCTTGTCCAGCAGCGTGGCGACCATCGTCGTGGTGGTCGTCTTGCCATGCGTCCCGGCCACCGCGATGTTGGACCGCAGGCGCATCAGTTCCGCCAGCATCTCGGCGCGGCGCACCACCGGCAGCTTGCGCCGCCGCGCCTCCTCCAGTTCCGGGTTGCCCTTCCTGATCGCCGAGGAGACCACGACGACCGAAACGTCGTCGCCGATGTTGGCGGCGCGCTGGCCCTCGAAGAAGGTCGCCCCCAGCCCGACCAGCCGGTCGGTGATCTTCGACCCCTTGCTGTCGGATCCCTGCACCCGGTAGCCCGAGGTCATCAGCACCTCGGCGATCCCCGACATGCCGATGCCGCCGATGCCGACGAAATGGATCGGGCCCAGTTCCAGGGGCAGCTTGGTGGCGTTCATGACGTCCTCCCGGACAGGTGGAGCGCAAGCGCGACCAGGGCTTCGGTCGCATCGGGGCGGGCGGTGGCAAGGGCGGCTGCGGCCATCCGGGTGGCGGTGTCGGGCCGGCCCAGGACGGCGGCGATGTGACCGGCAAGCGCGGCGGCGTCAAGCGCGGATTCGGGGACCAGGATCGCCGCCCCGGCCTGCACGAGGCCCTGCGCATTGGCGGTCTGGTGGTCGGCGGTGGCGGCGGCGTAGGGGATCAGGATCGACGGCCGCCCGATCACCGCGATGTCGGCGACCGACGAGGCACCGGACCGCGAGATCACCAGCTGCGCCTCGGACAGGCGGCGGGGGATGTCGGCGAAGAAGGGCTCGACCTCGGCGCGGATGCCTGCGGCGGCATAGGCCTCGGCCACGCGGGCGGCGTCTTCGGGGCGGGCCTGATGGGCGACGCGCAGGCCGGCACGCAGGTCCGCCGGCAGGGCGGCAATGGCCGCGGGCACCACGTCGGACAGGATCCGCGCGCCCTGGCTGCCGCCGATGACCACGAGGCTCGTCGGATAGGGCCCCGGCGGGATGTAGGGGGCGGCGGCGCGGTCCAGCACGGCCTGCCGCACAGGGTTGCCGGTGTGGATGCCCTTCACGCCCTCGGGCAATGCGGTCGGCCAGGTGCCGCAGGCGACGGTGCCGACGCGGGCGGCGAAGGCGCGGTTGACGCGGCCCAGCACGCCGTTCTGTTCGTGGATCATCCGCGGCAGGCCCAGCATCCAGGCGGCGGAAAGCGCCGGGATCGTCGGGTAGCCGCCAAAGCCCACGACCAGCGCCGGGCGGTCGCGCCGCATCCGCCACAGGCTCGCCAGCACCCCGCCCGCGATGCGCAAGGGGGCCAGCGCGCGCGCCGGCACCCCGCCGCGGGCGAAGGTGGCCGATCCCACCTCTTCGACCGCCACCGCCCCTGGGAAGCCGCCCGCATAGCGCGCGCCGCGCGCGTCGGTCGACAGCTTCACCCGCCAGCCGCGCCCCGTCATCGCCTCGGCCAGCGCCTGCGCCGGGAACATGTGTCCGCCGGTGCCGCCCGCGGCGATCAGAAGCAGGGGCGCGTTCACCCGCGGGCCCGTCGGAAGACGTCGCCGATCTGCCCCTGCGGCCGGGCCCGCGTCAGCGCCAGAAGGAAGCCGAGCGTGATGCCCGCGGCGATGAGTGACGACCCGCCGTAGCTGATGAAGGGCAGCGTCATCCCCTTGGCGGGCAGCAGGCGCACGGCGACGCCCATGTTGATCATCGCCTGCACCGCGAAGATCGAGGCCAGTCCCGTCCCCGCCAGCCGCGCGAAGGCGTCGCGTTCCCGCAACAGCCGCGCCAGCGACCGGATCACGATCACCGCGTAGAGGATGATGATCACGCAGACCAGCACGAGGCCGTATTCCTCGGCCGCGACCGCGATGATGAAGTCGGTATGCGCGTCGGGCAGCGACCACTTGACCTGCCCCTCGCCCACGCCCACGCCGAAGAACCCGCCCTCCTGGATCGCGTTGGTGGCATAGCCGATCTGCGTGCGCGGATCGATTTCGGGCGCCAGGAAGCCGTTGATCCGGCGCGCGAAATGCTCCGAGGTTTCGTAGGCGATCAGGCCCCCGCCGAAGGTCAGCCCGCCGACCACCAGGATCAGCAGCATCGGCGCCCCGCCGACGAAGTAGATCACGCCCCAGCCGAACAGGAACAGCGCCGCCTGTCCGAAGTCGGGCTGCAGCGCCAAGAGCAGCACCACCACGACGGCCAGCACGAAGGACATCGACTTGCCATGCGGGCCGTTGACCTCCTGGCTTGCCGCCATCAGCCATGCGCAAAGCACGATGTAGCCGGGTTTCAGGAACTCGGACGGCTGCACCGAGGCGAAGCCGAAGCTGAACCAGCGCACCGCGCCCTTGCCGTAGTCGGTGCCGAAGGCCGGCAGCGCGACCAACGCGGCAAAGGCGCAGAGGAAGCCCACGACGCCCAGCCTGCGCACCATCGCGGGCGGCGCCATCGACAGAAGCACCATCGCCGAAAGCCCGACCGCGCCGAAGAAGGCCTGCCGGGTGACGTAGTAGAAGGGGTCAAGCCCGTTGCGTTCCGCAAGCGGCACCGAGGCCGCAAGCCCCAGCAGCAGGCCGATCGCGAACAGCCCGAAGACCGCGCCCATCGACCAGCGGTCGACGGTCCGCCACCATCGGGGAAGAACCGGCTCGACCACCCGTGCGGGTGCGGAGCCATACACCATCTCGGTCATGGATCGCCTGTGGACTGCCTTGGGGTTGCCTGCTCTGCCGCGCCCGGGTTGGCCCCGGATCACTTGGCGCCAAGACTAGCCGGTTTGCGCGCCCGTGGCTAGCGGCCAATGCGGCCCGGTCACGCCCGCGCTCAGGCCTCCATCGCCTCCAGCTCGTCGATGAAGCCCGCGATCATGCCAAGCCCCCGGTCCCAGAAGGCGGGGTCTGACGCATCGAGGCCGAAGGGCGCCAGCAGATCCCTGTGGTGCATCGACCCGCCCGCCCGCAGCAGGGCGAAGTACTTGGCCTGAAAGTCGGGCAGACCGGCTTCGTAGGCGGCGTAGAGCGCGTTCACCAGCCCGTCGCCGAAGGCATAGGCATAGACGTAGAAGGGCGAGTGCACGAAATGCGGGATGTAGGCCCAGAAGGTTTCGTATCCCGGCATGAAGTCGAAGGCATCGCCCAGGCTTTCGGCCTGCACGCTCATCCACAGGGCGTTGATGTCGTCGGGGGTCAGTTCGCCGGTCTTGCGCGCGGCGTGCAGCTTGACCTCGAAGTCGTAGAAGGCGATCTGCCGCACGACGGTGTTGATCATGTCCTCGACCTTGCCCGCGAGCAGGGTCTTGCGTTCCGCGGGCGTCGCGGCCTGCGACAGCAGGCGGCGGAAGGTCAGCATCTCGCCGAAGACGGATGCCGTCTCGGCCAGCGTCAGGGGGGTGGAGGCCAGCAGTTCCCCCTGCCCCGCCGCCAGCACCTGGTGCACGCCGTGGCCCAGCTCGTGCGCCAGCGTCATCACGTCGCGCG
>CAZCPY010000198.1:0-4244 GCA_964499865.1 uncultured Rhodobacterales bacterium | reverse complement strand
CCACATCCGCCAGCGCCAGCGGCACCAGCGCGGTCGCCAGCGCCACCTGCCGCGCCGCGCCCTCGATCTCGGCCCGGGCGCGGATGTCGAGCGGGCCCATCAGCTCGGTCTCGGCCAGCCGCAGCACGGCATCGGCGTCGAAGACATCGGGCTGCCGTTCGGCCAGCCTTGTGCGCGCCCAGGCGAGGTCCGCCCGCCCGGCATAGAGCCGCGCCACCGCCTGTGTCGCCGCCTGCGCCTGCGCCAGCGGGCCGGTCGCGGCAGCCGTCACCTGCGCGCGCAACGTGTCGATGCGGGCCAGCCGGGCAAAGGCCAGCGCCTCGCGCAGGGCCAGCAGAACCAGCGCCAGCACGGCCAGCACTGACAGCGCCAGCGCGATGGCACCCAACAGGCCGTTGCGCGCCAGCAAGCCGGTGACGAAATCCCAGACCGCGACCGACAGCACGAAGCCCGCGAAGGCCGACAGCGCCCAGACCGCGAACCGCCCCAGCCCCCCGCCGCCCTGCCGCGCCGCCAGCCGCGCAGCCGCCTGCACGGAGGCACCTGCGGGCAGAAGATCAGGCACCGGCGGCGCCTCGGCGGGCGAGGGCGCGGGGCCGTCGAGGTCGATCAGGACGGGGCGCGCGTTGGGGGCCATGTCCTTCAGGTGCGCAGGCCCGGGCAGCGCGTCAAGGGGCAAGACGGCCGCGGGCAGGTCATGGCGACGGCGGATCGTCCAGCACGACGCCTTCCCGCTGGCCATGGCGCGAAGTGCGGTCGTAGCGCTCCTGTTCGTCCTCCAGGTCGGCGGTGAACGCCTCCCAGGCGGCTTCGAAGTCCGTGCGCTGCATGGACCGCGGGCGCAGCATCCGGCGGCGGAACCGCTGCACGGCGCTGTCGAAGATGTCGCGGTGCGTCTCTTCGTGGGCCGTCAGGGCGGCCAGCATCGCATCCCAGGCCTGCGCGTGCGCCTCGTCGGCCTCGGCCCGGCGGGTCCAGTCGGGCAGGATGATCTCGGGCGCCGCGACGATGGTGAATTCGGTCAGCACCTCGGCCCCGGCGTCGTAGTCCGAGGTCAGGTGGGGGTCGAACCGCCCCCATTCCCCGCGCCGGTCCATCGCGATGCGCAGGCCCTCGAAGTGCTGCGACCGCAGCGTGTAGGTGTTGCGCTGCAGGGTGCGGATGTTCAGCGTCACGCGCATCGGTGGCCCCCGGATGTCACAGCATGTCACCGATCAGGAATTCCGCCGCCCGGTCCAGCCGGATATGCGGCGGGCCTTCGCCCGGGCGCAGCGACAGGACCGGCGGGGCGAAGGCCATGGCGGAGAACTCGCCGTCCAGCCACCGTTCCGCCCCCTGTCGGGCGGGTGACAGCAGGCGCGCGGGGTCCTCGGGCAGCGCGCCGGGCCAGAGCGCGGCCTGCCGCCCCGTGGCCAGCAGCGTGCCGCGCACGCAGGGAAGGTCCTGCCCGTCATGGGGGCGCATCTCCTCGGTCGTGGCGCGCCAGGCGGCGAGGCTCATCGCGGTGGTCAGGGCGCCCGCGAACTGCGCCCGGTCGCGCGCCTCGCGCAGCATCGCCCCGGTGATCGCGGTCAGCGCGGGGTGCTGGAGGTGGTGCAGGTGGTCGGCCTTGGTCGCGGCGAACAGCATCCGCGCCACCCGCCGCCCGCCGGTCAGGCGCGACAGCCAGCCGTTGGCGCCGGGGCGGAAGGCCGCCAGCACATCGGCCAGGGTGCGGCGCAGGTCTTCCAGCGCGCGGGGGCCGCGGTGGATGGCGTCCAGCACGTCGACCAGCACCACCTGCCGGTCGATGCGGGCGAAATGGTCGCGGAAGAAGGGCTTGGCCACGCGGTCGCGGTAGCCGTCGAAGCGCCGCGCCATCTCGCGCCACAGGCTGCCGCGGGGGGTGGCGGCGGGCCTGTGCAGGGGGGCGAAGGTCAGGACCGGGGAACCGGCCAGATCGCCCGGCAGCAGGAACCGCCCCGGGGTGCAGTCGGCCCGGCCCGCGGCGCGGGCGGCCTCCAGGTAGCCGGTGAAGGTAGCAGCCAGCGTCCGCGCGCGGTCCTCGGTGAAGGGGAGCGAGGCATCCTCGGCCCTGGCGAGGGCCATGAAGCGCGCGGCCTCGGCCCGCCCGTCCAGCCGTTGCAGGACGCCCTCGGACCAGGTGGCATAGTCGGCATCCAGCAGCGCCAGGTCCAGCAGCCATTCGCCGGGATAGTCGAGGATGTCGACATGCAGCGTCCGCGCCCCGCCGAAGCCCAGGAACCCCCGCCCCTGAACCCGCAGCGACAGCCGCAGTTCCGACAGCGCGCGGGTCGAGGCGGGCCAGCGCGGCGCGGGGCCGGACAGGGCGGACAGGTGCGCCTCGTGGTCGAAGCGCGGCAGGGTCAGGTCGGGCTGCGGTTGCAGGTAGGCCGCGGTGATCCGCGCCGCGCCGGAAAGCTGCGGCATCCGCCCGCGGTCCAGCAGGCTTGCCACCAGCGCGGTGGTGAAGACGGTCTTGCCCGCCCGTGCAAGCCCGGTGATGCCCAGCCGCAGCACCGGGTCGCCGAACGGATCGGTGATCGTCCGCCAGACATCCGCCACCGCCATGCGCCGCACCTCCCCGCGCCACAGGCTTGGCACGCCGCGCGCCGCGGCGGAAGGGGCGGCTCAGGCGGCCTTGCGGTGCAGCCGCGCGGCGGTGCGGTCAAGGCGCGCCAGCGCCTCGGCGATGTCGGCGTCGGGGATGTTCAGCGCGGGCAACAGGCGCACCACGTTGTCCGCCGCCCCCACCGTCAGCACCCGCTCGGCATAGCCCGCCTGCACGAACTCCGCCGGCGGCAGGCGGCACTTCAGGCCCAGCATCAGGCCCTGGCCCCGCACCGACTCGAAGACCGTCGGATGCGCGGCCACCAGCCCCTCCAGCCCCTGCCGGAACAGCGCGGCCTTGCGGTTGACCTCGGCCAGGAAGGCCGCGTCCGAGACGATCTCCATCACCTTCGCCCCCACCGCGCAGGCCAGCGGGTTGCCGCCGTAGGTCGATCCGTGCGTGCCCGCGACCATGCCCGAGGCCGCGGCCTCGGTCGCCAGCACCGCGCCCAGCGGAAACCCCCCGCCGATGCCCTTGGCCACCATCATGATGTCGGGCGCGACCCCCGCCCATTCATGCGCGAACAGCCGCCCCGTCCGCCCCATGCCGCATTGCACCTCGTCGAAGACCAGAAGCGCGCCGGACAGGTCGCACAGCTCGCGCAGGCCGCGCAGGCAGGCGTCGGGCAGCACGCGGATGCCGCCCTCGCCCTGGATCGGCTCGACGATCACCGCGGCGGTGCGGGGGGTGACGGCGGATTTCAGCCTTTCGTGGTCACCGAAGGGCACCTGCGCGAAACCGGGCATCAGCGGCCCGAAGCCCTTGACCATCTTCTCGGACCCCGCCGCCGCGATGGCGGCGGTGGACCGGCCGTGGAAGGCGCCCTCGATGCAGACAAAGCCGGTGCGGTCCTCGCCCTTCTCGTACCAGTGCCTGCGGGCCATCTTGACGGCAAGCTCCAGCGTCTCGGTCCCCGAGTTGGTGAAGAACACGGTGTCGGCAAAGGTCGCCTCGACCAGCATCGCCGCCAGCCGCTCCTGTTCCGGGATGCGGTAGACGTTCGAGACATGCCACAGCCGCCCCGCCTGTTCGGTCAGCGCGGCCACCAGGTCCGGGTGCGCATGGCCAAGCGCATTGACCGCGATGCCGGAGCCCAGGTCGAGGTGGCGCGTGCCGTCCTCGGCCACGAGCCAGCAGCCTTCGCCACGGGTGAAGGCGAGGGGGGCACGGTTGTAGGTGGGCAGGACGGCAGGGATCATCGGGACGGTCCTTCGACAAGGCGGACAAGGGCCTGGGCCGCCCGGCCCGGGCGGCAGGCGCGTCAGCGCGGCAGTCGTCGCGACGGGGCGGCCGGTCCTGTCATGCCGCCCCGATAGCAAGCCGCGGGCGCGGCTGTCCAGCGCTTGTTGTCGCCCCGCGCGCCCGGTATGATGGAACGCCCGGAACGGAGTGGACGGATGAGCTGGACCGACGAGCGCGTCGAGACCCTGCGGCGGATGTGGACCGAAGGCCAGTCGGCCAGCCAGATCGCCAAGGAACTGGGGGGCGTCACGCGCAACGCCGTGATCGGCAAGGTGCACCGCCTGGGCCTGTCGAACCGCGCAGGCGGCCCGGGCGAGGCAGAGGAAGAGGTCGCCCCGGCGCCCGCTGCGGCCGCCGCGCCGCCGCCGCGGGTGGAGACGCCGCGCCCGGC
>CAZCPY010000197.1:0-4423 GCA_964499865.1 uncultured Rhodobacterales bacterium | reverse complement strand
TGAAAAGACTCGAACTTTCACTCCGGTTAAGGAACAGCGACCTCAACGCTGCGCGTCTACCAATTCCGCCACAACCGCACGACCGCGCGCCTGATAGCGAACCGGGGATGCGAAGGAAAGGGGCAATCTGCGCCGCCCCCTGCCTCGCGCCGGGCCGTCACTTGCTGCCGATGTAGGGCAGGCGGAAGGGCAGGATGCCACCGCCCTTGCCGGGCGTGTCGGGCTGCGCCGCCTCGACTGCCGGGGCGGGCACCATGTCGCCGGGCTGCGTCTCGCCCGCCACGGCATAGGCTGCCATGCGGATCAGGTCGGCACGGTCGGCCATGCCGGGGGCAAAGACCGACACCACCGCGTCGCCCGGTCGGCCAAGGGCGCCCTCGTACCACTGCAGCGCGAGGTCGGGGCGCCGAGCGGCGCCGATTCCCTGCGACAGGTGGTGGCCGACAAGTTCGCCGTAGGACTTTTCGCCCATCGCGGCCAGCAGGATCGCCGAGCCCAGCGCGACATCGGTGTTGTCGGTGGTATAGCCCACGCCGAGGCAGATCTTGGCGGTGCCCGCAAGCTGCGCCGCGCCCATGCCGGACCCTGCGACAAAGCCCGTCACCTCGGCCAGCAGCTCGTCCCGCGGCTTGACCGACACGGCATCGACATAGGGCTTGAGCAGCGGCGCGAAGCCGGTGCACTGCTCGGCGATCTGGCTGGCGGAAAAGCCGGTGACCCTGGCGGCCAGTTTCTCGCCCTCGGCGATGCCGTAGGTGCGGGCCAGGCAGAACTGTTCCGACAGGGCGAAGTTCGGGTCGGTCATGCTGACCGGCGTGACGAAGCCGCCGTTCGAGTTGGTCAGCAGCGACACCTTGGAACAGTGCGAGGCCAGCGACACCACCGCTTCCGGCGCTGCCGCCAGGAACGACGGCAAGGCCGGGGTGGCCGGGGTTGCGGCGGGTGGCGCCGCGGGCGCCGCGGGTGCGGCGGCGGCGAAGGTGGGCAGGGGTGCGGGTTCCGCGGCGGGCGGCGTCGCCGCCATGATCGCGGCGGTGGCCGGGGCTGCCTGCCCGGCCGGGGCAAGGGGATCGGGCGCCGCACCGGCCGGGGCCGGGGCAAAGGGGTTCAGCGGCGCGCCCGGCGCCGGCGCCGGCGCCGGCGCCGCGGCCAGCCGTTCGTTCTTCCACGCCGTCAGCACGCCGCGCGCACCCATCGGGTTCTGCGCGATCAGCGCCGCCGTGGTCGCCCCGCCCGCCTGCGCCCTCTGGTAGGACGACACCAGCACGTCACGCTCGAAGTCGGTCAGCTCGCCCGTGCCGGGCCAGCCCATGGCGATCTGGTATTCGGCGATGCCGGCGCGCGACTTGGGTCCGATGGCGCCGTCGGGCGCGCCGACCGGAAAGCCCCAGTAGTTCAGCGCCGTCTGCACTTCCCGGTTGGCCTCGCGCTGCGCCGAGGCGGCGGGCGAGGTGGCGGTCGAGCGGGTGCTGCGCGCCGTCGACTTGCGCTTGGCCTTGTCCTTGGCGATGGCGCCGCCGATGATGCCGCCCACGATCGCGCCTGCCACGAAGTCGCCCACCTCCGCCGTGGCACGGTCCGCCTGGGTCACCGACAGGGCCGCCACGACCGCGCCGGTTGCAATCCACCTGAAGGTCATTCCATCACTCCATCCAATGAAATCCGGCGAGTCCGTCTTGCGACAGGATAACATCAAGTGGCGGCACAGGAAGACCGGAAAATGATACCCCCCCTCGCACCGGTGGACTGGCGCCACCTTCCCGGGCTTTCGCCCTACCCCGCAACGGTCGCGGCGATGGAGGCGCATGTGGCGGCGATGGCGGCGGGCCACGCGGGCGAGGCGGTCTGGCTTCTGGAGCATCCGCCGCTCTACACCGCGGGCACCAGCGCGCGCGGCGGCGACCTCGTGGCGCCCGACCGGTTTGCGGTGCATGTCACCGGCCGCGGCGGGCAGTACACCTACCACGGGCCGGGGCAGCGGGTGGTCTATGCCATGCTGGACGTGGGCGCCCGCGGCCGCGACGTGCGCTGCTTCGTGCGCGACCTGGAACGCTGGGTGATCGCGGCGCTGGCGGAATTCGGCGTGCGGGGCGAGGTGCGCGACGGCCGGGTGGGCGTCTGGGTGGTGCGCCCCGACAAGGCCCCGAACCCCGACGGCACCCCGCGCGAGGACAAGATCGCCGCCATCGGCGTCAAGCTGCGCCGCTGGATCAGCTTTCACGGCCTTTCGATCAACGTCGAACCCGACCTGTCGCATTACGACGGCATCGTCCCCTGTGGCATCCGCGGCCACGGGGTGACATCGCTGGTCGACCTCGGCCTGCCGGTGACGATGGCCGACCTCGACGCGGCCCTGATGGCGACGTTTGCGCCGGCGATGGGCGGTGCCCGGGCTTGCGCCGCAACGTGACGGTGCCCGACCGTCCGGGCCGCCGCCCGTCACGGCGTCTGCGCCAATTTACCCCAGCCAAGGTCATCGGCTTTGCCTTGCCCCAGCCGTGCCTTGCGCCTAGAAGCATCGCCAAGGCGCGACAGGCGCCGTGGGAACCGCGCGCGGGCAAGGCCCCGCGCTGGCACTAACGCGAGGGACGCCGATGGCTGACGCCGCCATTCACGACCATGACCACCACGACCGCCGCGGATTCTTCACCCGCTGGTTCATGTCGACGAACCACAAGGACATCGGCATCCTCTACCTGTTCACCGGCGGCTTCGTCGGGCTGATCTCGGTCATCTTCACCGTCTACATGCGGATGGAGCTGATGCAGCCGGGCGTGCAGTACATGTGCATGGAGGGCGCCCGCCTGACCGCCGCGGCGGTGGAGGACTGCACCCCCAACGGGCACCTGTGGAACGTGATCATCACCGCCCACGGCGTGCTGATGATGTTCTTCGTCGTCATCCCGGCGCTGTTCGGCGGCTTCGGCAACTACTTCATGCCGCTGCACATCGGCGCGCCCGACATGGCCTTTCCGCGGATGAACAACCTGTCCTACTGGATGTTCGTCGCGGGCTCGACGCTGGCGATCCTGTCGGTGTTCATGCCGGGCGGCAGCGGCCAGACGGGCGCGGGCCTGGGCTGGGTGCTGTATCCGCCGCTGTCGACGACCGAGGGCGGCTACGCGGCCGACCTCGCGCTGTTCGCGGTGCACCTGTCGGGGGCCTCGTCGATCCTGGGCGCGATCAACATGATCACGACCTTCCTCAACATGCGCGCACCGGGCATGACGCTGCACAAGGTGCCGCTCTTCGCCTGGTCGATCTTCGTCACCGCCTGGCTGATCCTGCTGGCGCTGCCGGTGCTGGCGGGCGCGATCACCATGCTGATCACCGACCGCAACTTCGGCACCACCTTCTTCGATCCCGCGGGCGGCGGCGACCCGGTCCTGTACCAGCACATCCTGTGGTTCTTCGGCCACCCCGAGGTCTACATCATCATCCTGCCGGCCTTCGGCATCATCAGCCACGTCATCTCGACCTTCTCCAGAAAGCCGATCTTCGGCTACCTGCCGATGGTCTACGCGATGGTGTCGATCGGGGTGCTCGGCTTCGTGGTCTGGGCGCACCACATGTACACCGTGGGGATGAGCCTGACGCAGCAGAGCTATTTCATGGTCGCCACGATGGTCATCGCGGTGCCCACGGGGATCAAGATCTTCTCCTGGATCGCGACGATGTGGGGCGGGTCGGTCGAGTTCAAGACGCCGATGCTCTGGGCCTTCGGCTTCCTGTTCCTGTTCACCGTGGGCGGCGTGACCGGTATCGTGCTGTCCCAGGCGGGCATCGACCGCGCACTCCACGACACCTATTACGTGGTGGCGCATTTCCACTACGTGATGAGCCTCGGCGCCGTCTTCGGCATCTTCGCGGGCATCTACTTCTGGTTCGGCAAGATGTCGGGCCGGCACTACCCGGAATGGGCGGGCAAGGTGCACTTCTGGGCGATGTTCATCGGGTCGAACCTCACCTTCTTCCCGCAGCATTTCCTGGGCCGCCAGGGCATGCCGCGCCGCTACATCGACTACCCCGAGGCCTTCGCCTACTGGAACTGGGTTTCGTCGATGGGCGCCTTCCTGTCCTTCGCGAGCTTCGTCTTCTTCCTGGGCGTGATCTTCTGGAGCCTGTTCTACGGCCGCAAGGTGACCGAGAACAACTACTGGAACCCCTCTGCCGACACGCTGGAATGGACCCTGTCCTCGCCGCCGCCCGAGCACACGTTCGAGCAGCTGCCCAAGCGCGAGGACTGGGACAAGGGCCACGCCCACTGACCCGAGAAATCCGTCAGGGCGATCCTACGGGCCCCGCCGGAAGGCGGGGCCCGCAGCATCTGGCCCGTGCCGCCCGGCCCCGGCGCCTGAAGGTAGCGGAGTGCCTTCGGCACATTCCTTTCCTGTCGGTCAGCGGCTGAAGAAGCCGCTTCCCT
>CAZCPY010000196.1:0-4469 GCA_964499865.1 uncultured Rhodobacterales bacterium | reverse complement strand
TCCTCGGCGCGTTCGGACTGGGGCTTGGCGGTCTTCAGGTGGATCGGCATGGGGCGCGGGCCTTTGGGGGGAGGTGCGTGCAAGCACGCACCCGACGCGGGGGTAGGGTGCGTGATCTCACGCACCCCGGCGGATCATTCGGCAGCGGTTGCGGGTCCGGGCGGCACCTTCTCGCCCCGGTCATAGGCCTCCCAGCCGTGGCCGTTGAAGCAGTCCACGCCAAGCTGCGCCATCACATGGGGGAAATCGACCATCACCCAGTTGTCGGTGATCTTGCCGTCCACGACCTTCCAGAAGTCCATGTAGCGGATTTCCACCCGCTTGCCGGTGGCGGCGATGCCCATGAACTCGCCGGCGTGGGTGGCCTCCTGCCGGCCGAAGGCCGCGGCCCATTCGCCCATGTATAGCCGCGCCTCGTCGACGCAGACCTTGTCGCGGAAGGCCGCCTGGAAGGGTTTCTGCCAGTTGTCCTGGAACGCGCGCAGGCCGGTCTTGGTGCCGCAGCCCTGGTTGCCGATCCAGCGGAAGCTGGCGGCGAAAAACTCGCCGATGTCGGCGATGCGGTGGTCGTTCAGGCCGTCCACCATGGCTTCGATGACGGCGCGGGTGGCGTCGGTCCTGGTCATGTCCGTGTGTTTCGTCAGCACGGCCTGTTCGGGGCGGGAGCCTTTCATGACGTTCTCCTGATGGGTTGCGGGAGGGGGCGAGGGCGGGCGCATGCCCTGCGCCTCAGCCCGTCCCGCGGAAGATGCTTGAAGGCCGGATGTCTCACCCCTTGACCGCCCCCGCGGTCAGGCCGCTGACGATCTGGCGCTGGAAGATCATCACCAGCAGGAACAGGGGCGCGGTGATCGACACCGCGGCGGCAATCGCCTCGACCTGGTCGGTGGTGGTGGTCTCGCGGTTGAAGTAGCCGCTGATCGCCGGGACCATCGTCATGTCCGACTGGTCCAGTAGCAGCGAGGTGACGAGAAAGTCGTTGTAGCCCAGAAGGAAGCTGAACAGCCCCGTGGTGATCACCCCCGGCCACATCACCGGCATGATGACCCAGCGGAAGGCCTGGAAATGCGTGCAGCCGTCGACGCGCGCCGCCTCGTCAAGTTCGGCGGGGATGTTCTGGAAGAACGACCGCAGCATCCAGATGGTGAAGGGCTGGTTGATCGCGACCAGCACCGCGATGACGGCCAGCGGCTGGCCGTAGAGCGTGGGCGCCGCATCGCCCAGGATCGGGCGCAGGATTTCGGCCGAGTTGATGAAGACCGGCAGGTAGCCGGTGACCAGCACCGAATGCGGCAGGGCGCGGAAGATCAGGGCGACGATCAGGATCACGAAGGCGATCCGGGTGCCCGACCGCGCCAGCGCATAGCCCGCCAGCGTGCCGCAGGTCAGCGAGATCGCCGTCACCCCCAGCGTGACCTGCAACGAATTCGCGAAGTTGCGCCAGAATTCGTTGTCCACCCAGACGGCACGGTAGTTTTCCCAGGTGAAGCCGAACAGCGACTGCAGGCCCAGGGCGGCGTTCACGCCGTCCAGCGCGGGCGGCAGCAGGCGGGTGGCCGCCAGCCAGAAGCCCGCGGCCAGCACCGCCGCCGCGACGATCCACCCCGGCGCGGGCCGGTCGGCCGCCAGCCGCGCGACCAGCCGGGGCGCCGTGCGCGTGGCAAGGCGCCAGAAGCCCCACAGCAGGACCGCCGTCGCTGCCAGATCGGCCCAGGTGATCCCCTTGCCGGCGGCCAGCGTCTGCGGCCCCCGGATCACCTGCCAGGGGCTGTCGGCGAAGGCGTCCAGCGGCAGCTTCACGCTCATCACCGCGATCCACAGGATCGGGAAGGCCGCGATCACCAGCCACAGCCCCAGAAGGCCGCCCGAGGTCAGCCTGAGCCAGGCCGGCGGTCGCAGGGCACGGATCGGCGCGGACATCAGCGGGTCCCCCGGTGCTGGCGCCAGGTGGTGCGCAGAAGCGGGATCAGCAGGATCACGATGCCGACCATCGTCAGCATCGACGAGGCCGAGGCCCGGTTCACCGCCCGCGTGCCGGTGCCGTCGGGGGTCAGGTAGTCGTAGGTCAGGTACTGCAGGGAAATCACGTAGGCTTCCGACCGGAAGCCGATGACCTCTTCGAAGACGCGGTAGGCGTCCATCAGGTGGATCAGCGCCACGAACATGATCAGCGGCATCAGGTGCGGGATCACCACATAGCGCAGGCGCTGCAGCCGCGTGGCACCGTCGATCAGCGCGGCCTCGACCGCGTCCTGGTTCACCGATTGCAGCCCCGCGTAGAAGATCACGAAGGCAAAGGGCGCCACGTGCCAGACGCGGTAGAACATCATCAGCAGCTCGATCGTCCAGCCTTGGGCGAACATCGCGATCTCGGCGCCGGACCAGTACTCCAGCAGCCGCGTCAGGATGCCGTCGCCCACGAACAGCCAGCGGATCGCCAGCGCGCCGATGACCGGCGTGATGATGAAGGGCAGCAGGGTGACGAAGATCACCGGCCCCCGGATGGCGCGGGTCAGCCCGTTGACGGCCAGCGCCAGGCCCAGGCCCACCGCCAGCACCAGCGGCAGGGTGATGAAGGTGAAGCTCAGCGTGAAGCGCAGCGCGCGCCAGAAGTCGATGGACAGAAGCGCGCCCAGGTCGCCCGCGGCCAGCGCCGCCCAGGCGCGGGCGGGTTCGACCACGTTGGCGTAGTTCTGCAGCCCGACAAAACTGGTCTCGGTCATCACCCGGCCATCTTCGCCCAGCACCGGCCGGGTCTTGGTCTCCTGCACGCAGGTCTGGCCGGTGAAGCCGGGGGTGCAGGTCTCGACCGTCACCACCTCGGTCACCGGCTGGGTCAGGCGGAAGCTGCCCCAGAACACGCTGACCAGCGGGAAGGCGATGAAGACCAGCATCATCGTCACCGAAGGCGCGATGAACCAGGCAAAGGTGCGGCTGCGCATGGACCTGTCCCGGCAGGGGGCGGCGGGCAGGCGGCGTGGCGCCGCCTGCCCGGAGTGTTCACTTCAGGATGCCGGCTTCCCCGGCGGCGGTGTTGTACTCCGCCTCGATGGCGGCCAGCGTGTCGGCGGCCGACTTCTCGCCGGTGAAGAAGGCGGCGATCTGGTTGCCGACGGCGCCGTGCATGATCCCCTGCGCCGTGGTCGAGGGGTAGGACGGCGGCGGCGGGTTGGCGGTGGCGGTGGCAATCGCGCCCCCGGCCAGACGTCCGGGCGTGTAGCCCTTGATCAGCCAGATGGCGTCGTCGTTGTTGGCCGTCACCATCTCGGTGTCCAGCCCCTCCATCGCGACCCTGAAGGCCGCTTCGGCCTCGGCGTCGGTGATGTTGGCGGCGATCACGATCCCGTCCCACCACAGCGTCGTGGCCGGGGCGGCGCCGGGCATCACGGCCGGCGCCGGGGCGCCGTCGACCTTGCCCACCACCTGGCTTTCTGCCGCATCGTCCATCGCCCCGCCGCGGCTGGCCCAGAGGTTGGCGAAGGCGATCTTGCCCTGCTGGAACTGCTGCTGGACATAGGTCGAGTCCGAGGTCAGGAACTCGGGGTCCATGTAGGCGGTCAGCGCCTTCATCATCTCCAGCGCCTTGACGCCGTTTTCGTTGTTGATGTTGGGCGTGCCGTCGGGGTTCACCATCGGCGCCCCGAAGCCCAGGTACATGTTGACGAATTCCTCGGCCAGGTTCCATCCGGCCTTGTAGGTGCCGCCCAGCGGATAGGCGACCTTGCCCGAGGCCTTGATCGCCTCGGCCGCGGCCAGAACCTCGTCGTAGGTGGTGGGGACGGCGAGGCCCAGTTCGTCGAAGATGTCCCGGCGGAACATCAGGTGCTGGGTGTTGACCATCATCGCGATGGCCATGACCTTCCCGTCCATCTTGATCAGCTGGTTCGGCTGCAGGTTCTGGCCGTACTTTGCCACCAGATCGTCCAGCGGGCGGATCGTGCCCGCATTGACCAGCGGCACGATGGTTTCGTTGGCCACCCCGCCGATGTGGTAGAGCGAGGGGTTCGCCGCGAAGGCCTCGGCCTGCTTCTGGGCGAATTCCTGGTCAAGCTCGGCGGTGAAGTTGCCGCATTCGGCCATCGCGTCGGTCACCGCCTTCCAGGCCTCGAACCCTGCGGTCAGCGACTTGAGCGGCACGTCGTTCTGGAACGGACAGGCCGCCATCGCGGTCGAGCCCAAGAGCGCGAAGACCCCGGCGAGGGCGATCTTGCGAAGATGCATCTGGTCGTCTCCCTGTTGTTGCGGGCATGGCGCCCGACTGGTGAGGGGGGTTTCAGGCGGACAGCCGTTCCCCGGTTGTGGCAGCAAAGAGATGGCAGGCGGCGGGCGGCACGGCGATCGCCACCTCCTGCCCGATGTCGGCGCGGAAGGCCTTGTCGGCCTTGACCGCGACCAGCGCCCCGCCCGCGCGGATGGTGACCATGGTCGCGTCGCCCAGCAGTTCCATCGTGTAGACCGGGGCGGTGATC
>CAZCPY010000195.1:0-4499 GCA_964499865.1 uncultured Rhodobacterales bacterium | reverse complement strand
GGATTTTCTGTTGGTGATGGTCGTCATCTCAGACTAACTTTGTCTAAACTCGTGTTCAACGCCTTTCTCATTCAACGAAAACAGCTCATGCGGCTGACTCACCCCATTGTGGTTTGAGTCTATCCAAAGTTGTAATCGTTGATAGATCGGATCATTCGCATTGATCCAACCATCCCCATTCGCATCGAATATGGCAAGCGCCGTGAATCCGTTCGGCTCTTCGGTCACAGGCTGCTCAGTGAAGTTGCCAAACAACTCCAGGCCGCTTGTAATCCTGCCATCGCCGTTTCTATCAAGCACAAGGAACGCTTCGTCACTGCCGCGCGCAGTCCAGGACCATTGTCGACGCTTGCCATCTCCGGCCAAATCGAAGCGAACGCCATTTGCCGCGTCAGTCAAATCGTAACCATTGTTATCAAGATCAATAATGATCGGCGACCCGGGTTGGATGCAGACGCATGCGAACCAATCCCAAATCAATCCGCCATCACATGGTTGCTCCTGACAACTGGGTTCACAGTCCTGAGCCGTGACTCTATCGGAAGAAGTCGGCGTGGCAAAAATGCCAAGTATCAACGCAAACAGGAATAGAATAGATTTTCTCATTGGCTTTGCCCCCCTTCGGTAATATCGCGCCCAAGCGCAGCTTGACGATCAACATTTTTTCGCATCTCGGCAATTTTTTGCGAAATTTTCTCCGGCGATGGCCGCTGTCTCAGCATGTACTCGGCCTGTGCGGATGCCCGTATAACTGCGCCTTCATAACCAATCTGTTGCCATTTGGTCAATTTGCCGGGAGGCGCGAGAAGCGCTTTTAGATCGCCAGACAGCCTCTCAATAGTAGAGATGTCCGACGCGTTAACTTGAGCAAGTTTTCCCTGTATCTTCGGTGCAGCAAGCGCTCCACCTACTATTCTGTCACGATGGATTTGTGCTCGTGTCCAGTTACCTTCCGCGTTGCCGTCCTCAAAGAGCGCCATTGCTAAATTGAGTTTATACAAGCCGGCTGTCGCGTCCCACTCAAGTTGATTCAAAGGGATAACAATGGTGAGATTCGACCCTGGCGCAAGCGCGTTCGTGCCTGTCAGGTCACCGTCCAGACCTTCTTTAGCCTTCCAATCAAAGTGATAGCCGATAATCGGCTGATCACCCGTATTCTTGACGACCAGAATAAGTTTACCGGCCCCTATGGTTGAAGAAACAACTTGTAGGTTTTCTGTCTCGTTGGTAACGAGGGCAGGCATTTCTTGCACCGAAGCTTTCGGTGTTCGGGTTGTGTATAAGACCGTTCCCAAGGTCGCCAGAACCAGGACAAAAAGAGTTGTGCTGCTGATTCGTCCATTGAGTTTCATGATGTTTCTCCCAAGTGAGTTGGTCTGTTGGCGGTACTATTGACCGGCAAGAAGACCACAACACAGATGATGATGACTACCGCCGTTGCAAACATTGGCGGATACCAGGAGGAAAGCGTATGTATTGTGAGTTCTCGCAACAAGAGGCCTGTCATCGCAATGGCGGCAATGGTGTGTGTCCGGTGTTGTTCGGGCATGTACCAGAACCCGATGGAAATAGCGACAATCGCCACTGCTAGGGAAAGGAACATCGGCCAAAACGGAATCAGGTCGCTCACGCTTGCGTCAATGCTGATAAAAAAGACGGCATAAAATCCGACCATAAACAACAACATCACGCCGCCAAGTATGACCCGCACCTTCCTCATCATAACCACCCCTACTGGCACGTCGTTCCTGACCGGCAAGAAGACCGCGACACAGATGATGATGACTACCGCTGTTGCAAACATTGGCAGATACCAAGAGGTCAACGTATGTATTGTGAGTTCTCGCAGTAAGAGTCCCGTTAACGCGATGGCGGCAATGGCGGGCGTCCGGTGTTGTTCGGGCATGTGCCAGAACCCGATGGAAATAGCGACAATCGCCACTGCTAGGGAAAGGAACATCGGCCAAAACGGAATCAGGTCGCTCACGCTTGCGTCAATGCTGATAAAAAAGACGGCATAAAATCCGACCATAAACAACAACATCACCCCGCCTAATATGAATCGCGTTTTTTTCGTTAACATCTTTATTTATCCTGCACAATTACATCCTGGATTACTCGCATTACAAGCATTGACGGCCGCTGCCTTACATGTCTCGTATTGCCCCTTAATAATAAGTCCTGTGCCTGCAAGCACCGCGCCGGCTGCAGCCCCACAAAGAAAGGCTATCCCAATTCCTACGATCGTCGCCGCCGCTCCTATAGCGCACGCAAATGATGCAAGAAATGTAATACCTGCAACAGTCGCCGCACCGATAGCAATGAGTTTACAGTTGTTTCTATACCCTGTAACGCAGGCGTTACATCTGGTGGCGCAATCCCCAAATCCAATGCATCCCCCCGGTTCAACGAAAAACTCGCTCGAATCCACGTTTATGCTAACAGGCGCGATCTCGTTCACAATATAGTTAATATTGTCAGCCAGATACATTCGCCAATCCACAGTTATGTAGCCAGCAATCACGGAGCAGGGGTAGTAATAACGTGATCCATCAAATTGCAGATCACTGAACGCAAATATAGCACCTCCTTCCTGCGCCTGAACAATCGGAGTGGAGATTGATTTCAATCCGTTATGAGGCATCAACATGATTAGAAGAAAAGCAAGGCCAATACACAGAAGCTCTCTTTCAATGCGGCGGCGCGAATACAGCGTCATAAAGCGATTCTCCTTCAACGATTTTCACAAGGCGAGCAACACACTTGGCTTCCAAGTATGCGCCCTTCCCTGATTCAACCGGTGTGCCGAACCCCGCTTCTGACAAGAGAATGTTCCTAAGCCGCATTGGCGCTATGGTTTGAGACATTCCAACAGCTTGCGTGTCGTTAATCATCTTGAAAGCCTGCGCTAACTGAGTTGCCACTGGCCAGGCGACTTCTGACGCCGAAACGGCGATTAAGCCGTTTCTGTTAAACGACTTTTCTCAGACGGCAACAGAATTGTCGGCAATGTCAACTCAGTTGCCGCCTGATGAAATCTTACTGGCGCTTGTTTCACGAGACTCGCGAATGACCGTCGCCTTCAACTTTGATTCCCAATCTCACCATTGCCTTACTCAAACCAAAGCGGCTCATCTTCATCCTTGCGGCGGCCTGTTGCAGATTGCCGCCCGCCTGCTTCAGCGCGTGCGCAATGTACAGTCTTTCCATCTCATACTTCATTTCGTGATATGGCAGGTTTGCGTCAACCACGATCTTGCCTTCAACAAGCATCGCGGCGGAAAGGGACAAAGAGGTGGCGGCGTCTCTGATTTCAGGCGAAAGGCGATCCGCGCCGATCACTTCGTCATTCAAGGAAAGCGCCACAAGGCGGCGCACCTCATTCCCGAGCTGGCGCGTGTTGCGCGGCCATTCGTAGCCGGAGAGCAATTCCAACGCTTCGTCGTTCAGCCGCAACCCCTGTTTACGCTCTTCCCGCTGATAGCGCTCCATGAAATGCTCAATGAGCAGGGTAATCTCCTCGCGCCGCTCGCGCAGCGGCGGGATGTGCAGGCGCGCCACGTTGAGGCGCTCGAACAGGTCGGCGCGGAAGCGCTCGGCGCGGACATACGCATCCAGATTCCGGTTGGTTGCCGCGATTACGCGTACGTCGGTTTTGACAGGCTTGGACGCGCCCACGGGATGCACTTCGCCTTCCTGCAAAAAGCGCAGCAGTTTCGGCTGCAAGTCCGGGTTCAATTCGCCGATCTCGTCTAGCAGGAGCGTGCCTCCTTCGGCTTCGCGAATGACGCCTTTGAAATCACCGGATGCGCCAGTAAAGCTGCCGCGTTGATGGCCGAAGAGTTGGCTTTCGATCAATTCGCGGCTCGACGACGCGCAGTTGAAAGCAATGAACTCCCGGCTGCGGCGGGAGCTGAGCGCGTGAGTCGCGAGCGCAAGCAATTCCTTGCCCGTGCCTGTTTCACCCGTGATGAGCACAGGCGCACGGCTGTCGCGCGCAAGTTCGATGGCGCCGATTAGCTCAAGCATCGAAAGAGAAGCGATGATGAAAGGCGGGAATTTTCCAAGCCGCGCTAGCCGCCTGAGCGCAGCGACGGCCTCTGTTGCGCGAACGAGGTGTTGGTCTGTGCGTCCGTCGCTCGAAAGTTGGCGCGAATCTTGCAGGGGGGGCTGTTAAGAAACCCGGCGTTTTTCCCCATTCTGAAGATGTTGAAGGCTTTTGCATCTAATTTACCTCCGGTTTGGCTCCGATAGCTGATTGAGAATCGGGTGTAAGAATGTGATGATACCTACACACTGATTTTTCTGTAGTATCCCTGTTCGGGCGCAGACGTAGGTTAAGAGAACTGTTTGAATACCGATTACGCTATTATGATCCTGACGGTTGGGGTGGCCACATTTCCGCGTGATGTTGTTGGAAGGGTCATTTTCAATTCTTCATCGCTCACGAGTTTAGACAAAGTTAGTCTGAGATGACGACCATCACCAACAGAAAATCC
>CAZCPY010000194.1:0-4524 GCA_964499865.1 uncultured Rhodobacterales bacterium | reverse complement strand
ATGAACCCGCCGGTCCCATCTTCCGATCCCAAATATCCCGGGGGAGGAGCGTCAGGTCCGGGGGCGGAGCCCCCCCTTCGCCCGAGCCGGAGGGGCCTTCTTCAGGCCCCGCAG
Organism: uncultured Rhodobacterales bacterium; assembly: GCA_964499865.1. GTDB lineage: Bacteria > Pseudomonadota > Alphaproteobacteria > Rhodobacterales > Rhodobacteraceae > JANOGU01. The sequence continues at coordinate 4,410 of CAZCPY010000194.1, read as the reverse complement.
GCGAGATGAAAGGAATGTGCCGAAGGCACGCGATTTGCTTCGGACGCCGGGGCCGCGCTCAGCGGGTGCGGATTTCGCCTGCGTCGATGCGCAGGCGGGTCTCGAAGGCGCGGCTGATGTGGTGGCGGAGTGCCGCGTCGGCGGCGTCGCCGTCGCGGGCGGCGATGGCGGCCAGGATCGCGGCGTGTTCGGCGATGCCCTGCGCGTCGCGCCCCTCGGCGGCGAAGGAGGTGTTTGCCATCAGCGCCATCGCCCGGTGCAGCAGGTCCAGCTGCTGGATCAGGAAGCGGTTGTGGCTGGCCAGGTGGATCTGGCGGTGGAAGCGCTTGTTGGCGCGGCTGAGCGCGCGGGGGTCGCCGCCGATCAGCGCGCGGTCTGCCTCGACCATGCCGGCCATCACGCGGAGCTCCTCTTCCGTCGCGTGCCGCGCGGCCAGCCGGGCGGCCAGCCCCTCGAGCTCGCCGCGCACCGCGTAGAGCTCGGCCAGCTGGCTGTGGTCCAGCGAGGCGACGATCAGGCTGCGCCCGTCGCGCGTCAGCATCCCTTGCGTTTCCAGCCGCTGCAGCGCCTCACGCACCGGCGTGCGGCTGACGCCCAGCCGTTCGGCCAGTTCCGATTCCACCAGCCTGTCCCCCGGCCGCCAGGTTCCCGCCTCGATGGCGTCGAGGATCAGCGTGTAGGCATCCTTCTGCAAGGCCATCCTCCGATCTGCGTTCCACAGGACATAACCCGGCCGGCGCCCGCGGCCAATGTGCCGCGGCTTCTGGACCTTGGGGACACGCGGCCCTAGGTTCCCCTCATGTCTGCCGATCCCGCCCCCGTCGAGGCTTTCGCCCATGTCCGCACCTGGGTCTTCGATCTCGACAACACCCTCTATCCGCCCGAGGCGCGCCTGTTCGACCAGATTTCCGCGCGCATGACCGACTGGGTGATGCACAACCTGCAGATGTCGCGCGGGTCGGCCGACCTCTTGCGGCGCAGCTACTGGGCGCGGTTCGGCACCACCCTGTCGGGGCTGATGGCCGAACACGGGGTCGAGCCCACGACCTTCCTTGCCCATGTCCACAAGATCGACCTGTCGGGGCTGCAGCCCGATCCCGCGCTGGCCGCCGCCATCCGGGCGCTGCCGGGGCGCAAGATCGTGCATACCAATGCCGACGAGCCCTATGCGCTGAAGGTGCTGCACGCGCGCGGCCTGGACGGCGTGTTCGAGCGCATCTGGGGCATCGAGCACACCGGCTATCGCCCCAAGCCCGCCGCCGAAGCCTATGCGCAGGTGATCGCGGGATCGCGCTTCGCGCCCGCCGGGGCGGCGATGTTCGACGACGAGGCGCGCAACCTCGCGGTGCCGCACGGCCTGGGCATGGCGACCGTCCATGTCGCGCCGGAGCGCGACGGGGGGGCGCATGTGCAGCATTGGACGGGCGACTTGACCGATTTCCTGACCGCAATGGGGAAAAGCGCATGATCGACGTGGCGATTGCGGGTGGCGGGGTGGCGGGGCTGGCGGCCGCCGCGGCCTTCGGGTCGGCCGGGTTCTCGGTGCTGGCGGTCGATCCCGCCCCGCCGGTGACCGAGGCCGATGCCCCCGGGGCCGACCTGCGCACGACCGCCTTCCTGCAGCCGGCGCAGGCGCTGCTGGTCCGCGCGGGCCTGTGGGATCGCCTGGCGCCGCATGCCGCGGCACTGGCGGTGATGCGCATCGCCGAGGCGGCCGAGGATGGCACGCTTGGCCCGGCGCAGGACTTCGTGGCGGCCGAACTGGGCGGGGCGCCGTTCGGCTGGAACCTGCCCAACTGGCGCATCCGGGCCTGCGCCCTGGCGCGGCTGGCCGAGCTGCCGGGCGTGACCTTCCGCGCCGGCGTCGCGGCGCGCAGCCTGCTTGCGCGCGACGGCGAGGTGCGGCTTGGCCTGTCCAGCGGCGAGACGGTGGCCGCGCGCCTGCTGATCGCCGCCGACGGGCGCGACAGCGCGATGCGCCGCGCGCTGGGGATCGGCGTGCGGCGCACCGGCTACGGCCAGACGGCGCTGAGCTTTGCCGTCACCCATCCGCTGCCGCACCGCGGCGTCTCGACCGAGATCCACCGCGACGGCGGGCCCTTCACGCTGGTGCCCCTGCCCGACCACGGCGGCCTGCCCGCCTCGGCCGTGGTCTGGATGGACCGCGCGTCCGAGGCCGCGCGGCGGCTGGCGCTGCCCGCGGCGGCATTCGAGGCCGAGGCGTCGCTGCGGTCCTGCCATGTGCTGGGGCCCCTGCGGCTGGTCACCGGACGCACGGCCTGGCCGATGCTGACGCAGGTCGCCACGCGCCTGACCGGGCAGCGGGTGGCGCTGGTGGCCGAGGCGGCGCATGTCGTGCCGCCCATCGGCGCGCAGGGGCTGAACATGAGCCTCGCGGATGTGGCGACGCTGCTCGACGTGGCCGAGAAGGACCCCGCGGGCCTCGGCGGCGCAGCGATGCTCGACGCCTATGCCCGCAGGCGGCACCCCGAGATCCTGCTGCGCGCGGGCGGCGTCGACCTTCTGAACCGCGCCTCGATCGCCGGCGGCCCGGCGTGGCAGCGCCTGCGGGGCGGGGCGGCGGCGGCGCTGCACGGGGCGGCGCCCGTCCGCCACGGGCTGATGCGGCTGGGGATGGGGGTCTGAGCCCGGGCGTCAGGCGCGCGGCAGCAGGATGGTGAAGCGGCTGCCCTCGCCCGGCGTGCTGTCGATCTGCAACCGGCCGCGGTGGCGGTTGACGATGTGCTTGACGATGGCCAGCCCCAGCCCGGTGCCGCCCTTTTCGCGCGACCGGTGCGCATCGGCGCGGTAGAAACGCTCGGTCAGCCGCGGGATGTGGATCGGGTCGATCCCCTCGCCCCGGTCCTGCACCTCGATCACCAGCGCGGGGCCCCGCGCCCAGGGGGCGTGGTCCACCGCCGACAGCCGCACCGTGACCTCGCCGCCCGCCCCGCCATACTTGATCGCGTTCTCGACGAGGTTGTTCAGCACCTGGGTGATCTGGTCGGCATCGGCATGGACGACCTGCGGCGCGCCCGCGCCCTCCAGCCGCAAGGCCACGCCCGCGGCCTCGGCCATCGGCCGCAGCGTGGCGACGGCCGAGGCCGCCAGCGCGGCGGCGTCCACCCGGTCGGTCGGGCGCACGCGTTCCTCGGCCTCGACCCGGCTCAGCGACAAGAGGTCGCGCACCAGCCGGTTCATCCGCCCGGCCTCGGTCGACATGATGGCCAGGAAGCGCGCGCGCGCGGGGGCGTCGTCGCGCGCGGCGCCCTGCAGCGTCTCGATGAAGCCCAGAAGGGCGGTCAGCGGCGTGCGCAGCTCGTGGCTGACATTGGCCACGAAGTCGCGGCGCATCTGGCCGATTCGTTCCTCGGCGGTGATGTCCTCGAAGGCGCAGAGCACGCCCTCGCGCGCCTCGCCCGCCACCGGCGAGACGGTCACGCGGAACACCGATTCGGCCGCGGGTCCGGTCAGCACCAGCCGCACCGGCGCCACCGGCGCCCCGGCCAGCGCCGCCGCCAGCGCCTCGCCCAGGTCGGGCTGGCGCAGCACGAAGGAATGCGGCCGCCCGACAATTCCGGGCCCGAACAGCCGCCCCGCGGCGGTGTTCGCCGCCGCGATGCGCCCGTCGCGGGCGATCAGCAGCGCCGCAAGCGGCAGCGCGTCCAGAATCGAGGCGACGAAACGGGAATCCATGGCCCCCTCGGGTGCAGCGGTCCGCCCCGCCTTACATGCGACGGCCTGCCTCTTGCGAGTCCCCTGCGGCCACACCTATCATCACGGAAGAGTGCCCGCGTGCCATTTCCCGCCCAAGTTGCTTTTCCGCGCCTGATTGCGCCCGCAGGGATGGGTTTCCGCCGGATGAACAGCCGCCCCGTGCCCCGGCTGCCCACGCCTACGCCGCCCCGGCTGCGGCTCGTGCTGGTCGGGTCACGGGCGATAGCGCCGGTGGCGCTGCGGGCGGTGGAGGTGGTCGACTTTGCGCGCCTGACGCCCGCGCTGCTGGACCGGCTGCGGCCCGCGGCTCTGGGCTTCGCGCTGTTTGCCGAAGGGCACGAGGCGTTCCAGGTGCTGGGCCGTCTGGAACGCCTGGGCTACCGCGGCCGGGTGCTGGCGCTGGCCCCGCCCCTGCCTGCGCGGCGGATGGTGGAACGCGAGCTGCGCGCGCAGGCGCCGGGTCTGCGGGTGCGGGTGGTCTGCCTGGCGGAACTTGCGCAGTAGCCCTGCCTCACGTCCAGTCCAGCACGACCTTGCCCGACCTGCCCGACCGCATGGCGGCGAAGCCGTCCTCGAAGCGGGCGACGGGAAAGCGGTGGGTGATCACGCGGCGGATGTCGAGGCCGTTTTCCAGCATCGCGATCATCTTGTACCAGGTCTCGAAGATCTCGCGGCCGTAGACGCCCTTGATGG
>CAZCPY010000193.1:0-4527 GCA_964499865.1 uncultured Rhodobacterales bacterium | reverse complement strand
TGTTCAGAACATCTCCGCATCCATCCACGATCGCTCCTCACGTGTCTCTATGTTTGTATATATCCATCCCCATATAAATCTCTTATCCATCCTTATACCTATCCCCAGCGTTCTCCACCTCGTAAAATCGCGAAACCCTATGAATAAAGGCTTCTAGAGCCTCACCGTTTTCCACCTATATCAGTATATCCATCACACCCTATCAAGTATTTGTATATATCCATCGCTATTTGTAATTTATCCATCCATCTATACGACGATCCATCTATCACTATATTGTCTTCAACAATGTTATCCATCATTAAATCCATCTCCACATAAGCGATTCATAAGGACCTTGTGCATTTTGCAGTTGTACGATCGCGCTCTAACCGGTGTTGATCGCACACCAATCGGGAGTACGATCGCGCACCATCTGTGTCGTGTCGATCTCTTACTACTAGGGAGATTGCGCTCTAATTAGGAGAGGTTGTGCTTTACCTAGAAGAATCTATTCGGTTTCACTCTTTAACCAGGCTCGATCGCTCACTAACTCGAGCCAGTAAAATCCTTACCCATCAACTCAAGGATGGATAAAGCGCAGAAGATGGATTAGCTGTTCCTTCCAGGGCTCGCAAGGAGAGATCGCACAAGCTCTCCTTGAAACGGGTGGCAATTTTAACCCTTTCTTCCTCTACCCTGTGTCGAGATCGCTTTTACAGTGACGTCAATCGTTTCAGCTTTCAATGCATGACGCTCGATTCTCAGATTCCCCTAATAGCCCATGAAGCAGTACCCACTCTCCTTGAGCCACTGGACATTATCAATGCCATGATTGACCTCCGTGCTCAACTGGCAGAACTCGAACAACAAGTCCAAACCCTTCAGCCTGCCTTCTACGCAGCCTGCGTTGCACTCAACACCGACAAGATTGAGCTGGAACGGGCAATTATCAACCGCAGAACCTCACCAGGCAAATGGAACTACTCCGAGGACATCGTTGAGCAAGAAGCATTGCTCACACGCCTCAAAAAACAATTTCAACAAATCCATGAGCCGATCTCAGGCAAAGAAACGATCTGGGCCATCAGACTACTCCTGATGACGGCTTGATTGCTGATACACCTGCATCTGACCGAACTTCAACCCGCAGTGCTCACAGCGTTCATCCTCCCACAGGACAGGGGCTCGGAATTCGGTTCCACAGATTGGACAACCCGAAAGGAAAAGGAGGGCATGGCGATCGCACTCTCCTTTTCCATCCTGTTGCCACTTCACCTGATGCACAGGTGTTTCGCTATAGCAGGCGGCACACAATCGGGTTTGTAGGTGCAGGCGAGCTGGGGGTAACATCGTGGCCAACTGGTTCGGTTCTACCTCAACCAGCTTGGATAAGGCAATAAGCTGTAGCTCGGTTGGATTGCGTCGTCGGGAAGGGCGGTCCCAGTCTTCGACCCAACGTACTCGCACACCCAGATGATCGGCAACCGATCGATGACTCAATTGGTTCGCACGTCGAAACCGCCCCATATAATGCCCAAAACTCTCCCCAGGGACGGGAACGACTCGAAAAACCCAGCTATTCGAAGCCATTACTTATATTCCAGCGCGACCTGGCTCAGTAAAGAGGCTTCAATGTGGGATTGTCCATTTTGTAAGGCAAGCCGGGCGGCATGGCGCAAAATCTCGTCCAGTACGCCCAGATAACCGCGAGTGGCGGCTCCCAGAATCTTCTGCATATCAGGATGCGTCAGGTTGGAGGGTTGCGGTAGCTTCAGCACGTATTCTTCCCAAATGGCGGTGGTGTCTTCTAACGTTTGGCTATCAAACCGGTGGAAGCGATGACACATGATAAACCGGTTATAGACCTGCTCATCCCGCCGGACTACGGCATCCAAGCGGTCCGTCCCAACTAGCACGACAGAAATCCTCAGCAGGTCGAAGATGTCTCGAATCTCAGAAAAGGTCTTGGGCCGAAACCGATGCGCTTCATCCAGGATGATCATCTCCACCTGCAGGCTCGTAGCAATCGGTAAACACGCTCCCGCAAGTCAGAAATCGTGCCGTTGATGATGCGATATTTCAAATGCTCCAACAGCCCAACAAACAGCTCCCGCTGCCCTGTCTCAGTCGTGGCATGCCAGTAGATGACGGGCACGACCGGCGCATCTCCAGTCCCGTTTTGACTCGCATATCTCAGCCGATACGCATCACAGGCGATCGTTTTCCCCGTTCTCGAATCCCCGATCACCCGGCAGGCCCGCCGACTCCGGCGATTATCATCCAACCAGGTGTGAAACTGCTGCACACTCTCTAACTCAACAAAACACTGCCGCTGCAGTCGCTCCACCTCACTCTGCGTTCCTGCCTTCATGGCCCTCGGAGGTAACGAAATCGGGTCACGCTCTTCGTCGCTCATAGCAATCTCCCCTTCCATTTCATCTCTTCGTAGTCCAATACCCGCACATACGGCACCGGCTTCTTCTCCCTCTCTACCCCTACCTCTGCCTCTGGGGTCGGTGCAACTGGCAACGTCTCATCCACTTTAGGTGGCAAGGGGGGATGACTCATTGGAACTGCTTTTGCAACGGATTCCGGTTTCTGCCGCTGCTGTCGCTGCACTCGCCGATCCCGATCCCGTACTTCCTCCAGCTTCGATCGAGCACTAATCCCTTTGCCTGCCTCCCGTCGCCGCTGACTCAGTGCCTGGGCTTCCCGATACGACAACGTTTCTGTCTCCCATCCCATCGCATGGGCCCGCGTCAGAAACACCTCTTTAGCCCCCTGCACCTGATAAATAAAAATAGTGGTGATGTCTCGCGGGTCATATCGCAGAATCACGGTTTCTCCTGCATATGCCGCTAAATGCTCGCCCTGATACGTCAGATTCGCAAACTGAAGATAACCGCTCCGATACACCGTGCGCTGGTCCCGTCGCATCAAACACAGATCTAGCTCTCGATCACCGAGCAAGGGGAGTTGAGCAATCCGTCCCGCTTCCCATCGCCCAATCCGGCTCTGATCCCCCATCCGCGCATCAACCGATGGGTTGTAGTGGTCCACTAAATATCGCACCAGCAACCGCTCTATCTGCATCAGCGTTAAACACGCTTCGCTTTCGGCAACGGGCGATCGTTCTATCACGTTACTGTTCACATAGCCAGGGAGAGTCGAGAAAAACTGCGTGTTAAACGTGCCAAAGGGTCGCTCCACAATTCCGCCATCCGACGGCTTGCGTCGCAGACACAGCACAATTCCTAATTCCGTTGCCACTTGCTCTAGATGCTGCGATCGAAAGTCTTTGCCCCCATCCGTATACAAATACTGGGGCAACCCATACGTCCCCCAATTCCCTTGCAATTCATAGGCAGAACTATATTGCTTGGGCAATATCCCGTGGCGTAAGGCTAAACACACGACAGCGGAACTCGGTGCATCAAAGCCAAGATGAATCCCCATAATGCACCGCGAATAGGTGTCTACGACAATCGTTAACCACGGTCGCCCCAACACTTCCCCAGACTGATCCACCACCAACACATCCGCACGCGTGTGATCCACCTGCCACACTTGATTTGACCACTCGATCCCGATCGCTAATCCTTCCCGCGTGTGCAGCGTTAATCGGTCCTGTCGCCATCCTAACGATCGTTTTTGTTGTTGTTTCTCAATAAGCGGACGCAAAATGCGATAAACCGTCGTGCGTCCAGGGTAATCCTCAACCCCAACCGTTTGGGCACGTGCCTGCACTTGAACGACAACCTGCGCCGGACTCATTTGCCGACTCCCGCGATTGCCATCCTTATACGTTTTCACAATGAAGTCCTGCCACTCCTGGCTAACTTTGATTCTCCCCTGATCCGATCGCACTTGCCGTGTCAACCCCGCAACGCCTAACTCCTGCCATGCTTTCACCAGTCGTCGCAGACTTCGCACACTCATTCCTAATCGGCGCGCTCCTTCCTCCTGCACTTGCTTATATGTTTTCGTCCCTCGCGCTGCCATTAGCTGCTGAATTATCCGCATTCGCTCTTGCACATAATCCGGCAGTTCACTCCCCCTATCGACGATCTCCCACTGATCATCGCTATCCGTCTCAGGCATCCTCAGACCAAGTTGCACCGCAGGTGCAGCCCCAGAAGACCCTGAAATCAGTTCGGTTGCTTTCTCCATCCCGCAACCTCGGCCAAAAGAATACCTGATTATAGAGCCAGCACGGTCAAATACCATGGAACGTTTTCATTGAGTCCAGTTTCTCAAACCCCCTCAACATCTCGTTCTAATCCGTTACACCCCATCCTAATTCCCAAACCCGCGGTCAAATACCGTGGTACTTAAACCCCAAAATCTGCGGTCATTTAGCCCAGTACATCCTAAAAAACCGTACTACATAACTCAAATCCCCTCTCAGCAACCGTTCTACTCTCTATCCACTACGGCCAAATATCGCCGGATCACGGTCAGTTATCTCGGTACGCGACAAAAGCGCAGGGCTCGCACAACAGCAATTGCAACAGGAGCATCAACGCTTTCTCCACCATCAACCCC
>CAZCPY010000192.1:0-4579 GCA_964499865.1 uncultured Rhodobacterales bacterium | reverse complement strand
AGTCGCCGCTGTCGCCGCCGATCTCGATCATCTCGCGGTCGTCCATGCCGGTGGCCTGCACCCCGCCGTGCTTGGTCTTGATCCGTTCGGCCACCGACATCGGCACCTGCAGGCCCTTGGCGATGTCGGAGGTCACATGGTCGCCGCCCAGGCGGACCGAGTCGGCATAGATCATGTGCCGCTTCATGAAGATCGACAGGCCCGTGGTGCCGCCGCCCATGTCGATGCAGGTGGCACCCAATTCCTGTTCGTCCTCGACCAGGCTCGCGATGCCCGAGACATAGGCCGACGAGGCCAGCCCCGCGATTTCGAGGTCGCAGCGCTGGATGCAGCGGATAATGTTCTGCACCGCGTCGCCCTCGACCGACAGCAGGTGCATGTCGCAGGCGAGTTTATGCCCGATCTGCCCCCGCGGATCGCCAAGGCCGGTGCGGTGGTCGAGCGCGAAGTTGACCGGCTGGGCATGCAGCACCTCGCGCCCCGGGCCGATGTCGGGCACCTCGCAGGCGGCCAGCACGCGCGCCACGTCTGCCTCGGTCACCACGCTGTCGGCGAGATCGTGTTCCCCCGCCAGGCCATAGGACCGCGGATCCGCGCCCGAGAAGCAGACGATGACGTGATCGACGCGCACGTTCGCCATCTTCTGCGCGCCCTGCACGGCGGTGCGGATGGCGCGCTCGGTCTCGCCCATCACGCTGATCTCGCCGAAGCGCACGCCGCGCGACCGGGTGGTGGCGGCGCCGATGATGCGGAACTGCGACTGCCCCGCCATCGGCCCGACGCCGTCCTGTTCGCGCAGCCGCGCCTCGCCGTCGAAGCGCAGGATCAGGCAGCAGACCTTGGACGAGCCCACGTCGAGGATCGCGATCACCCCGCGCTGCATCGCCGCCTGGCGCATGTTCCGCATCATCCGCTGGGCGTGGTAGAGGTCCCTCATAGCTCGCTATCCTCCGGGATCAGGCCTTGCGCGCGGCGCATCTGGGTCAGGGCAAAGGGGGCCAGCCGCAGCGCCGGGCGGTCGGGCAGGCGCAGGTCGACGGCAAGGATGTCGCGGTCGAGCAGCCGCTCGGCGGCGTCCAGCGCCAGCAGGCGCTCCAGCGCGCGTTCGGGCTCGGCCTCGGGCAGCAGGATGCGCTGGTCGCGGTCAAGCACCAGGTCCCAGCGGCGTTCGCCCATCCGCACGAGGCCCCGCACGCGGGGGGCAATGGGCCCGGCGGTGACCAGCAGGCGCAGCGCCTCGGGCACCGCCGCATCGGCACCCTTGCCCGCGACCACCGGCAGATCCGCGCGCTCGCCGCGTTCCAGAAGCGCGGCGATGCGGCGGCCCTCCCCGTCGAGCAGGATCAGGCCCTGCGGCCCGCGCCAGACCACGGCGGGCTCGCGTTCCGTCACCACCACCTGCAGGACGCCGCCCGGCTGCACCCTGAGCGTCGCCGACTGCACCGCCCCGATCGCCTCGACCCGCGCCCGCGCCGCCGCCAGGTCGAGGTCGAGCGACGACTGCGGCAGCGGCACGCCGATCGTCGCCCGCACCGTTTCGGCCACGATGGGCGAGGCGCCCTCGACCGACAGAAGCGTCACCATGAACTCGGGCCGGTTCTTCACCTGGTCGCGCAGCGCGGTCAGGCTTTCGCCGATGGCGGCGCGGCGGGCGTCGTCGGCCAGCCAGAGGGCGGCGGCGAAGGTCACGGCAAAGGCGGGCAGGCCCACGCGCACCAGCACGCGCACCGTCGGGCGCAGCCACAGCCGGTGCATCCGGTAGGCCCAGCGGCTGGGGGCGGGGTCGTGGTTCGGAGCGCCGCGGAACGGGTTCATCGGTCGCATGACGCGTCCCTCACCAGCCAGTCGCACAGCGCGGGAAAGTCGATGCCCCTGAATGCCGCCTGTTCGGGCGAAAGCGAGGTGGGCGTCATCCCCGGCTGGGTGTTGGTTTCCAGCAGGATCAGGCCATCGAGACCCCGGGTTTCGTCCCAGCGGAAATCCGTGCGGCTGAGACCCCGGCACCCCAGCGCCCGGTGCGCGCGCAGGGCATAGTCCTCGCAGGCCGCGGCGATCCCGGCGGGAATGTCGGCCGGGCAGACGTGGCGCGACCCGCCGACGGAATACTTGGCCTCGTAGTCGTACCAGCCCGAGGTCACGATATCCGTCACCCCCAGCGGCCGGTCGCCCAGCACCGAGGTTGTCAGCTCCCGCCCCGGCACATAGGCCTCGACCATCACGGTGGCGGGCATCGACGCCGCCAGCGGCGGCGCGTTCGACCCCGGATGCACGATGTAGACGCCGACCGAGGAGCCGTCGTTGTTGGGCTTGACCACATAGGGGGGCGCCATGACGTGCCCGGCCCGAACCTCTTCCCGCGCGACCAGGCGGCTTTCGACGACCGGCAGGCCCGCCTTGCGGTAGGTCTCCTTGGTGCGCGCCTTGTCCATCGCCAGCGCCGAGGCCAGCACGCCCGAATGGGTGTAGGGAATGCGCAGCCATTCAAGGCAGCCCTGGACGCAGCCATCCTCGCCCCAGCGGCCGTGCAGGGCGTTGAAGGCGACATCGGGCTGCAATGCGGTCAGGACCGACGGCAGGTCGGCGCCCGCGTCGACCTCCGTGACCGTGTAGCCCGCCGCACGCAGCGCCCCGGCGCATCCGCGCCCGGTGGACAGGCTGACCTCCCGCTCGGAGGACATCCCGCCCATCAGTACCGCCACCTGCGGAAGGGTCCTGCCTGACCCGCCCGCCATCTCTGCCTCACGGATCCGGTTCGGACCCTTATTCTTGTTGTTCCGCGCCCGGTTGGCCGACGCGCATGATTTCCCATTCTAGCGTGATCCCGCTGTGTTGGAAAACCCTTTTTCTGACATCTTCGCCAAGTCCTTCGAGGTCGGCGGCGGTGGCGCCACCGGCATTGATCAGGAAGTTGGAATGCATCGGCGACATCTGCGCGCCGCCACGGCGGGCGCCCCGCATCCCGGCATCGTCGATCAGCTTCCAGGCCTTCAGCGCGTGCCCGTCGTCGGCCCGCCCGGTCGAGGAATGCCCGGCCGGATTGCGGAAGGTCGACCCGGCCGAACGGTCCTTCGTCGGCTGGGTCGCGTCGCGCCTGGCGATCTGGTCTTCCATCCGCCGCGCCAGCGCGGCGGGGTCGCCGGGCGGCGCCCGAAAGGTCGCCTGAACGATCACCGCGCCTTCGGGCAGGTCGGACCGGCGGTAGCGCAGGTTCAGCGCTGCGGCGGGCAGGGTCTCGACGGCGCCGGCCCGCGTGACGAGGCGCACGCTGTCCAGCACGTCCGCCACATAGGCCCCGTAGCAGCCCGCGTTCATCCTGACCGCCCCGCCGATGCTGCCGGGGATGGTGCGCAGGAACGCCAGGTCCAGCCCCGCCTCCGCCGCGCGGCGCGCCACATGCGCATCCAGCGCGGCGGCCCCCGCGGTCACCCGGTCGTCCTGGGTCTCGATGCCGTTGAAGCCGCGCCCGAGCCGGATCACCACCCCGCGGATGCCGCCGTCCCGCACGATCAGGTTCGCCCCCACGCCCATGGGAAAGACCGGCACGTCGGCCGGCAGGTCGCGCAGCAAGGCCGCCAGGTCCGCCTCGTCCGCGGGCTGGAACAGCACCTCCGCCGGCCCGCCCACGCGCAGCCAGGTCAGGTCGGCGAGAGGCCGTTCCGGCGTGACGGTGCCGCGCACGGCAGGCAGGATCACTCTGCCGGCTCCTGCCCCTTGCGCAGCCGCGCCATCACCCGGCGGCCGAGGAACAGCACCGGCCAGCGCAGGACGCTGACCCCGGCGGCCAGCGTGGCAAGGCCCCAGACGGGGCCGTTCTCGTAGGTCACCCAGCCCAGCAGCGGCACGCCGACCGCGATCAGCGCATAGGCCGCGCGCCAGTGGTGGTCGCGCGAGGGCAGCATGCCAAGGACGTTCGCCGCGATCAGCCAGAGGCAGGCGAGGCCGAGCGCGATCACTTCTCCATCTCCCGCGGCAGGGGGGCGGGGCGGCCCATGGCGCGGCGGGCGAAGTAGATCAGCGGGTTGCGGAACATCGACAGGAAGGCGAGAGCCGCGGGCACAGCCCAGACCCAGCCATGCACGGCGCCGATCCAGAGGATCAGCACGGGCGCCGCGACCAGCAGCGCCAGGCCCGGCACCATCTGCCGCCGCATCGGCAGGAAGGCCGTCGCGCTGGCGGCCAGGGCCCAGATGACGGCGGCGATGACGGGGGCGCTCATGGGTTCAACCCTAAGGCGAACCCGCGACCCGGGGGAAGGCAAATTCCTTCGAAGGAATTTGCAAGTTTCTTCGAAGAAACTTGCCTGCTCACGCCGCCTGCCCCATCAGCCGGCCGGGCAGCGCGTTGGCCCAGGCGCTGATCGTGCCCGCACCCAGGCAGACCACGATGTCGCCTCCCCTCGCCTGTTCGCGGACCAGCCGTTCAAGGTCCTCCTCGCCCAGGATGGCGCGGGCGTGGCGGTGGCCGTGGGCGATCAGGCCCGCGACCAGGTCGTCGCGGCTGGCGCCGGGAATCGGGTCCTCTCCGGCCGCATAGACCTCGGCGATGCCGACCACGTCGGCCTCGTTGAAGCAGGTGCAGA
>CAZCPY010000191.1:0-4583 GCA_964499865.1 uncultured Rhodobacterales bacterium | reverse complement strand
AGGGAGCGCTGGGGGCGGAACGCCCCCTCAGCGGAGGTCATGGGCTTCTTCAGCCCATGGCCGACACAAAAGGCTTGTGCCGAAGGCACGCGATCTGCTTCAGACGCCGCGGATCATGGTCGTGGCGGCCTCGAAGCCGAAGACGTGGCGCAGGATGCCCAGCCTTTCGGTGCGGACCGGCAGGAAGCCCAGGCGTTCGTACAGCGCGCGCGCGCGGAGGTTGGTGTCGATGACGTCCAGCCGCACCTCGGGGTAGTCGCCCGCCCGGGCGAGGCCGACGATGCCGGCGATCAGCGCCGTGCCGACGCCGCGGCCGCGGGCGGCGCGGGTGACGCAGATGCCGTCCATCAGGAAGCGGCGGTTGTCGACCTCGCGCGACAGGAGGTGCAGCGCGAAGCCGCGCCAAAGGGCGCCCCAGGTGCCGTAGACCCGCCGCATCATGCCGAAGGTGCCGTCGACGAAACCGCCCTCGGGTGTCTTGAAGCCCGCAAGGCCGAGAAGCGACCCGTCGTCGTCCAGCGCGACCAGCGCCTGCCGCGGGTTGATCGCGCGTTCCAGGAAGGCCAGCGCGCGCGCATCGGGGCCCATCACCCGGCCGAGCTTGCCGCCGAAGGCCTGCCAGTAGACCTGTGCCGCCTCGCGGCGCAGGTGGTCGGGCAGGCCCCGGACGATCAGCATTGGCCCTACTCCAGCCGCGGGTCGCCTGCCTGCACCGGCAGCGCCCCCGGATCGTTGGCGTCGTCGCCTTCGGCGATCCTGCGCGCGGTCTCGCCGGGCAGGCCGGCGCAATCCGCCATCGGCGCCCTGGGGCACCTGGCAGGGGGCAAGTTCCAGACCGCCGGCGGCTGGCGCAGGACGCGCGACCCCGCGTTGGCCTGTCCTGCCGCGTCGTGCCTTGCATGCGCAGCGCAGTTGATGTCGGAGGAGACCATCTTCGGCCTTTCGGCGATCTTCACGTCGGTGCATTCAGGCAGTCGACGCTCATGTCGGCCGACGCCGCGGGCAGGCACGGGACCGGGCCGCGCATCGCCTGCCGTCAGGCATTGACCAGGGCAAGGAAGATCAGGACCGCCAGGATCAGGATCACAGCGCGCGTGGCCATGCGGATGAAGCCTTCGAAGGTCTTCTCCTGCACCCTGATGTCCATGCTGCCGGGCTTGTGGTCGGCCATCGTCGCGTGTCCCCTTTTCGGTCGTTCCTGCACTCCGCTTAGCCTATCCGCCCGGCGCTGTCACCGGGCCGGATGCCACAGGCGCCGCCCGTCGGGCAGGTCTTCCGCCACCGCCTCGCCAAGCCTGCGCAGGTGGTGCAGGTGGGCCACGGCCTCGACCAGCGCCAGGCCTTCCTCGGCGGCGCCGATGGCGCGGCCGTACAGCGTGGGAAAGGCCGCGTGCGCGGTCAGCGGTGCCGCCGCCAGCGCCGCGCGCAGGCGGTCGAGCGCCTCGGCATGGCCCTGCACCATCGCCGCCAGCCTCGCGGGCAGGCCGCGGTAGGGGCGCTTGTGGCCGGGCAGGACCAGCTGGCCTTCGGTCGCGAAGGCCGACAGGCGCGCGCAGCTTGCCAGCCATTCGGTCAGCGGGTCGGCCTCGGGTTCGGTCGGATAGACGCCGATGTTGGGCGAGATGTCGGGCAGAAGCTGGTCGGCGCCCAGCACCAGCGTCCCGTCCGCCGACCACAGGGTCGCCTGGTCGGGCGCGTGCCCCTGGTCCAGCCGCACCGTCCAGTCGCGGCCCGCCGCAGTCAGCCGCGCGCCTTCCTCCAGCCGGGTGAAGCCGAGCGGCATCGGTTCCACCACATCGGCGAAGTTGAAGGGGCGGTCGGCCTCGCGCCGGGCCAGCGCCTCGGGCGGCAGGCCGGCGCGGCGGGCGAAGGCCAGCGCCTCGGCGCTGGCGCGGTCCTGCCGGTCGAGCACCAGCATCCGGGCGTAGAGCCAGGCCGTGCGGCTGGCCAGGACCTCGGCGCCCCGGGACTGGAACCCGCCGGCGAGGCCGACATGGTCGGGGTGGTGGTGCGTCAGCAGCACCCGCGTCACCGGCCGTCCCGCCAGCGGCCCGGAAAGCGCCGCCTCCCAGGCCGCGCGGGCGGGGGGCGTGGCCAGGCCGGTGTCGACCAGCGTCCAGCCATCGCCGTCGTCCAGCGCGTAGACGTTCACATGGTTCAGCGCCATCGGCAGCGGGAGGCGCAGCCAGAGGATGCCCTCGGCCACCTCGACCGCCGCGCCCGGGGCGGGGGGGTCAAGGGGCAGGGCGTGGATCACGCCGCAAGATCCCCGGCCGTCAGCGCGAAGAGGTCGTCCGCCCCTTCGCGCACCTGCGCCAGCAGGGCGCCGCTTTCCGGCAGCATCCGCAGGATCGCCACCCGCGCCAGACGCAGGCGCGCGGCCTCGCCGCTGAGCGCCGCGCGCAGGTGGACATGGCCCGACAGCACGCGGGCAAAGCCGCGCTGGTAGGCCACCGCCCCGGCCTGCCGGTCGGCGGGGGACTGGGCCAGCACCGCCTCGGTCGCCTCGCGCAGCCCTTCCGCCGCCTGCCAGACCGGTTCGGCCAGGTCCGGCAGGGTCGCGCGGGCGGAAACGGCGCCGGCCTGCACCTCGTCGATCAGGCGGAAGGCGGCCTCGCCGCCGTCGGCCAGCTTGCGGCCCACGAGGTCCATCGCCTGCACGCCGTTGGTGCCTTCGTAGATCGCGGTGATGCGGGCATCGCGCAGGAACTGGGCGGCGCCGGTTTCTTCCACGAAGCCCATCCCGCCGTGCACCTGGATGCCCTGCGAGGCCGCCCAGATGCCGGTATCCGACCCGAAGGACTTGGCGATCGGCGTCAGGAACGCCGCGCGCGCCGCGTGGCGGTCCGACCCGGCGCCATGCGCGAGGTCACCCGACACGGCGCACATGAGCGAGATGGCGCGGGCCGAGAAGGTCTCGGCCCGCATCTCGGCCAGCATCCGGCGCACGTCGGCATGGCCCAGGATGCCGGGCGACCCGTCGGCGGTGCGGCCCTGGCGGCGGTCCTGCGCGAAGGCCAGCGCCTTCTGCGTCGCGGCCTCGGCAATCCCCACGCCCTGCATCGCCACGCCAAGGCGTGCGTTGTTCATCATCGTGAACATCGCCTCCAGCCCGCGGTGCGGCTGGCCGACCAGCCAGCCGGTGGCACCATCAAAGGACATCACCGCGGTGGGCGACCCGTGCAGGCCCAGCTTGTGCTCGAGGCTCACGACCTTGAGCGCGTTGCGCGGGCCGGGGCGGCCTTCGGCGTCGGGGATCAGCTTTGGCACCATGAACAGGCTGATGCCCTTCACGCCCGCGGGCGCATCGGGCAGGCGGGCCAGCACCAGGTGGCAGATGTTGGCGGCAAAGTCGTTGTCGGCCCAGGAGATGAAGATCTTGGTCCCGGTCACCCGGAAGGTGCCGTCCGCCGCCGGTTCGGCGCGGCTGCGCAGCGCGGCAAGGTCGGTGCCCGCCTGCGGTTCGGTCAGGTTCATCGTGCCGGTCCAGTCTCCGGCGATCAGGCGCGGCAGGTACAGCGCCTTGAGCGCCTCCGAGGCATGGCTTTCCAGCGCCTCGATCTGCCCCTGGGTCAGCAGGTGGCCCACATGCATCGCAAGGCAGGCGGCGGCGACATATTCGCTCATCGCCATGTTGACGGTCATCGGCAGGCCCATGCCGCCGAAACCGGGTGCGGCCGAAATGCCGATCCAGCCGCCTTCCGCCAGTGCCCGGTGCGCGGCGGCAAAGCCCGGCGGGGTGCGCACGATGCCGTTTTCCAGCCGCGCGGGCTCTCTGTCGCCGACGCGGTTCAGGGGCGCGAGCACGGATTCGCAAAGCCGCGCGGCCTCGTCCAGCACGGCGGCCAGGGTCTCGGGCGTGGCGTCGGCGAACCGGTCGGTCGCCGCGACATCGGCAAAGCCGGCGATCCGGGACAGGACGAACCGGGTGTCGGCGACCGGTGCGCGATAGGTCATAAGTCTTACCCCCAGGGACCGGGCGCGATTGCGCGCGCCCGGTCGTGGCGCTACTGCACCCGTGATCCTGAGCCGCCCGGCCCCTTCGCTTCAAGCCCTACGTCACGTCACATGACCCGCCGCCTGCCCCCCACGCCCGACGGCCTGGCCGAGGCCGCCCGCCTTCTGCGGGGCGGCGCGCTGGTGGCCTTTCCCACCGAGACGGTCTACGGCCTGGGCGCGCTGGCGCGGGATGATGCGGCGGTGGCGGGCATCTTCGCCGCCAAGGGGCGGCCCGCGACGAATCCGCTGATCGTGCATGCGGGCGATGCGGCGCAGGCGCGGCAGGTCGCAGTCTTCGACGCGCGGGCCGAGGCTCTGGCGCAGGCGTTCTGGCCCGGTCCGCTGACGCTGGTGCTGCCGGTGGCCGACCCCGCGCTGTCGCCGCGGGTGACGGCGGGGCTGGCGACGGTGGCGGTGCGCGTGCCCGCGCATCCCCTGGCGCAGGCGCTGCTGCGGGCGGTCGGCGCGCCGCTGGCGGCGCCCTCGGCCAACCCCTCGGGCCGGGTGTCGCCCACCACCGCCGACCATGTGCTGGAGGGGCTGTCGGGGCGGATCGCGGCGGTGCTGGACGGCGGGCCCTGCGC
>CAZCPY010000190.1:0-4720 GCA_964499865.1 uncultured Rhodobacterales bacterium | reverse complement strand
TGCGTCTGCGCCAACCGGATCTACGTGCAGGCCGGGGTCTATGACGCCTTCGCCGGGAAACTCGCCGCCGCGGTGGCCAGGCTGAACGTGGGCGACGGGCTGACCCCGGGCGTGACCACCGGGCCCCTGATCAACATGGCGGCGGTGGAAAAGGTCGAGGAGCACATCGCCGACGTGCTGGCGGGCGGCGGGCAGATCGTCACCGGCGGCAAGCGGCATGCCCTGGGCGGCACGTTCTTCGAACCGACCGTGGTGACCGGCGTGACGCCCGGCATGAAGGTGACGACCGAGGAAACCTTCGGCCCGCTCGCCCCCCTGTATCGCTTCGAGACCGAGCAAGAGGCGATCCGGCTCGCCAACGACACGATCTTCGGCCTGGCGTCCTACTTCTATGCCCGCGACATCGGCCGCGTGACGCGGGTGCAGGAGGCGCTGGAATACGGCATGGTCGGCGTGAACACCGGCCTGATCTCGACCGAGGTCGCGCCCTTCGGGGGGGTCAAGCAGTCGGGCCTGGGCCGCGAAGGGTCGCGCCACGGGATCGAGGACTATCTGGAGATGAAATACGTCTGCCTGTCGATCTGACGGATTGCAGGGACGCGGGGGTCAGCCGCCCGCGTCCTTGACCGCCTCCATCGCCACGTAGGTCGAGGTCTGCGCCACGTGGGGCAGCGCGCTGATGCGCTCGGCCAGCACCCGGCGGTAGGCCGCGATGTCGCCCGTGCGCACCTTGAGCAGGTAGTCGAAGCGGCTCGCGATCATGTGGCATTCCTCGATCTCGGGCACCGCCAGCGCGGCCCGGTTGAAGGCCTGCAACGCCGCCTCGCGCGTGTCCGACAGGCGCACCTCGACAAAGGCCACATGCGCCTCTCCGGTCCGCACGCGGTCGAGGACGGCGCGGTAGCCGCGGATCACGCCTGCGGTTTCCAGCCGCTTTAGCCGCGCCTGGGTCGGGGATTTCGACAGGCCGATGCGGCGGGCCAGGTCGGTGGCGCTGGCGCGCCCGTCGGTGGCCAGTTCGCGCAGGATGGCGCGGTCGAAGGCATCCAGGTCGTTCGGCATGTTCTGGCCCAAGATTTCAGGCGGAACGCCTGCAATCCATGGATGATCGGGAAAACCGCCTGCGGCAAGGGGCGTATCCTGCACGCCAGACACCCCGCGCGCCTGGTCCGAAGGCAGGCGCCCGAACCCGAACGAGGCACCCGTGATGGATGGCGCGCAGCCTGCCGACCCCTGGACCGTCATCGAAGGCGGGGCGCTTGCGCCCGAGGCGCCGCTGGTCGCCCGCCTGATTGCCGAGGCGGGGCTTGACACAGGGGCCCGCGCGGCGGTGGTCGCCACCGCCGCCGACTACGTCGCCCGCATCCGGGCCAGCGCGAAGCCGGGGCTGATGGAGGTCTTCCTTGCCGAATACGGCCTGTCCACCGACGAGGGCATCGCGCTGATGTGCCTGGCCGAGGCGCTGCTGCGGGTGCCCGACGCCGAGACGATGGATGCGCTGATCGAGGACAAGATCGCCCCCGCCGACTGGGGCCGCCATCTGGGCAAGTCGGCATCTTCGTTGGTGAACGCCTCGACCTGGGCGCTGATGCTGACCGGCCGCGTGCTGGACGACCGCGAACCCGGCGTCGCGGGCCACCTGCGTGCCGCCGTCCGCCGCCTGGGCGAACCGGTGATCCGCCGCGCCGTGGGCCAGGCGATGAAGGAGATGGGCCGCCAGTTCGTGCTGGGCGAAACCATCGACGCCGCGATGAAACGCGCGCGGGACCTCGAGTCCAGGGGCTACACCTACAGCTACGACATGCTGGGCGAGGCGGCGCGGACTGAGGCCGACGCGCGGCGCTATCACCTGAGCTATTCCCGCGCGATCACCGCCATCGCCGCGGCGGCGCGCGGCAACGACATCCGCATGAACCCCGGCATCTCGGTCAAGCTGTCGGCGCTGCACCCGCGCTACGAGGTCGCCAAGCGCGCCCGCGTGATGGCCGAACTGGTGCCGCGGGTGAAGGCGCTGGCGGGCCTCGCCCGCGCCGCGGGCCTGGGCTTCAACATCGACGCGGAAGAAGCCGACCGGCTGGCGCTGTCCTGCGAGGTGATCGAGGCGGTGCTGTCGGATGCCTCGCTGGCGGGCTGGGACGGCTTCGGCGTGGTGGTGCAGGCCTACGGCCGCCGTTGCGGCGCCGTCATCGACTGGCTGCACGCGCTGGCCGCGCGGCTGGACCGCCGGATCATGGTGCGCCTGGTCAAGGGCGCCTACTGGGATGCCGAGGTGAAACGGGCGCAGGTGCTGGGGCTGGACAGCTTTCCCGTCTTCACCCGCAAGCAGGCGACGGATGCGAGCTACCTTGCCAATGCGCGCAAGCTTTTGTCGCGGGCCGACCGCATCTATCCCCAGTTCGCCACCCACAACGCCCATACCGTGGCGGCGGTGCTGCATCTGGCGGAAACCATGGGGGTGCCCGGGACGGCCTTCGAGTTCCAGCGCCTGCACGGCATGGGCGAGCGCCTGCACGACCTGGTGATGGCCGACCGCGCCACCCGCTGCCGCATCTATGCCCCCGTCGGCGCGCACCGGGACCTGCTGGCCTACCTGGTGCGGCGGCTGCTGGAAAACGGGGCGAACTCCAGCTTCGTCAACCAGATCGTCGATGCGGCCGTGCCCCCCGAACGTGTCGCCGCCTGCCCGCTGACGGCGCTGGAGGCGATGGCCGACCCCGTCGGCCATGCCATCACCCCCGGGCCTTTGCTGTTCGGGCCGCGCGGCAATGCCCGCGGCTGGGACCTGACGGACGCCGCCACGCTGGCGGCGGTCGAGGCGGCGCGCGCGCCCTGGCGCGAGGCGCCGTTCACCGCCGCGCCGATGCTGGCCGGTCCGGTGACGGGTGCGGCGCGGCTGGCGGTTACGAACCCCGCGACGGGGGCGCCGGTGGGCGAGGTGCAGACGGCCTCGGCGGCGGACGTGGACAGCGCGCTCGCCGCCGCCCGCCGGTGGGACGCCCCCGCCTCGGAACGCGCCGCCGCCCTGCGCCGCGCGGCGCGGGCGATCGAGGACGACCACGGCCGCATCTTCGCCCTGCTGGCGCGCGAGGCGGGCAAGACCCTGCCCGACGCGGTGGGGGAACTGCGCGAGGCGGTGGATTTCCTGCACTACTACGCCGAAGGGGCGGCGGCCCTGACCGCCCCGCCGTGCGGCACCTTCGCCTGCATCAGCCCCTGGAACTTTCCGCTCGCGATCTTCACCGGCCAGGTCGCCGCGGCGCTGGCCGCGGGCAACGCGGTCATCGCCAAGCCGGCCGAACAGACGCCGCTGATCGCCGCGCTGGCCGTCGAACACCTGCACGCCGCGGGCGTGCCGCGCACCGCCCTGCAACTGCTGCCGGGCGACGGGCCTACGGTCGGCGCGCGCCTGACCGCCGACCCGCGGCTGGACGGCGTGGCCTTCACCGGCTCGACCGACACCGCCCGGGCGATCCGCCGGGCGATCGCCGCGACCGGCAACCCCACCGCGCCGCTGATCGCGGAAACCGGGGGGCTCAACGCCATGGTCGTCGACTCGACGGCGCTGCCCGAACAGGCGGTGCGCGACGCGCTCGCCTCGGCCTTCCAGTCGGCAGGACAGAGGTGCAGCGCGCTGCGCTGCCTCTATGTCCAGGAGGACATCGCCGAAGGCGTGCTGCAGATGCTGACCGGCGCGATGGAGGACCTGTCCCTCGGCGACCCCTGGGATCTGGCCACCGACACCGGGCCGGTGATCGACAGGGCGGCGGCGGCCGACATCAGCGCCTGGATCGACACCGCCCGCCATGCGGGCCGGGTCGTGCGCGAACTGCGGGCCCCGTCGCAGGGCCATTTCGTCGGCCCCGCGGTGATCCGCGTGGGCGGCATCGGCGACCTCGGGCGCGAGGTCTTCGGACCGGTCCTGCATGTCGCGACCTTCCGCGCGGGCGAGGTCGACCGCGTGGTGGCAGAGGTGAACGCCACCGGATACGGCCTGACCTTCGGCCTGCACACCCGCATCGACGACCGCGTGCAGGCGGTCACCCAGGCGGTCAGGGCGGGCAACCTCTACGTCAACCGCAACCAGATCGGCGCCGTGGTGGGCAGCCAGCCGTTCGGCGGCGAGGGCCTGTCGGGCACCGGTCCCAAGGCCGGCGGGCCGCATTACCTGCCTCGCTTCACCTCCCCGCCCGGCGGCCCGGCGGGCGACAGCCCGGGTGCGGCGACCGCGACGGAGGCCGCCCGCGCCCTGGCCGCCGCCCCCGCCCCGGCAAAGGTGGCGACGCATGACCTGCCCGGCCCCACGGGCGAATCGAACCGCCTGACGATGCTGCAACGCGCGCCTCTCCTGTGCCTCGGCCCCACGCGCGGGACGGCGCTGGCCCAGGCCGAGGCGGTGCGGGCGCTCGGCGGCGTTGCGGTCGAGGCCCCGGACCTGCCGCCCGAGGCGCTGACGCGGCTTCAGGGCCTGTCCGGCGCGCTCTACTGGGGCCCGGACCCGCGATCCTTCGCGCAGGCGCTGGCCGCCCGGCCCGGCCCGATCCTGCCGCTGATCGGCGGAATGCCGGATGCGGGGCACGTCCTTCTGGAACGCCACGTCTGCATCGACACGACAGCCTCGGGGGGCAACGCACAACTGCTGGCGGCGGCGGCCTGACCCCGCCGTCCGAAGTGAATCGCGTGCCTTCGGCACATTCCTTTCGTCTCGCCTGCGGGGCCTGAA
>CAZCPY010000189.1:0-4732 GCA_964499865.1 uncultured Rhodobacterales bacterium | reverse complement strand
TGCTGGAGACGATGTACGACGCCCCCGGCATCGGGCTGGCCGCGCCGCAGGTGGGCGTCGGGCGCCGCGTGCTGGTGATGGACTGCGTCAAGGACCCCGACCTGCCGCCCCGTCCGATGGTGCTGGTCAACCCCGAGGTCACCTGGGCTTCGGAGGAAACCTCGGTCTACGACGAGGGCTGCCTGTCGATCCCCGACCAGTATGCCGAGGTCACCCGCCCCGCGGCGGTGCGCGTGCGCTGGATGGCGCTGGACGGGACCTTGCAGGAGGAGCAGTTCGCGGGCCTCTGGGCGACCTGCGTGCAGCACGAGATCGACCACCTGAACGGGCGGCTGTTCATCGACTATCTGGGGCTGATGCGGCGGCAGATGATCACCCGCAAGATGGAAAAGCTGAAACGCGAGCGGGCGCGCGAACGCGGGACCGAGGCGTGATCCGCGCCATCCTGCGCTGGCCGCATCCGGTCCTGCGGCGGCCTGCGGCGCCGGTCGTCGCGGTCGATGACGCCGTGCGCGCGCATTGGCAGGACATGGTCGACACGATGGAGGCGATGCCGGGCCTGGGCCTTGCCGCGCCGCAGATCGGCGTCGGCCTGCGGCTGGCGGTGGTGGATGCCTCGGACGCGCGCGGGCAGGTGGTGCGGATGGCCAACCCCGCGGTGATCCACGCCTCGGGCGAGATGCGCGAACATGTCGAGGCCAGCCCATGCCTGCCCGGCGTGTCCGCCCCCGTGCGCAGGCCGCGGGCGGTGACGGTGCGGTTCCTGAACGACAGGGGCCAGGCCGAGGAGCGGGATTTCGTGCTGGTCTGGGCGACCTCGGTGCAGCACCAGATCGACCATCTGGAGGGGCGGCTGTTCGTCGACCGGCTTGGTCCGGTCAGGCGGCGGATGCTGCTGGCACGGGCGGAGAAGCTGGCGCGCGGGGGGGCGGGGCGGTGAGGGTCGTCTTCATGGGCACGCCGGATTTCGCCCTGCCCGCGCTGCGGGCGCTGGCCGGGGCGCATGATGTGGCCTGCGTCTACACCCGCGCGCCGCGGCCCGCGGGGCGCGGCCAGGCGCTGCGCCCTTCGCCGGTGCAGGCGGCGGCCGAGGCGCTGGGGCTGCCGGTGCGCACGCCCGCAACCTTCCGCGACCCCGCCGCGGTGGCGGGGCTCGCGGCCCTGCAGGCCGATGTGGCGGTGGTGGTGGCCTACGGGCTGATCCTGCCGCAGGCGGCGCTGGATGCGCCGCGGTCGGGCTGCCTGAACATCCACGCCTCGCTGCTGCCGCGCTGGCGGGGCGCGGCGCCGATCCAGCGGGCGGTGCTGGCGGGGGACGCGCAGACGGGCATCGCCATCATGCGGATCGAGGCGGGGCTGGATACCGGGCCGGTGCTTCTGTCCGAAGCGACGCCGATCGGGCCTGCGGACACCGCGGGCGACCTGCACGACCGGCTGTCGGGCATCGGCGCGCGGCTGGTGCTGGCGGCGCTGGAGCGGCTGGAGACGCTTGCGCCGGTGCCGCAGGCGGCGGAGGGCGTGACCCATGCCGCCAAGATCGACAAGGCCGAGGCGCGGATCGACTGGACCCTTCCGGCCGCCGAGGTCGACCGCCGCATCCGCGGCCTGTCGCCCTTTCCCGGCGCCTGGGCGATGGCGGGCGGCGAAAGGGTGAAGCTTTTGCGCAGCCGCGTCGTGGCGGGCCAGGGCGCGCCGGGGCAGGTGCTGGAGAGGCTCGTGGTCGCCTGCGGGACCGGCGCGGTCGAGGTGCTGGAGGCACAGCGCGAGGGGCGGCGTCCGCAGGCGGCGGCCGACCTGGTGAAGGGCTTCGCGCCGGATCGCCTGACCTGACCTGGGGTGGTGCGTGCAAGCACGCACCCTACGCGGGCTTTGCCCCCGAGCGCCTGACCCGACCCCTTCCGCCGCGCGCCTGCTGCCCCCATATTCAGGATCAGCCCCGGAGGTTCCCATGCCGCCCATCCTGTTCGTCGCGATCATCGGTGCCGCCGCGGGGTTCCTCGCCACGCGGGCGATGCGGGTGCAGACCGACGTGCCGACGACGGTGGTGATCGGCATCGCGGGCGCCGTGGTGGGGTGGCTTCTGCTGCGTGTCCTTTTCACGGTGGCGGGCTGGACGCTGTATTTCGTCGGCGCCGTGGCGGGCGCGATGGCGCTGATCTGGGCCTGGCGGACCTGGGGGCCGAAGGGGCGTCGCTGACCTTCGAGGTCGCGCCCGGCTTGTCGCGCGGAAGCGGGGGCCAGCCCCCGCACCCCCGGGGGTATTTTCGCCAAGATGAAGGCGCGCGGTCAGTCCAGCCTTTTGGCGAGGTCCTTGAGGCGGAAGCCGCGGTCCGCCCCGCCGGGCCAGAGCGACGCCCCGGCCCAGGCGGCGAACAGCGCCGCCGCGGCCTCGGGCGCGCCCCTGGGCGAAAGGCGCGCGGCCAGCGCGGTTTCTACCGCCTGCCGCCAGGCCTCGGCCCGCGCCCGCAGGGCCGCGTCGCGGTCCGAGGCAGCCAGCACCGCGGCGGGCGGCGCGGGGTCGAGCGCCTTGAGAAGGCCGTGGGGACCCTTCGCCTCGGCGTCGGCCAGGGCCGCGGCCAGCCGCACCTCGGCGGCGGCCCAGGCGCCACCCAGGGCGGCGGCCAGCATCCCCGGCGCCGAGCCGTAGCGCTGCACCAGCGTCGAACCTGCAAGCCCCGTGGCCCGCGACACGGGCGCGAAGGCCACGGCCTTTTCGCCGCCTTCCGCCAGCAGGCGCAGGACGGCGGCGTGGACCTCCGTGTCGGGCAGGGTGCGGGGGCGGGCCATGGCGGCAGGATGGGCGACAATGCCGCGGCTGGCAAGCGGCGGTCAGCGCGGATCGCGGGTGCCGTCGCGCGCGGGTCTCGAGCGGTAGACCGGCAGGCGCCAGCCGAAGGCCAGGCTTCCGGCCCTGAGCGCGAAGGTCACCGCCGCCGACAGCGCCAGCACCGCCCCCGGCGGCAGGCCGAGCGGCAGGACCGCGGCGACCGCGCCCGCGAAGGCCGCGGTGACGTAAAGCTCGCCCGCCTTGAGCACCATCGGCACCTCGTTGCAGACGACATCGCGCAGAAGGCCGCCGAGGCAGCCCGTCAGCACCCCCATCAGCACCGCGACCGCACCCCCCTGCCCGGCCGCCAGCGCCACCCCCGTGCCCGCGGGCACCGCCACGGCAAGCGCCAGCGCGTCCAGCCAGCGCAGGGCGCGGTAGCGGCTTTCCAGCAGATGCGCGGTGAAGAACACCGCCACCGCCGCCGCCGCCGGGATCGCCAGCACGGCAGGCGCCGCGATCCAGAACACCGGCCGGTCGAGCAGCAGGTCGCGCACCGTGCCGCCGCCCAGGGCGGTCAGCGCGGCGATGAACAGGAACCCCACAAGGTCGAGTTGCGCGCGCGAGCCGACCAGCGCCCCGGTCAGCGCGAAGACCGCCACCGCGGCGTGGTCGAGCAGGTCGAGCGCGGTCATCCCGGGGTTCCGGCCGGCCCCGGGGCGGTCCTGGGGGCGGGCTTGAAGGGCGCCATCCCGGCGCGCGCCAGCACGTCGGCGCGTTCGTTTCCGGCGTGACCGGCGTGGCCCTTGATCCAGTGCCAGTCGACCCGGTGCCGCGCCGCCGCGGCAAGCAGGCGCTGCCAGAGCTCGGCGTTCTTGACCGGCTTGCCGTCCGCCGTGCGCCAGCCGTTGCGCTTCCAGCCGTGGACCCAGGCCGTGACGCCGTTCTTCACATAGGCGCTGTCGGTGACGACGGTGATCGCGGTCGGCCGCTTCAGCGCCTCGAGCGCCGAGATCGCGGCCATCAGTTCCATGCGGTTGTTGGTGGTTTCCGCCTCGCCGCCCTTGAGTTCCCGCTCGCGCACGGTTGCGCCGTCCTCCTGCGCCTGCAGAAGCACCCCCCAGCCGCCCGGCCCGGGGTTGCCGGAACAGGCGCCGTCGGTGAAGGCGAACAGCGTGACGGTCACGGCACGCCCGCCATCAGGCAGGCGACCGCCACGACGGTCAGCGGAATGCGCAGGCGCATCCACCAGGGCGGCGCCAGGCCGCGCTGGAAGAACGTCAGGTCGACGATCAGCACCAGGACAAAGCCCGCCGCCAGCCAGATCGCCGCCGACACCGGCCCCCCGCCCACGAAGAAGAAGGCCCAGAGCGCGGGGATCGTGGACAGCGCGTAGCCGGCGGCGGCCTCCGGCCCGTCGGTGCGCGTGGCAAAACCCCACAGCACGCCGGACATGAAGGCCAGGATCACCGTGCCATAGGCGAGCCCGACGTAAGGCCCCACGAAGCGCGGGCCGAACGCGCCCGCGCCCCAGTCGGCCAGCCCGGGCGACAGGACCGTGGCCGCGTGCCAGAGGAACGGGATCAGGCCGAGCGCGCCGAGGGCGGCGGCAGAGGCGGGGACGCGGCTCATGCGGCAAGCTCCGTCGCCAGCGCCGCGATGCGCTTGGCACGCGTGGGGTCGGTGCGGGCGCTGTCGATGCGGCAGAGCAGGCCGCGGCGGCGGCCGGGGGTCAGCGCCTCCCACCGGTCCAGGACGCCCGCGGCCCGCAGGCCCGCCTCGACGTCGGGGGGCAGGTCCACGCGGTCGTCGGGGGCGGGGCGCAGGCGCACCTCGACCACGTCGCCGGGGGCAAGGCCCAGGCGGTGCAGCAGCGCCGCGCCGGTCCAGAGGAAGGCGTCCTCAAGCACCGGCGCGCGGGTGACGGCCAGGTTGACGGGATGTTCGGCGATCTCGCCCTCGACC
>CAZCPY010000188.1:0-4732 GCA_964499865.1 uncultured Rhodobacterales bacterium | reverse complement strand
GGCGGGGTGGATGTTCACCTCGATCACGCCGGGATCGGGGGCCACGCGGATCACGTTCAGGCGGGGGTCATGGGGCGGCGGGTAGCCCTCGATATGGACCTTGAGCCCCAGCCGCAACGCCGCGGCCTCGGCGGCGTTCAGAAGGTCGAGATAGTCCTCCAGCGTTTCGGTCGGCGGCATGAAGACGCAGAGCCGCCCGTCGCGCGGTTCCACCGTCAGGGCGGTGCGGACGTGGCCGTCGATTTCCTCGGTGGTCTGGGCCACCTGCTCCTGCTGCGCCGGGCTGGCGGTGAAGCTCGCGCGCGCCTGCGCCTTGCGCTCAGGATCGGGCGCGCGGGGCGGGGGCAGGGGCGCGCGCGGCACCGTGGGGTCGGTGGGATTGGTGTAGGGATACTGCGACGGCGGCAGGTAGGGCAGGCCGCCCAGAGGCAGGCGATAGCCGACCGGGCTGTCGCCGGGCACGAGGAATATCATCCCGCGCCGCAGGCGCCAGCGTTCCGAATGCCACCGCCGCCCGGCCCGGCTTTGCCAGGGCTGCACCGGCAGCACGAAACCCACGGGTTCCGTCAGGCCGCGGTTGAAGACGGTGGCGATGCGGTGCCGCTCCTCCGGGTCCTTGAGCATGGAATTCTCGGGCGTGACGTTCGGCGGCAGGTTCGCCTCCTTGACCAGCCATTCGGCCGGGTCCTCGTAGGCGGGGACGATGTTGCCTTCGTCGACGCCCAGGTCGGCCGCGATCTCGCGCAGCATCTCCTGCGCCTGCAGGGGCGTTGCGGCCTGGTCGGCGCCCTCGGCGGCGATCAGGCCCTCGTTCTGCCAGACCGGCTGGCCGTCGGTGCGCCAGTACAGGCTGAAGGTCCAGCGCGGCAGGGTTTCGCCCGGGTACCACTTGCCCTGCCCGTAATGCAGGAACCCGCCCTGGGCAAAGCGGCTGCGCAGGCGGCGGATCAGCCGGTCGGCCAGCACGCGCTTGGTGGGGCCCACGGCGGCGGTGTTCCACTCCGCGCTTTCGAAATCGTCGATCGAGACGAACGTGGGCTCGCCCCCCATCGTCAGGCGCACGTCGCCGTCGGCCAGGGCCTTGTCCACCTTGTGGCCCAGGGCGTTCAGCGCCTGCCAGGCGTCGTCCGAGAAGGGCCTGGTGATGCGCGGATGCTCCGCCACGCGCGTCACGCGCATGTCGAAGGCGAAGTCGGTCCTGGTCTCCGGGGCGCCCGCATAGCCGCCCGAGATCGGGGCCGCGTTGCGGTAATGCGGCGTGGCGGCCAGGGGGATGTGGCTTTCGCCGGTCAGCAGGCCCGAGGTCGGGTCCATCCCGACCCAGCCCGCGCCGGGCAGGTAGACCTCACACCAGGCGTGCAGGTCGCAGAAGTCGACCTCGGTGCCCGAGGGGCCGTCCAGCGCCTTGAGGTCGGGCTTGAGCTGGATCAGGTAACCCGAGACGAACCGCGCGGCGAGGCCGAGGTTGCGCAGAAGCTGCACCAGCAGCCAGGACGAGTCGCGGCAGGACCCCTTGGCAAGTGCCAGCGTTTCCTCGGGCGCCTGCACGCCGGGTTCCATGCGGATGATGTAGCCCACGCGCTGCGACACCAGCCGGTTCAGCGCCACCACATGGTCGATGGTGCTTTCCGCCGTGCGGGGTACCTCGGCCAGAAGTGCTGCCAGCAGCGGCCCGGCGGGTTCGGGGCGCAGGTAGATCGACAGGTCGGGGGCCAGGTCCTCGGGGTAGGCGAAGGGAATGGCCCTTGCGCTGTCCTCGACGAAAAAGTCGAAGGGATTGTAGACCGACATGTCGGCCACCAGGTCGACCTCGATCTTCAGCTCCGTCACCGGCTCGGGAAAGACGAAGCGGGCCAGCCAGTTGCCGTAGGGGTCCTGCTGGTGGTTCACGAAATGGGGCTGCGGGCCGACCTTGAGGCTGTGGCTGATGACGCGGGTCTTGCCCTGCGGGGCGGGGCGCAGGCGGATGACCTGCGGCGACAGGATCACCGGGCGGTCATAGCGGTAGTGCGTCAGATGCGTCAGCGCGGCCTTGATCGACATGAGTGCTTTCTGTCCGGGTTCCGGGGAAGGCTTTCACATTCCGCCCGGTCATGCCAGCAGCCAGGCGCTGCGGTGGCGCCTGCGGGTGGCGCGGCTGCGACAAAAACCGGCAGGCGCCGGGTCAGGCGGCGCCTTCGGCGCGGCGCGCCTCGACCCGTTCCACCGCCCTAGCCACGCGTTCGACCGTATCGGCGGCGGCGATCAGGTCGCCCGCGTGGATCTGCCGCGCGCCGATCTTGAGCGCGGCCATCAGGCGGCCCTGCGCATCCGCGTCCAGCCCGCCGATGCGGTCGCGCAGGTCGGCGGCGCGGCGGGCCAGCGCGACCTGCGCCCTGCGGTCGGGGGCGGGGCGTTCGGGGGCGGGGCGTTCGGGGGCCGAGGGCGCCGGACGGGGCGCGGCGACCACCGGCCGTGCGCCCGAGTTCATCAGCTTGCGGACCTCGTCCTCCAGCCGGTCGAGCAGCGTCTCGGCGGTCTTGCCGTCGCCCTGGTCCTGCGCGTCGAAGATGCCGGCCAGCAGGTGGCGCAGGTGTTCGCCCTTTTCGCCGCGGGCGGCCAGCACCGGGCCCTGCGCGGCGGACAGGCGGGCGGCGAAGGTGTCGGCGCGGCTGGGCGGCGGTTCTGCCGCCTTCGGACGGGATGCGCCCGGCGAAGGGGCGTCGTCCCCGTCGTCGCCGTCGTCCTCGCCCAGGCCGTCGTCGTCGATCTCCTCGATGTCGGCCTCGATCTCGACCCCTTCGGCATCCAGCGCGCGGACGTTCATCCGGATGCCCTCGCGCGCGAGGTGGCGCTTGAGGCGGCGGGCCAGCGTCGGGATCGTGTCGATGCAGGTCAGGACGATCAGCTTGCCCTGCACGACGAAGGTGCCGAAGGCGACCTTGAACTGGCCGCTTTCGCGGCGGGTCTTGCGGGCGATGCGGCTGGCGGGCTTCTTGCGGTGGGTGGCGAACCAGGTCACCTCGTCGCCCGAAACCGGGCAGAAGGCAAAGGGCAGGGTGCGGCGGCGGCCGCGCTGGATCACCTTGCGCAGCGCCTTTCCCTCGACGACGTATTCCCCGATGTCTTCGGCGTCGTCGTCGTCATCCTCGTCGGGGCGCCCGCGAGGCGCCATCACTCTTGCTCTTCCGGCGCGCCGTTCGGGGTGACCTTGGGTTCGACGGTCATCTTGATCTTTGCTTCCCGCAGCATCTTTTCGAACTTCTTCTTCAGGCCGGGCATGTCCTTCTTGATCGTCAGCTTCATCGTCTTGCCGTCAACCCTGGCAAAGCCGAAGACGAACTTGCTGGCCTTCTTCCCCTTCTTCTTCTTGGCGCCGTCGTCATCGTCATCGCCGCCGCTGGGCGGGTTGCGCAGCTCGTCCGACAGCTTCCTGGGGTTGCCGCGCATCTTGAGGATCACGCGCGGGTCTTCCTGGCCCGCGGGCGGCACGAAAGCGAAGGGCAGCGCCTTCGACCTGGCTTTCTTGATGAACTTCTTGAGTTCGAGCCCGTCGAGCCCGGCGCCTTCGTCGTCCTCGTCGTCGTCCTGACCGGCTGCCGCAGCCATCGCGTCCTCCACAAATCCATTCGTTCTTGCAACGCGCGGAAGCATGCGGGAGGGCGGGCCTTCGGTCAAGCGCGGGGCTGTGGGCCGTGCAGGCCGCAGAGGCGGAAGGGCATTTCCTGGGGCCGCGGTTTCTGCTACCATGCGAATCATTCGCAAGGTTGCAATTGCTGCGCAGAAATCGCTGGATTGATTGCAAGGTTCTGATAACGTCGTGCAAATCTGCGGCTTTTGCCGATCCCTTTGGAATGCCTGAGCGTCCTTGATGGCCTTGTCGGACTTCCTGCGGAACCTAGGCGACGAGGCGCCCTCGGGCGAGAACCTCGAATACGACCCCGCCTTCATCTCGCTGGAACTGGCCGCCACCCCGGGCGAGGAACGCCAGGTCGGGGACGAGACGATCCCTGCCGAAGACCCCGACTGGAAAGAGGTCATCGCCCAGGCCAATGACGTGCTGGGCCGCAGCCACGACCTGCGCGCGGCGGTGTTCATCGCGCATGCCTACCTGCGCACGAGGGGATTCCCGGGCCTTGCCGAGGCCACCGGCCTGATCCGCGGGATGGTGGAGCAGTTCTGGGACACCTGCCACCCGCAGCTTGACCCCGACGACGACAACGACCCGATGATGCGGGTGAACGCGGTGGTCGGCCTGTGCGGGCCCGAAGGGTCGCCGTCGCTGATCCTGCGCGACATCCGCCGCACGCCCCTGACCGACAGCCGCGCCTTCGGCCGGGTGACGCTGCGCGACATCCTGATCGCCCAGGGCGAGATGACTCCGCCGTCCAGCGGGGACGTGCTGGACGCCTCGCAGGTTTCGGCCGCCTTCGCCGACACCAGGGCCGAGACGGCGCTGGAACTGCGCCAGGGGGTCGAGGAGTCGATCGCCAACGTGCGCGCCATCGCCGCGGTGTTCGACGACAAGGCGCCGTCCAACACGCTGGACCTCAAGCCGCTGGAACAGCTTCTGAAACAGGTGCTGCGCGAGTTCGACAACGCAGGGATCGGCGGCAGCCCGTCCGAGGACGGCGACGACGACGGCGGCGGCGATGACGCGGGCGACGACGGCGACGGCGCGTCACAGCGCGGCGGCGGCGGGGCCGGCGGCGCGGGCGGCGGCGGCGGCCGCGGCGGGGCGGGCGGCGGCGCG
>CAZCPY010000187.1:0-4834 GCA_964499865.1 uncultured Rhodobacterales bacterium | reverse complement strand
GCGCCTCGCTTTCCCAGCCCTGCCCCGCGCAGATGCCGCCCGGCATGCCGGTGCGGCTCGCCAGGATGCGGATCAGCCGCAGCGCCCGGTCGGGGGCGTCGCCCGCGGCCTCGGCCAGCACCTCGAAGGCCAGCACGATCAGGCTGTCGCCCGCCAGCACCGCCAGGGGCTCGGAATAGGCGCGGTGCACGGACGGCTTGCCGCGCCGCGTCTCGGCGTCGTCGAAGGCGGGCAGGTCGTCGTGGACGAGGCTCGCGCCGTGGATGATCTCCAGCGCCGCCGCCGCGGCATCGGCCAGCCGCGGGCGGTCGTCGCCGCAGGCGCGGGCGACCGACAGAAGGATCGTGGGCCGGATGCGCGCACCCCCGGGCAGCAGCGCATAGGGCAGCGCCGAGGCCAGGCGGGCGGGGGCGTCGGCCCCTTCGGCAAGCCGCAGGGCGCGCTGCACGGCGGCCTCGATGCGGGCGGAAAGCGGCATGGGCGGCCCCTGGTTTGTCAGGCTGCGCTGACAGTGAAGTGTAAATCATACTGGACAGTCGGGCCGCCCAAGTCAACACTGACGCCCATGGACGACGGCGCGGACAGGGTCGCGGTGATCGGCGCGGGCATCGGCGGGATCTGCGCCACGCTGGCGCTGGCCTGCGACGGCGTGCCGGTCACGCTGATCGAGGCGGCGACGACCCCCGGCGGCAAGATGCGGCAGGTCGCCACCGCCGCGGGGCCCGCGGATGCGGGGCCCACCGTCCTGACCCTGCGCGGCGTCTTCGACGGGCTCTGCGCCCGCGCGGGCGTGCGGCTGGAGGATCTGGTGACCCTGCACCCCCAGCCGGTGCTGGCCCGCCACCACTGGCCGGACGGCACGACGCTGGACCTCCGGGCCGACCCCGCGGCGTCGCGGGCCGCCATCGCCGCGGCCTTCGGCGCGCGCGCGGCGGCGGATTTCGCGGCCTTCGACCGCGCCACCGCCGCCGCCTTCGCCGCCTTCGACGCCCCCGTGATGCAGGCCCCCCGCCCCCGCATCGCGGCGCTTGCCGCCGCGGCGGCTGTCCGGCCCAGGCTCTGGCCCCTGGTGCTGCCCGGCCGCAGCCTGTCGGCCTACCTCGACCGCCGCTTCGCCGACCCGCGCCTGCGCCAGCTGTTCGGCCGCTTCGCCACCTACGTGGGCGGCACGCCGGGCGAGGTGCCCGCCGTGCTGGCGCTGATCTGGCAGGCCGAGGCGCAGGGCGTCTGGGTGGTCGAGGGTGGCCTGCACCGGCTGGCGCTGGCGCTGGCCGACCTCGCGCAGGCGCGCGGCGCCACGCTGCGGCTGGGGGTGCGGGCGGACCGGCTGGAGGTCGCGCAGGGCCGCGTCCGGGGGCTGGTCCTGTCGGACGGCACCCGGCTGGCCGCGTCCGATGTCCTGCACGCGGGCGACCCCGCGGCGCTGCGGGGCGGTCTGCTGGGGCCGGAGGCCGTGCGCGCCGTCCCCGCCGCAGCGACCGATCCCCGCAGCCTGTCGGCGCGCGTCTGGTCCTTTGCCGCCCGGCCCTCGCGGACGGACCTTCTGCACCACAACGTCTTTTTCACCGCCGACGCGAGGGACGAATTCGCCCCGCTCGCCCGCGGCCTCGCCCCGCAGGCCGCCAGCCACTACGTCTGCGCACTGGACCGCGGCGGGCCAGAGGCGCCGCAGGGCCCGGAGCGGTTCGAGATCATCCAGAACGCCCCGCCCGTGAGCGGCACACAGGATCCAAGGGAGGATGCGCGATGCCACGCGATGATGCTGCGGTCGCTGGCGGCCATGGGCCTGACCTTCGACCCCGAACCGGGGCCGCAGACGATGGCCACACCGGCGACCTTCGCGGCGCTGTTCCCGGGGTCGGCGGGGGCGATCTACGGGCGGTCACCCGCGGGGCTGGCGGCGACCTTCCGCAGGCCGGGGGCGAAGACGGCGCTGCCGGGCCTGTGGCTGGCGGGGGGCGGGGCGCATCCGGGTGCGGGGGTGCCGATGGCGGCGCGGTCCGGCCTGCACGCGGCCGCGGCGATCATGCAGGCCCGCGCTTCGACGCGGCCGTCGGGCCGGACGGCTATGCCTGGTGGTATCTCGACGGCGTCTCGGACGACGGGACCCGCGCCGTCTCGGTGATCGGCTTCATCGGCTCGGTCTTCTCGCCCTGGTACCGCTGGTCGGGCCGGCGCGACCCCGCCGACCACTGCTGCATCAACGTGGCGACCTACGGCCCCGGCGGGCGGTTCACGATGACCGACCGCGGCCGCGCGGCGCTGCGCCAGACCGCCGAAGCGCTGACGGTGGGGCCCAGCCGGATGCGCTGGACCGGCACGCAGCTGATCGTCGACATCGACGAATGGGGCGCTCCGCCGCTGGTGACCCCGGTGCGCGGGCGCATCACCTTGACACCGCAGGCGGTCACGGGGGTCGAGGTCGCGCTGGACCCCGCCGGCCGCCACCTCTGGCGCCCCTTTGCCCCGGTGGCGCGGATCGAGGTCGACCTGACGCAGGGCCACCGGTGGCAGGGGCACGGCTATCTGGACGCGAACTTCGGCACCCGCGCGCTGGAGGCCGATTTCACGCGCTGGTCCTGGGGCAGATTTCCGCTGCGGGAAGGGGCGGCCTGCCTCTACGATGCCGAGGGGCTGGACGGCACGCGGCTGGGCCTTGCCCTGCGGGTGGCGCCTGACGGAAGCGTAAGGCAGGTCGAGGCGCCGCCGCTGACGCCCTTCCGCCGCACGCTCTGGGCCCTGCGGCGCGAGACGCGCGCCGACCCGGGCGTCACCCCGCGGCAGCGCATGGCGATGCTGGACGCGCCCTTCTACAGCCGGTCGCTGGTGGAGACGCAACTCTGGGGCGAACCCTCGGTCGGCGTGCACGAGGCGCTGGACCTCACCCGCTTTGCCCGGCCCTGGCTCAAGCCGATGATCGCGCTGCGCGTGCCGCGGCGGGCGGGCTGGAGCTTTCCGGCGGCGCCTTGAGATCAGGTGCGCGCAGGCGGCGTCACGCCGGGGTTCAGCCGCCAGACCGACCAGTTGAGCGCGCCCGCCACCGTCACCCAGGCAAGGTAGGGCACCATCATCAGGCCCGCCCAGAGATCGAGGCCCAGAAAGCTCCAGGTCGCCATCGCCACCGTCAGCCAGAGGCCCGCCATCACCACCAGCGCCGCGCGCATCCGGTAAAGCCCGAAGAACACCGGCGTCCACAGCGTGTTGAAGGCGATCTGCGCCGCCCAGAAGGCCAGCGCCTGCCCCGACCCAGGAAGCTGCGCCACCCGCATCGCGGCAAGGCTCATCAGCAGGTAGAACGCCGTCCAGGCCACCGGAAAGGCCCAGTCGGGCGGGGTCCAGGAGGGCTTGTTCAGGCGGCGGTACCAGTCGCCGGGCTCGAACATCGCGCCCGTCGCGGCGGCGGCGCCGCTGGCCAGAAGGAAGGTCAGGAACAAGCCCCAGTCCATCGCGGATTCTCCAGATGACCGAGGGTGAACTAGCGCAACGGACGGCGCGGGCAAAGGCCGGTCAGGTGCCCTGCCCGGCCGCCCCGCCGCGGCGCGCCTGATCCTGCGCGCGCAGCTGCGCCAGGATCGACAACACCGCGTCCGACCGCCCCGGCGCCCGCGCGGCCCGGGCCGCGGCGGTGACGAGGAACGCCGTCTCGGCGGCAGGCGGGGCATGCAGGCCGGGCGCCAGCGGCAGCACCGACGACCCCGCGGCGCGAAGCCCCGCCAGCGCCAGCAGCCTGAGCTTCTGCCCGCGCGTGGTGCGGGCGCGGCGGGTGATGCTGTCATGCCCGTTGGCCGCGACCGCCCCACCGATCGCGTCATAGACCAGCCGCGCCGCCCAGATGCCGGGGCGGCAGTCGGCGGGCAGCCGGGCGATGCCGGGCTCGGACGCGCGGTAAAGCCGGTCCGCCTCGGCCAGCAGCCGCGCGGCAAGGCCCCCGAGCGCGGGCGTCGGCCGGGGGTCGGCCAGGAAGGCCTGCGCGTCGATCCCCGCCCCGTCCAGCCAGTCCTGCGGCAGGTAGAGGCGCCCCGCCCGCGCGTCCTCGCCCAGGTCGCGGGCGATGTTGGTCAGCTGCATCGCCAGGCCCAGGTCGCAGGCCCGCGCCAGCGCATCGGCATCGCGCACGCCCATCAGCACGCACATCATCGCGCCCACCGCCGCCGCCACCCGCGCGGCATAGGCCCGCAGGTCGGACAGCGTGGCATAGCGGCGCCCCGTGGCATCCCAGGCGAAACCCTCCAGCAGGGCCTCGGGCAGCGCGCGCGGCATCTCGAAACGGGCCACGACATCGGCGAAAGCCCGGTCGGCGGGCGCGTTCCAGGGGCGCCCGGCATAGATCGACTCCAGCCGGTCGCCCAGGCGCAGGACGGCCGCCGCCTTGTCGGCGCCGCCTTCGGCACAGTCGTCCACCGCGTCGTCGGCCACCCGGCAAAACGCATACAGCGCCAGCGCAGGCTCCCGCACCCGGCCGGGCAGCAGGCGTGATGCGGCGTGGAAGGACAAGGACCCCGTGCGGATCGCATCCCGCGCCGCGGCCCGGTCGGACGCGGCCTCGGCCTCGGCCTGCGACCCGCGCCCCGGCCAGGCGCCGCCTTCCCCCCTCGCGGGGGAGGGATGGGGAGAGGGGGCCGCCGCCGTCATTCCGCCGCCAGCCGCGTCGTGGCCCGTTCCTGCCGCGGGGCCGCGTCGGGCACCAGCTTGCCCAGCACCTCGGCCGAGGCCACGACCCCCGGCACCCCCGCCCCCGGATGCGTGCCCGCCCCCACGAGGTAAAGACCCGGCAGCTCCTCGCTGACGTTGTGGGGCCGGAACCAGGCCGATTGCAGGATCCGCGGCTCGATGG
>CAZCPY010000186.1:0-4869 GCA_964499865.1 uncultured Rhodobacterales bacterium | reverse complement strand
AACGGCCTGCCACCCCTCACAAGGGTGAACAACCTGATGAGAACTCACACCTAGGACCGAGCGTCATCCGCCACCGCCGCGCGGCGGTGGCGGAACCGATTTCCCATAGAGCACGAGAGGCACTTGATGTCGCGCCGTCGGACGCACGAAACCCCATCAGCGAAGGTCGACGCCCTGTTGCAAATAGAGGCGCTGATAGAAGGAGGCGTAGGGGTCAGAAGGGCTGTCGAGACAATTGCCGAGGCCACCGGGATAGGTGTCCGAACTCTCTTCCTCTGCCGGAAGCTGACTGACTTTCTGCCGCGCACCGACTGGGCCTTGGCGCTGGCCCGCAAGGTTGAGTCAAACCGTGATTACCGGCGAGCGGTTTGCCATCCAGAGGCGGTGCGCCTGTTAGTTGATCTGCGCCGCAAAGGTATCCCCATCACTGAGGGCTACCGTGAGGTGACGGCGCGCGCCTGCGCCGAAGGCTGGGGACCTCTCCCATCGGAGCGCACTCTGCGTCGCGAACTCGACCGCCACCGCGACCGCGCCGCCGAATACCGAGCGCGGCGCAATGCCCAGTCAAGTGGCCCTTCAGACAGCGCTTGAAGGCTGTTTCAAGCCGCCCGAAACCGGGTTGCGAAGCGCCGTGAGCCGCTCCTTCCAGAAAAATGCAATGTTGCCAACATTCATGTCAAAGCGTGCTGACCATGGTGGCGAGCCACAAGGGAGCCACAGTCAGGGCCAGCGCGGCAGAAAAGGCGGCAAGCGCCCGGCATCCGGCGATCCACAT
Organism: uncultured Rhodobacterales bacterium; assembly: GCA_964499865.1. Taxonomy (GTDB): domain Bacteria; phylum Pseudomonadota; class Alphaproteobacteria; order Rhodobacterales; family Rhodobacteraceae; genus JANOGU01. Next base: position 4,094 of record CAZCPY010000186.1, on the reverse strand, counting down.
CTGGACGGTCCCCCAACCGGTCCCACGACAGCTTTGCAGGCCACGCGCTGGATAGCGGGCCCGGGCCGCGGCGTCCACCGGATGTTGGGCCACCCCGCGCCCGCGGTCAACCGCCGATGCGGGCCTTCCGCAGCGCTTTCGCCCTGCGGCGCCTTGGGTTAGGCTTCCCGCCCAAGCGCGCGGCAACGGCGGCATGAACGGCGCAGGAACGGGGGCAGGGACGATGGCGACACGGCGGGCGGTGACCCTGGGGCTTCTGGCAGGCGGGCTTTCGGCCTGCGCGGGCGGCGCGCCCGGCGGCGGCGGCTATGCGCCGCGCCCGGCCGAGGACGTGCTGCCCTTCGCCCCAAACGCGGGCTTCGACGCCTGGGTCGCGTCCTTCCGCGACCGTGCGAGCGCCCGCGGCATCCCGGAAGCCACCCTTTCGGCCGCCTTCCGCAACGCGGGCTTCATCCCCGGCGTGATCGCGCGCGACCGCAACCAGACCGAATTCCGCCGCTCGCTGGAGGACTACCTGTCCATCGCCGCCTCCGACGAGCGCGTGGCCAAGGGCCGCGCGGCGCTGGTGCGGATGGGGCCGGCGCTGTCGGCCATCGAGGCGCGCTACGGGGTCGAGCCGCAGGTCGTCGGCGCCGTCTGGGGGCTGGAAAGCTTCTTCGGCGAAAGGCGCGGCAACGTGCCGGTGATCTCGGCGCTGGCCACGCTGGCCTACGACGGACGGCGGGCGGAGTTCTTCGAAGGCCAGCTGATCGCCGCGCTGCGCATCCTGCAGAACGGCGACATCACCCCCGACCGGATGACCGGAAGCTGGGCGGGCGCCATGGGGCATACGCAGTTCATCCCGACTTCGTACCTTGCCATCGCCGTCGACTTCACCGGCGACGGGCGGCGCGACATCTGGTCGGACGACCCGACCGACGCGCTGGCCTCGACCGCCGCCTACCTGCGCGGCGCCGGCTGGCAGCGGGGCGAACCCTGGGGGATCGAGGTGCAGGGCGCGGCCGGGGGTGGCGCGACCTCGTCGCAGGGCTGGGCGGCGCGCGGGGTGACGCGGGCAGGCGGCGGGCCCCTGCCGTCCTTCGGCTCGGCGAGCCTCATCCAGCCGGGCGGCGCCGGGCCGCAGTTCCTGGTCACCCGCAATTTCAACGCCATCCTGCGCTACAACAACGCCCAGAGCTACGCCATCGGCGTGGGCCACCTGTCCGACCGCCTGATCGGCGGCGGGCCGATCCGGGCCGCCTTTCCGCCCGACGCGCAGGGCCTGACCAGGGCCGACCGCGTGGACCTGCAGCGCCTGCTGACCGCCGCGGGCTTCGACACAGGCGGCACCGACGGCGTCATCGGCGCCCGCACCCGCGCCGCCATCGAGGGCTGGGAGGCGCGGAACGGCCTGCCCGTCACGGGAGAGGCCACCGCCGACCTGCTGCGGCGCCTGCGGGGGTAGAAAGACCCCGTCCCGGGCCCGACCCGGGACCCCGCGCGCCAGCGGCGCAACGGCGGAAGGGAAGGTCCCGGGTCAGGCCCGGGACGGGGTTTCCTGCAAGCGCGGTCCCGCAGAAGCCCCCGGCCTCAGTTCCCGACCGCCGACAGCCGCGGCAGGTCAGGGGCGTCCTGTCCGTCGATCTCCCCGTCGCTCACCTCGTCGCTCTCCTCGTCGCTCTGCCGCGCCCACATCGCGGCATAGCGGCCGCCCGCGGCCAGCAGGTCCTCGTGGCGGCCCTGCTCCACGATCCGGCCGGCCTCCAGCACCACGATCAGGTCGGCATCCGCGATGGTCGACAGCCGGTGCGCGATGGTGATGACGGTGCGGCCCTGCCCCATCGCGGCCAGGCTTTCCTGGATGTCGCGTTCGGTCTGGGTATCCAGCGCCGAGGTCGCCTCGTCCAGGATCAGGATCGGCGGGTTCTTCAGAAGCGTCCGGGCGATGCCCACGCGCTGCTTTTCGCCGCCCGACAGCTTGAGGCCCCGTTCGCCCACGGTCGTCTCATAGCCCTGCGGCAGGCGCGACACGAAATCGTGGATGCGGGCGGCCCGGGCGGCGGCCTCGACCTCCTCGCGCGTGGCATCGGGGCGGCCGTAGGCGATGTTGTAGTAGATCGTGTCGTTGAACAGCACCGTGTCCTGCGGCACAACGCCGATCTGCGCATGCAGCGACGCCTGCGTCACCGCCCGCAGGTCCTGCCCGTCGATGCGGATCGCCCCGCCCGAGACGTCGTAGAAGCGGAACAGCAGCCTCCCGACGGTCGACTTGCCCGACCCCGAGGGCCCGACCAGCGCCACCCGCTGCCCGGGGCCGACGTTCAAGGACAACTCGTGCAGGATCACGCGCTCCGGGTCGTAGGCAAAGCGCACCCGGTCGAAGGTGATCTCGCCCCCCGTGACGCGCAGGGCAGGCGCGCCGGGACGGTCGGTCACCTCGGGCGGCTGGCCCAGCAGGCCGAACATCTCGCCCATGTCGACCAGCGCCTGGCGGATTTCCCGGTAGACGGTGCCGAGGAAGTTCAGCGGCAGCGTGATCTGGATCATGTAGGCGTTGACCATGACGAAATCGCCCACCGTAAGCCGCCCCGCCGCCACCCCGCGCGCCGCCATCACCATCACGATCACCAGGCCGCATGTGATCAGGAAGGACTGCCCGAGGTTCAGGAAGCTCAGCGACAGCCCGGTCTTCACCGCCGCCGTCTCGTAGCGCGCCATGGCCCGGTCGTAGCGCGCGGCCTCCCAGCCTTCGGCGTTGAAATACTTGACGGTTTCAAAGTTCAGCAGGCTGTCGATCGCCTTCTGGTTGGCGTCGGTGTCCTGGTCGTTCATCTCGCGGCGGATCTTCACGCGCCATTCGGTGACGCGGAAGGTGAAGGCGACGTAGAGCGTGATCGTCACCACCACCGCGACGGAATAGGCGGGCCCGAAGAGGACGGCGAAGATCACCGCGACCATGGTAAGTTCCAGGATCAGCGGGCCGATGGACAGGAGCATGAAGCGCAGGAGGAAATCGACGCCCTTGACGCCGCGTTCGATGATCCGGCTCAACCCCCCGGTCTTGCGGGTGATGTGATAGCGCAGCGACAGCGCGTGGATATGGGTGAAGGTCTCCAGCGCCAGCTTGCGCAGCGCCCGCTGGCCCACGCGGACAAAGACCGCGTCGCGCAACTCGCCGAAGGCCACCGCGCCCAGACGCGCGAGGCCATAGGCCACCGTCAGCCCGACCGCGCCAAGCGCCAGAACCGTGCCCGCATCCGGCGCCGGACCCGCCAGCGCATCGACCGCCTGCTTGTAGATGAAGGGCGTGGTGACCGAGACGACCTTGGCCGCCATCAACAGCAGAAGCGACAGCACCACCCGCCGCTTGACCCAGGCCTCGCCCGGCGGCCAGAGGTAGGGGCCCACACGCCGGATCGTGTGCCAGCCCGAGGACGACCCGCTCGCCGTGTCGGAGGAGGTGGCGGTCGAGGTGGTGCGGCGCATCGGGTCTGGCTTTCGCAAGGCTGGACTGGCGCGCTTGATTTCACAGGCCGGCGCCGGTATCAACGTTTCAACGTTTCATGAGTAGTTGAACGATGCAGAAGGCACAAGCCCTGGCCGCGCTGTCCGCCCTGTCGCACGGCGACCGGCTGGACATCCTGCGGCTGCTGGTGCCTGCCGGGGCCGCGGGGATGGCGGCGGGCGAGATCGCGCGGGCGCTCGGCCTGTCGGCGTCGCGGCTGTCGTTCCATCTGGCGCAGATGGAAGGCGCGGGGCTGCTGACCGCGCAGCCGCAGGGGCGCCGGGTGATCTATGCCATCGACGCGCAGGGACTGGGGCGGACGATGGCCTTCCTTCTGAACGACTGCTGCCTCGACCATCCCGCGGTGATGGCCTGCTGCCGTCGCGGTCAGGCCGCGGCAGAGCCCGCGGTCATTCCAGATCCGGCATCGTGAAGACCTGACCCGGATAGATCAGGTCGGGGTCGCGGATCTTGTCGCGGTTCTGCTCGAAGACCTGCACATAGAGGATCCCGTCCCCCCACTGCCCCTGGGCGATGCCCCAGAGCGTGAAGCCTGGCTGCACCGTCACCGTGACCGGCGGCGGTGGCGGGGCGGGGGCCGGTGTCGCCG
>CAZCPY010000185.1:0-4885 GCA_964499865.1 uncultured Rhodobacterales bacterium | reverse complement strand
GCCCCCGATCCCGGCGTGATCGAGGTGAACATCCACCCCGCCCACAGCTGGGACGACTGCGTGGCGACCACCGAGGCGATCTACGAGGAGGCACGTCAGTGCCGCCTGGGCGCCGACAAGTTCATGATCGACGGCCGCCACACCGGCACCGGCGGGGGCAACCACGTCGTCGTGGGCGGCGCCACGCCGAATGACAGCCCCTTCCTGCGGCGGCCGGACCTGCTCAAGTCCCTGATCCTGCACTGGAACCGGCACCCGTCGCTGTCCTTCCTCTTCGCCGGGCTGTTCATCGGCCCGACCTCGCAGGCCCCCCGGATCGACGAGGCCCGTCACGATTCGCTCTACGAGGCCGAAATCGCGCTGGCGCAGATCGCCCCGCCCCAAAATGGAAACGTGGGGCAGGTCTTTCCCTGGACGGTGGACCGCCTGCTGCGCAACATCCTGACCGATGTCACCGGCAACACCCACCGCGCCGAGATCTGCATCGACAAGCTCTATTCCCCCGACGGCCCCACCGGGCGGCTGGGGCTGGTGGAGTTCCGCGGCTTCGAGATGCCGCCCAACCCGCGGATGAGCCTGGCGCAGCAGCTTCTGATCCGCGCGCTGATCGCGCGGTTCTGGGCCGCGCCCACCTCCGGACCCCTGACCCGCTGGGGCACCGCGCTGCATGACCGCTTCATGCTGCAGCACCACGTCTGGGCCGATTTCCTCGACGTGCTGGCCGACCTGCGGGCGCATGGCTTCGACCTTAGCCCCGAGTGGTTCGAGGCGCTGGCCGAATTCCGTTTCCCCTTCTGTGGCGAGGTGCAGGCCGAAGGCGCGCAACTGGAGCTGCGCATGGCGCTGGAGCCCTGGCATGTGCTGGGCGAAACCGGCGCCATCGGCGGGACGGTGCGCTACACCGACAGTTCCACCGAACGCCTTCAGGTCAAGCTGACGGCGCCCGACCCCGCGCGCTACACCGTCACCTGCAACCGCCGCACCCTGCCCCTTCAGCCCTCCGGCAACGGGCAGGCGGTGGCCGGGGTGCGCTACAAGGCCTGGCAGCCCGCCTCGGCCCTGCACCCGACGATCGCGCCGCACGCGCCGCTGGTCTTCGACATCTACGACACCTGGTCGGGCCGGGCGCTGGCGGGCTGCACCTACCATGTCGCCCACCCCGGCGGGCGCAGCTACGACACCTTCCCGGTCAACGGCAACGAGGCCGAGGCGCGCCGCCTGGCCCGCTTCGAACCCCGGGGCCACACCCCCGCCGCCTATGCCCCCCTTCGCGAGGCGCCGCATCCCGAGTTTCCGATGACGCTGGACCTGCGCCGTCCGGCGGGGCTTTAGCCCGTGGCGATGGACCGACGCCTTGACCCCGGGCGCCCCCCCTCCCCCTCGTGGGGAGGGGAGGGGGGAGGGGGGCGCCCGGGATCGGCCGGGGCACCCCCCCACCCTCTCCCTCCCCCACGAGGGGGGAGGGAAGCGCCAAAGGCCCGGCGCATCGACCCGGCACGGCGGGCGACCCCGTGGTGACCGCCGTCCCCAAGTCCGGCAAGGCTGGCGGCGCGGCGCGCCTGCTCGCGGGCTACCGCCCGCTGCCGGGTGCGGCCGACGAGGTGCTGGACGCCGACGGCCGGATGCGCCCGGTCTGGGGCCCCTTCCTCGACGCGCTGGCGTCCCTGCCCGACGGCGACCGCGCCGCCCGCTTTGCCCGCGCTGCGCAGTACCTGCGCGACGCGGGCGTGTTCTTCCGCCAGTATGGCGAAGGCGAAGGCGCGGATGCCGAACGCGACTGGCCGCTGTCGCCGCTGCCCGTGCTGGTTTCCGACCGCGACTGGGCGGACATCGAGGCGGGCCTGTCGCAGCGCGCCGACCTGCTGGAGGCGGTGCTGGCCGACCTCTACGGCGAGGGACGGCTGGTCGCCGACGGCCACCTGCCTGCGCAGGTGGTGGCGCGCAATGCCGAATGGCTGCGCCCGCTGGTCGGCATCCGGCCGCGCGACGGGCATTTCCTGCACTTCATCGCCTTCGACATCGCCCGCAACCCCGACGGCAGCTGGTTCGTGCTGAACGACCGAACGCAGGCGCCTTCGGGCGCGGGCTTTGCGCTGGAAAACCGCGTGGCCACCAGCCGCGCCTTCCCCGAGGTGTTCCAGGCCAGCCATGTCCACCGCCTGGCCGACTTCTTCCGCCGCTTCCGCGATGCGCTGGACGAAGGCCGCAGCCACCGCGACACCCGCCCCGCGATCCTGACCCCGGGGCCCCTGAACGACACCTATTTCGAACACGCCTACATCGCCCGCTACCTCGGCTTCACCCTGCTCGAGGGCGAAGACCTCACGGTGCAGGACGGCCGCGCCATGGTCCGCACGGTGGAAGGGTTGCGCGCCGTCGACGTGCTCTGGCGCCGCATCGACGGCGCCTACTGCGACCCGATGGAGCTTGACCCCCGCTCCGCCATCGGCACGCCGGGGCTGGTGGCGGCGCTGCGCGCGGGGCAGTTGACGGCGGTCAACTTCCCGGGCTCGGGCCTGCTGGAAACCCGCGCCTTCCTGGCCTTCCTGCCGCGCCTCGCCCCCGTGGTGCTGGGCGAGCGCCTGCTCATGCCCAACATCGCCACCTGGTGGTGCGGCCAGGCGGCCGAGCGCGCGCACGCCGAGGCGCATCTGGACCGCATGGTCGTGGGCCCCGCGCTGGAAGGCCGCCTGCCCTTCGCCGCCCCCCACCCCGACCTGCCCGGCGACGCCGACCCCGCCATCCGCGACTGGATCGCGCATGACCCCGCGGCGCTGGTGGCGCAGGAACGCGTGCGGCTGTCCACCGCGCCGGTCTGGGGCCCGGGCGGGCTGGAACCCCGGCCGATGAGCCTGCGCGTGTTCCTCGCCCGCACGCCGCAGGGCTGGGCGGTGATGAAGGGCGGCTACGCCCGCATCGGCCGCAGCGCCGACGCCAGCGCCGTGGCGATGCAGGCGGGCGGGTCGGTGGCCGATGTCTGGGTGGTGTCGGACACAGCCGTCCCCGCGCATTCGATGGTGGAACCCGGGATCGCCCGGCCCTTCCGCTCCTCGCTGCCCGCGCGGGCGGCAGACAACCTGTTCTGGCTTGGCCGCTATGTCGAACGCGCGGAAACCGCGACACGGCTCGCGCGCGCCTGGCACCGGCGGCTGGCCGAAAGCGGACCCTCGCCGCTGCTCGAGGCGCTGGCCGCCCACCTGGACGATCAGGGCATCGACGCCGAGGCGCCCGCGCCCGCCATCGCCGACCGGCTGGACCGCGCGCGGTCCTGCGCCGGGCGCCTGCGCGACCGCTTTTCGGGTGACGGCTGGCAGGCGCTGAACCGGCTGGCGGCGCTGGCGCACCGCATGGGCGGCACGGTCAGACCCGGCGACGACGCGGCGCGCGGCTTCTCGGCGCTGCTGCGCCGGATCGCCGGGCTGGCGGGGCTGGTGCACGAGAACATGTACCGGTCCGTCGGCTGGCGCTTCCTGACCATGGGCCGGGCGCTGGAACGGGCCGATGCGATGGCGGGGGCGCTGGCGCGCCTCGCCGCACCGGGGGCGCCCGAGGGCAGCCTCGACCTTGCCATCGAATTCGGCGACAGCATCATGACCCACCGCCGCCGCTTTCCGGTCGGCATCGGGCGCGACAGCGTGATCGACCTCTTGGCGCTGGACGACGACAACCCGCGCGCGATCCTGTACCAGTTGACCGACCTGCGTGACCAGATCGCCCGCCTGCCGGGAGAGGCCGGGCGCGACGGCCCGATGGGCGACCTGTCCCGCGCCATCCTGACCCTGCACACCGATCTGGCCGTGGCCCATCCGCGCGAGGTGACGGCCGCGATGCTGGGCGAGGTCTCGGCGCGCCTCGGCGGGCTGTCCGACCTGCTGTCGCACCGGTTCTTCCCGTGAGGCGGCGGTGATCTACGACCTGACCGCGCGGATCGGCTATGCCTACGACCCGCCAACCGCAGCCGGGCGCAACCTGCTGCGGCTGCACCCCGCCGACATCCCCGGCCGCCAGCGCGTGATCGCCGCCGAGGTCTCGGCCCGCCCGGCGCCGCAGGAACGCGCCGACCGGCGCGATTTCTGGGGCAATGCAGTGGCCGAGATGGTCTTCCGCAAGCCGGCGCCCGCCACCGACTTCGTGCTGCGCGCGCGGGTGGAACGGCTGGCCGACCCCGAGGCGCTGGACCTGTCGCCCCCGGTCGCGGGGCTGGCGCGCGAGATCGAGGCGGTGGCCTCGCTTGCGCCCGCGGCGCCGCACCATTTCCTCGGCCCGTCGCCGCGGGTGGCGCTGTCGCCCGAGATCACCGCCTTTGCCCGTGCCGCGACGGCAGGTGCAGCGACCGTGCGGATGGCGGTCGATGCGCTGACCCGTGCCCTGCACGAGCGCATGGCCTTCGATGCCGAGGCGACCACGGTGGACACGCCGCCGCTGGCCGCCTTCCGCCAGGCGCGCGGGGTCTGCCAGGACTTCGCCCATGTGATGATCGCGGGCCTGCGCGGGCTGGGCGTGCCTGCGGCCTATGTCTCGGGCTTCCTGCGCACCACCCCGCCGCCGGGCGGGCGGCGGCTGGAGGGGGCGGACGCGATGCACGCCTGGGTGCGCGCCTGGTGCGGCGCCCGGATGGGCTGGGTCGAGGTCGATCCCACGAACGACTGCCCGGCGGGCGAAGGGCATATCGTCGTGGCCTGCGGCCGCGACTATGACGACGTGGCCCCGGTGCAGGGCGTGCTGCGCCACTCGGGGGCGGGTCGGTCGGACCAGTCGGTCGACACGCGCCCGGTGGGACCGGGACGCCGACCGGGCTCCGGCCCGCCCCCGGCGCCTGAAGCAGAATGAGTGCCTTCGGCACATTCCTTTCCTGTCGGTCAGCGGCCGAAGGGGCCGCTTCCCT
>CAZCPY010000184.1:0-4897 GCA_964499865.1 uncultured Rhodobacterales bacterium | reverse complement strand
CTGCGCGCGCGGCTGGCGGGGGCGACCGAGGCCTTGACCGAGGGCGAACGCCAGCGGCTGGCCGACCTCGCCGCCGCCGAGGCGCTGCGGGCGCGGCTTCAGGCGTCACAGACGGAACTGACCGCGATGACGCTGGCGCTGGAGGAGCAGCGCCGCAAGGCCGAGGAGACGCTGACGCTGCTGGCCGCCGCGGACGCCGCGGGCCGGCAGGCGCAGGGCCAGGCCAACATCAAGGCCGGGCTGCTGGAGGCGGCGCAGAAGGTGCTGGCCGGGCGCAACGCCGAACTGCAGGCCGCCGCCCGCGACATGGCGCTGCTGAACCAGCAGATCGCCGCGCTGCGCAAGCAACTGGGGTCGTTGCAGGCCCTGCTGGATGAGGCGGGCGCGCGGGATGCGGCGGCGCGCGTGCAGATCGAGACGCTGGGCGCCGACCTCAACGCGGCCCTTGCCCGCGCCGCGGCGGAGCAGAAGCAGCGCGCCGACATGGAGGCCGCCGAACGCGCGCGGCTGGAGGCGGAGAAGCTGGACCTCGAACGGTTCCGGTCGGAATTCTTCGGCCAGCTGTCAACCGTGCTGGCAGGCCGCGACGGCGTGCGCGTGGTCGGCGACCGCTTCGTGTTTTCCTCCGAGGTGCTGTTCGAACCCGGTGCGGCGGACCTCGCCCCCGAAGGCCTGGTGCAGATCGCGGGCGTGACACAGACCCTGCGCGAGATCGCCGCCGAGATCCCGCCCGGCATCGACTGGATCGTCCGCGTGGACGGCCATACCGACAACGTGCCGCTGTCGGGCCTGGGCGAATTCGCCGACAACTGGGAACTCAGCCAGGCCCGCGCGCTGTCGGTGGTGCGCTACATGCAGGACGAGCTTGGCTTTCCCCCCGAACGGCTGGCCGCGACGGGCTTCGGCGAATGGCAGCCCGTCGCCCTCGGCGACAGTCCCGAAGCGCGGGCGCAGAACCGGCGGATCGAGCTGAAGCTGACCGAACGCTAGCCCGGCCAGGGCAGAAGCGTGAACGGATGCGTCAGCCATCGCTCCGGGGCGAAGTTCAGGAACTGGCCCACCAGGATGAGGACGAACAGCCCCAGCCAGACCAGCGCCTGCGCCGCGAGCCAGCCGAAGGACAGCAGCGGCGGCGGCCCCGGGCGCAGGTAAAGCCGCATGGCCAGGCTGCGCAGCGCCCAGAGCGCGGCAAAGCTCCAGGCGGCGGCGGCCAGGCGGCCAAGGTCGGCGATGCCCTGCTGATCCGCCGGGTCGAGCGTCGCAAAGCCCGGCACCAGCGCCTCCACGAACACCGGCAGCGCGGTGTAGCCGAACAGCGGCACCGCCGCGGCCAGCGTCAGCAGCGCCAGCGCCAGACCGCGCCAGCCCGCGATGCGCGCGCGCCGCAGGACGGTGCGCAGTTCGGCATAGGCCGACAGGCGCCCTTCGGCCGCGCCATGCGCCGCGGCCATGGGCAGCAGCGTCAGCGCGGGCAGCGCGACCAGAAGGCCCGCGAGGAACACCAGCGGTCCGACGAAGGCCTGTTCGTAGCCCTTGTTGAACGAGTTTTCCCAGCCCGCCCACCAGGCCCCGAGCCAGACCAGGCCGAAGGGCAGCGTCCACAGCGACAGCCCCGCCAGCGCCACGACACCGTCGCGGATGTTGCCTGCAAGGCCCCCCAGAAGGCGCCCCGCCAGGCCCGCCCCACGCGGCCCCAGCACCCAGCCCGGCCGCGGCGCCCCGCGGGCGGCGGCGGCGGTCGCCCGCGTGATCCAGCCAAGCGCCAGCACCGCCGTCACCGGCGTGGCGCAGAGAACCCCGCCGATGGCGAGGTCGGCCAGCCGGCGCAGCAGGCGCAGGGCGCGGGACGGCGCGGCGGCAAGCGCGGTCATGCCAGCACCGAGGCCAGCGCGTCGCCTTCCGCGCGCGCCGCGCGAAAGCCCATCAGCGCGGCAATGGTGGGGGCGACCGCCGACTGGTCGACCGCCCGGTCGACCACCGCCCCCCGCGCCACGCCGGGCCCCCAGAGCACGGCCCAGGTCTCGTGCGCCGCGGCGGTGTTGAAATGGTGCTGGAAGGGCACGCGCATCAGCGGGTTGGCATCGCGTCCGCAGTCGGGTGTCACCACCACCACGGTATTGCCGCGGTAGAAGGGATCGGCCTCGACCGCCTGCACGATCTGGCGCAGGCCGTCGTCGATGATGGCGATGGCGCGGGTATAGTGGCTGGGGTTGCCCCAGTGCACGTAGTCGGGGTCCTGGTAGTTCACCATCATCAGCCGCGGTTGCAGGTCCTGCATCGCCCCGAGCGCCAGCGCCGTCAGCAGCCGGTCGCCGCGGGCGTTGCGGAAACCCTCGTCCCCGTAGCGCCCGCGCCATCTCTGCCAGAAGGCGGTGACTTCGGGCGACTGCGCATCCGCCCTCGCACGGGGGTCCTGCGCCAGCAGGGCAGCGCGGTCGGCGGCGGCCCTGGCGATCACCTCCTCCGGGCCGCCCTCGGCCAGGATCCGCGCGGTCTTGTAGAGCTTGAAGCGGAACAGGCTGAGCATCTCGGCCCGCACCGACAGGCCGGAGTGGCTTTGCGTGCCGTAGGTGAAGAATTCCTCCTGCGGACGGTCCTCGCCGTTGACCAGCAGCGCCTGGTGCACGGGGACGGCGAAGGCGTCGCGCAGGTATTCGAACAGCGTGGGCTCGGTCGGCTCCAGCCGGTCGTTCAGGAATTCCGACCCCGCGTCGCGATAAGCGAGGTAGCGCCCGGTCAAGAGGTTCAGCGTGCCCTCGGCATGGCTGGTCTCCACCCCGTCAAGCTGGGCGATGCGCATGTCGGGGACAAAGGCCGCGCGGGGGATCAGGTCGTCGACGAGGAAAGGGGCGTAGGTCGTGCCCGCCCGGATCGTCTCGGCCCGCCGCACGCCGCCGCCGAAGCGGACGAGGATGACATTGGGCCCGCGGTATTCGGCCCTTGCCGCGGCCGGCAGGGCCGCGGCCAGCGCCGTGGCGGCCAGGCCCTTGTGGAAGCTGCGGCGGTCGATGGGGGGCATGGGGACCTCCAGCGGTTATGTTTATACTATTAACATCTTTCCGCGGGCCTGTGTAGGGGGATTCTTCCGCTGCGTCATGCGCCGGTGAAAAGCAGGCCGAGGCCACGGATGATCTCGTCGCGGGAAGACGCGAGGTTGGTCACCGGCCCGCCGAGTTGGCCGATGCGTACGGCCGACAGGCCTTGCAGCGCGATCCGATAGGCCGCTTCGGAGACCCAGACCTCTGGGTTCAACCCTCGCATCGTGGAGTCAATCCTGTCGCTGCGGATGAGCGGAGCGACAACGCGTGCCTTCGACACTTCGATCACGTCAGACTGAAGGAGCACGACAAGCGATCGGTCGGGCACGTGGCAGACGTCGAACTGCCGGAGCACCATCTCCTCAGAACATCCGGTACGATTCGAGCGGCAGCCCGTGCGCGTCGATGCAACGGTTCCAGGCGTCGATCCCGGCAGCGTTCTCGCGTTGCCAGGCTTCGGTCCTGGCCTTCCCGACAGCCGCCTGAAGCCCTGACTCGGCCGCACGGGAGATATTGATGCCGTGCGCCTTCGCTTCTTCGACAAGCGACCGATCGAGCGACAAGCCGGTGGCGCGGAAAGTGGCGGGCATCGGCGGCTCCATCGGTATGCAGGGCAAACCGACCATGCCCGCATGCGCATCTCGAATACGCAGGGCGTCCCGCACAGACAAACCCCCGGCGCCTTGCGGTGCCGGGGGTTCGGGGGACTTCGGCCTTGTGACAGGATCACTCGGCCGTCAGAAGCGGGGGTTTCTGGCGGGTGAGGCGGGGTTTGCCGGGTTCCTGCACCTGCAGGTCGATCCCGTCGCCCTTGACCGCCACGCGCACCACGCCGCCCTTGACCAGCTTGCCGAACAGCAGCTCTTCGGCGAGCGGCTTCTTGATGTGCTCCTGGATGACCCGCGCAAGAGGCCGCGCGCCCATCTTGTCGTCATAGCCCTTGTCGCCCAGCCAGGCGGCGGCCTCGGGCGTGAGTTCGATATGCACGTTGCGGTCCATCAGCTGCGCCTCGAGTTGCAGCACGAACTTCTCGACCACCTGCATGATCGTCTCCTTCGCCAGGGGCGCGAAGGAGATGACGGCATCCAGACGGTTGCGGAATTCGGGCGTGAACAGCTTTTCGATCGCCGCCGTATCCTCGCCCGTGCGCCGTTCGCGGCCGAAGCCGATGGCGGCGCGGGCCTGTTCCTGGGCCCCGGCGTTGGTGGTCAGGATCAGGATCACGTTGCGGAAATCGACCTGGCGGCCGTTGTGGTCGGTCAGCTTGCCGTGGTCCATCACCTGCAGAAGGATGTTGTAGACATCCGGGTGCGCCTTCTCGATCTCGTCGAGCAGCAGCACGCAATGCGGGTGCTGGTCCACGCCGTCGGTCAGCAGCCCGCCCTGGTCGAAGCCGACATAGCCCGGCGGCGCGCCGATCAGGCGCGAGACGGCGTGCTTTTCCATGTATTCCGACATGTCGAAGCGCAGCAGTTCAACGCCGAGCGTGGAGGCGAGCTGCTTGGCCACCTCGGTCTTGCCGACGCCGGTGGGGCCTGCGAACAGGTAGTTGCCGATGGGCTTTTCGGGTTCGCGCAGGCCCGCGCGGGCCAGCTTGATTGCCGAGGACAGGCTTTCGGTGGCCTTGTCCTGCCCGAAGACCACGCGTTTCAGTGTCCTTTCCAGGTCGCGCAGCACCTCGGCATCGTCCTTGGACACGGTCTTGGGCGGGATGCGGGCGATCTTGGCCACCACGGCCTCGATCTCCTTGACCGAGATGGTCTTGCGCCGCTTGCTCTCGGTCACCAGGTGCTGCGCGGCGCCGGCCTCGTCGATCACGTCGATGGCCTTGTCGGGCAGCTTGCGGTCGTGGATGTAGC
>CAZCPY010000183.1:4437-4904 GCA_964499865.1 uncultured Rhodobacterales bacterium | reverse complement strand
GCTTATGCCCTGGCAGAAGATGCAGAGGGGAGATCGAATAAAACAACGGTAATGCTTCGCAAGAGCACCCTGGCATACCTGCGGATTTTGGGAGTTGTCGGAGAAATGGCGCATCGCTTTAAGGTGTCATCTTTACCGATCGATCTGGGTGTCGCCCTGCCGTTTGACGAGTACCTCTCGGATCAGCATGAAGTCACTCGTGCCCTTCAAGAATCTCGCCACTTTATCTATCGGGGTCGGGAAGTTGAACTGGTGCCCCAGGTGATTAAAGTGCTACCGGAAGGAGCAGGGCTGGTTCAGTGGCGGAAAATTCAGGCAGCCAAGCGCGGGGAAACAAACCAAACGTATGTGGTCGTGATGGTGGGCTACCGAGATTTGACGTTTCTCGTCTTTCGCCAGGGCAAGCCCCCAACCGGAGAACCCAGCAGTACCGTCAAGCTGGGATATCTCGAATGCTTGCAGTCGAT
>CAZCPY010000183.1:0-4427 GCA_964499865.1 uncultured Rhodobacterales bacterium | reverse complement strand
GAATTTGTAAACCCGAAAGCTCCTATTTGCTCGATGCGCTGCTGCATCAGCGGGATACAGTCGCGTTTCCGGATCAGCCGGGGAAAGTCTTTGAGTTGAGCGATCGCCGCCAGAAAGCGGAAGCCTATTACTGGGAGCAGGTTCGGCATCATCTGAGTGATAAGTTTGCGGCGCTTGATGTGCCCCGGTATGAGGTACTGGTCGGTGGTGGAACTGCTCTGACCGAGTTACGACCTCACTTAGAGCCATTTCTGAGCAGCCTACCAGGAGCAACGGTGAACTGGATGCCAGAGCTATCGCGGGAGGTGGCAACAAGCCTGGGAGTTAAACCCGAATCGGATCAGGCTCGTTTTGCGGATTGCTTTGGGGGTGCCAAGTGGCTGGCAATGAAGTTTGCTCAGGCAGCGGAGGTAGCGTAATGAGCCGAGATGATCGGGTTTGGCTTCGCCTGACTGCCTCGCAAAATTCTCCTGAAGGGAAGCTACTGGAATATCTTCAGTCGGAACCACTGGGAGAAGTTAGAACAGCCATTTTCCGGGCACTCAAAGCGTACTACCTGCCTGAAGCCTTTGAAGGTCAGTTGGAGCCAACCCCGTTTCGGCGTACCGTCGAGGCAGCGATCGCGGATTTACAGTACCGCGCCTTTCAGCTTCAACTGCGGTTTTGCCCGGATACCCCTTTGATGGCTCCCGCTCAACTCATGGCAGGAATACCCCAACCGTCCTACTCGCAGGTTCTACAGCCTGCCTCTTCAAGTAGCAACCTGAGCTACCCACAGGCATTACCTGTCACTGAAACAACGATCGCTCAGATGCGCGAGAGTTTGAGCGATGTGGATCTGGATCACGTTTTAGATGACTTTTAAGCCATGAATGAATTTTGTTCTATCAGCATTGTTGGGTTTGGCACTCTTGCGATCGCATTACACCTGATCGCACTACTCAAGCCACATCGCTCCCGCCGTCGTTCTCCGATTCGCTATTTGCCCGCTGCCTCGCGTCCGCTAACCTTCCCCAATGAAACCCGCTACAGTGCGCTGACTCAAGGCAATAGGCGGTAGCGAAAGAATTTCAACCAGCTATTTTTTCATTCAAACTCTATGTTTTCAATCAATCCTCTGATTCAGTGGGTTGGGATTGGAGTGCTGAGTATTGCGGGTGTAGCAACCAGTTTGAGAGAGATTGATCCGGCTGCTGAGGCAATGCCATCTCAAAAGGCGACCTTTACCCTGCCTGCACCAAAAGCAGACCTGTCCCTACCCTCGGTATTTCGCTCTCACCAAGCGACAATTCCTTCAAGAACCATCCATCAACCGAAACCTCAAGAAGCAAAACCTGCTGCCCCAACCCCTACTCAACACAAAACCTCTCTTCTCTCCCCAGTGGCAATTCCTGTAGCTGAATCTCCATCCATTCGCGTCAGGGTTGCCAGTCACTCAACTCAACTGGCGATCGCAGTCTCAAATCAAGGAGGAATTGCGATGCCGGATGGAAAAATGGTTGCTGCTCTGGCAGATGCTCAACTCTATCAGGTGTCCGTCAGTTCAGATGGCTTAGTCATCGGCGATCGAGTGTTTCCGAACGGGGTATTGCTGTTACCCGGCACTAACGGCTTTGTCTGGGTCGATGGGCATTGGTATCGGAGGCGAGTTCGGCTGGTTTGGGCAGACGGGCAGATCAATGCCATTAACGAGGTAGATCTGGAACACTACCTGTATGGGGTGGTGGGAGCCGAAATGCCTGCCGATTGGCAACCAGAGGCTCTCAAAGCCCAGGCGATCGCCGCTCGTTCCTATGCTCTCGCTCTGATGAAGCAACCCATCAGGCTGTACTGGGATATTGGGAATGATGAGGCATACCAGTGTTATCGGGGAGTGGAAACGGAAACAAACACTACGGTCGCAGCAGTTGAGGCAACTCGTGGCACGGTACTGGTTAAGGGCGGGCAAATTTTCCTGTCGCAATACGCCTCAACAGATGCCATTAGCCAATCGGCGCATGGTGGCATTGGCAAAAGCATGAGCCAAACTGGAGCACAGAACCTTGCGAACCAAGGGGCGACAACCCTTCAAATTCTGGGGTATTACTATCCTGGTTCAGTGGTAGGGATTCTCCAGCCTTCAGAGGCAGCGTTATGACAGCAGCGCGTCCAAAATCCAAAACTATTGACCTGAAAGATCTGCTAGCTCCCCGTGTTCAAGACATCATCACCAAGGGGAGCGTGTTCAAAGACCCGCAATATTCCCTATATCACACGGCGAGGGAAGCGATCGGGTGGCAGAACTGGATGCGGGAACGACAACTACCCATGACAGGTTCTCCTCTGGAAGTGGTGCGAGAGGCGGCACGATCGCTGAGGTTGAATGCTGTGGATGTAGACCAGGCGATCGCCAAAGCCAGTCAAGAAAATTGTGTTCCCAGCGCCAAGTTTATGGATAAGGGCGGTGATGTTTCTTGCTGGATGCGGGTTGCCGATCTCAACGGGTGGTTGTTTAAGGCACGGTGCCCAACAGACATACAGTTAGAGGCACTGGAGCGAATGTCCCAGCATCGTGCCCTCAATCCAGAACTCGCTGCTCAACGGGAGAGTCTGCGAAGACAAAAACAAGCAGCCCCAGCCCCCGAAACAGTTTCTCAAACTGAAGCAGTCTCGACAGAAGCAGCCCAGCCCGCATTTCATCAAATCCCAGTTGAGCATTCAGCAAATGTTCCGCAGATTGAGTTTGAAACCGTAGGGACACCAACCCCACAACATCATCTCAACACCCGCTTTGCCCAGTTGGGGCGGCAACTGGTGGCTGAGGTAGGAGCCGAGAAAGATGGGCAGCGATCATTGAGAAGTGAAATTGGTAGGGCGCAGTACAAAATTATTCTCAACATGGCAGATAACACCATGCAGATTTATGCTCATGGTCGTCGTGGCACTGAGCCTATTCTGGTAGATGCCAACGGGAACATAGACCATGCCAATGCTCGTGTTCTTCCTGGCGATCTAGAAGCATTTCAGACTGCTCTGGATTATTTGCAGAAGCACCGCCAGCCAAATGCTGGAGTAGAACGGTAGGAAAAGTGATAGAGCTAGGAATCCTCTGCAACTGATAAAAGGGGTTCAATTTCTCCCCAAGATGCCACTTGTCGATCCATTAACCCCTGGAGGATTTTCAACTGTTGCTCTAACTCAACGATCGCGTCTCGACGGGCGATCGCCGTCTTCCAATGGCGATGCCGCTCACTTCCCAACCGCCCCAACGAACTGATCTTTGGCTTACCTCCCGGCTTTTCGATCACCAATCTGGCGTACTCATAGGTCTTACCACCCTTTGTTACGGTGGAAACCGTTAGCCAGCAGTAGGCAGGGGCAATATCTCCTGATCCTCGGATTTGGGCGATCGTGTTCATAAGGTGCTGGTGTTCAGCTTGAAGGTTAGGACTCACCACTTTTGTACGCTTCGAGTGTCTATCATGCAAATTTTGTACGATTAGCAATCTAACCATACAAAAAATCCGCTTTTATAGGCAAGAAGAAGAACCTCTAAATCCTGCTTAGGAGTTGTCTGAGTTTTGTCTGAGTCCAGATAACTGCTGTTTGGCGGACATCACTGCTATGTCAATCGCTGATTAGATCGACCCCTGTTAACTCTGTTGCCTTGATGCGGATGGCTTTGAGGGTGCGATCGCAAAGAACCTCATCGCCAGAGGTGTTAACCAGTTTGTAAAGGCTCGAAACCCTACCAGCAGATTTATACCCGACATGGTAGCCAGTTCCATCCAGCAGGCTATTGATCCGGTCAACAGTCATTATCTTCATATGAGTCTCCTTGGTGCTTTTCTAGAAGGGAGCGCCTTGATTAAATCTGCCTCCCTGAATTACTCGTAAACAAGGCTTTTGTAGGGTTGGCTCAGTTAATCCTTTGGCTTCTAGTAGGGCAATGCCAGCAAGACGGAGATGGGCGATCGCCTCCTCCAATCGTTCTTGATCTTCCAGGGCAGATGCCTGAGAAAGCTGGCTCAACTGGCTATCGATCTCGTACAGCATCGCCAACCATCGGGTTAGATTCTGAGAGTCAATCATGCAGACTTTCTCCTTACGCAGCAGCGAACTGAGCCAGGACTTTTGCATTCTCGATACATCGCTGCTCACGGTTCCAGTCCTTAGCAAAGGGCAAAGCTCTAGCAGGTGCTTTACTCAATCGACCAGTACGAGAGTTCATAAAAATCACCTGCCCTTTTCTGGCTCCGCAAAGCCAGTGGGACGAATCAGCGGAGTAGAGGTAAGGGGTTAAGACTTCGATCGCTTCTTCCCAGCAAAGTCCAAAGAGATGAAAGCGATTGGGGCGCTGCTGACAAAGCATTTTGAGTTTGGCAAGGTTCCCCCGTTTGAGTTCCAAGTTTTCCTTACCTTGCAGGTGTAGCCAGGGAACACAACCC
>CAZCPY010000182.1:1422-5118 GCA_964499865.1 uncultured Rhodobacterales bacterium | reverse complement strand
ACGACGCTGTGGCAGATCGCCAACCGGGATCAGGATGCCGACACCGTGCACGGCACCCAGAAGCCGGTCGAATGCATGCGGCGGCCGATCCTGAACAACTCCAGCCCCGGCCAGGCGGTCTATGAGCCGTTCATGGGATCCGGCACCACGCTGATCGCAGCTGAAACCACCGGACGGGTGTGCTTCGGGGTCGAGTTGAACCCGGCCTATGTCGATGTCGCCATCGAGCGCTGGCAGTCCTTCACGGGTCAGGAGGCTGTTCTGGCGGAAAACGGCGAGACTTTCGCCGCCCTCAAGGCCAAGCGGCTCGCGGCATGAACGCGCCCCTCCTGCCCGGCCGGATCGAGCATTGGCCCCTCGCCCGTCTCCGTCCCTATGTGCGCAACGCCAAGACCCACGATGCCAACCAGGTGGCGAAGATTGCCGCCAGCATGGCCGAGTTCGGCTGGACCGTTCCCTGCCTGGTTGCCGCCGATGGCGAACTGATCGCTGGCCATGGCCGGGTCTTGGCCGCGGCCCAGCTAGGGCTGGCCGAAGCGCCGGTCATCGTGCTGGGCTATCTGACCGAAGCGCAGCGCCGGGCCTATCGCATTGCCGACAACAAGCTGACCGAACTGGGCGGGTGGGACGAGGCCATGCTGCTCGAGGAACTGCGCGGGCTGATGGCCGAGGACTTCGACCTTGGGCTGATCGGGATCCCCGAAGATGAACTGGACGCGCTGCTGAACGATGCCGACGACCGCGTGCCCATCGACGATGACACCGCCGACACAATCCCTGAAGCCTCGGCCGAGCCGATCACCCGCCCCGGCGACATCTGGGCGCTGGGCGAGCACCGGCTGATCTGCGGCGATGCGACCGACCCGGCCGTCGTGGCTCAGCTGATGGACGGCGCACAGGCGTCATTGATGTTCACCTCCCCGCCCTACGCCCAGCAGCGCGACTATGGCGCGGCGAAGGAAAAGGTCGGCGATTGGGATGCGCTAATGCAGGGCGTCTTTGCCGCAGCGCCCGTCACCGCCGATGCCCAGTTGCTGGTCAACCTCGGCCTCGTCCATCGCGACAGCGAATGGCTCCCCTATTGGGAGGGCTGGGTTGACTGGATGCGCGCGCAGGGCTGGCGGCGGTTCGGCTGGTATGTCTGGGACCAGGGCCCGGGGCTGCCGGGCGACTGGAACGGACGGCTGGCGCCCTCGCACGAGTTCATCTTCCATTTCAACCGCCAGCCCCGGAAGCCCAACAAGACCGTGGAGAGCAAGCACGCAGGCGAGACCCTCGGCGGCGGCGGGCTCCGCGGGGCCGACGGCACGGTCCATCGTAAGACCGGCTTCGGCAACGCGATCCAGAGCCACCGCATCCCGGACTCTGTGTTCCGGATCATGCGCCACAAGGGCGGGCTGGGCGCCGCCGGATCGCATCCAGCCGTGTTCCCTGTGGCGCTGGTCGAGGCGGTGCTCGAGGCCTTCACCGATCCCGGCGACCTTGTGTTCGAGCCGTTCTGCGGCTCGGGCACCCAGTTGATCGCCGCGGAACGTACCGGTCGGCGGTGCTGTGCGGTGGAGCTGGACCCGGTCTATTGCGACGTCGCCGTGCGCCGGTGGGAGGTGGCGACGGGGCGGAAGGCAGACATGGACAGTCGCAACGAAGAAACCATCCGCAAGGAGAAACGACCGAAATGATCATCAATGCACCGATCTGGCGAAACGCCGACCTCATCCGGATCATTCCGATCACGCGCGCGGACCTGAACCAGGCCATGTCCCGAAACGACTTTCGCCCGGAATATACATCGAGGCCCGGAAAGGCGCGCTGGTACAGCTGGAAAGACGTGGTGGCAGTTGCTGCGGCGCAGGAACTGCGCAAGCTGGGCCTTGGTCCGTCTGTCGCCTTCAGGCTGGTGCAAGAACATCTGTCACCTTTTCTCCGAGGCCGCATCCGCGAACCGGACGATTGCGCCGGGGTGCTGTGGCTGATCCGACCGAGCAAGGACCACCTGACCATCGAAACCCCGTGCGAGTTTCTGCGGCATACCGAAGGCGAAGATCTTCGGATCGCGCCAAACGAGAACGCCTGCATCATCGTGAATGTGGGACAGATTGCAGGGCGCGTGTTCAACGACTTGCAGGCGACCGAGACTGCCAAGGTCATCCGAAGGGAATTCCAGACTTCGACAGTGGCGGCATGACCCAATCCCGCCGCATGTCGCTGGCCGAGGCTGCGACCAACGTGATGGTCGGCTATACCCTCGCAGTCGGCATGCAGATCGTAGTATTTCCGGTGTTCGGCATCCGCATCGCGCTGGGCGATCAACTGGCCATCGGCCTCGCGTTCACCGGCGTATCGCTGGTGCGCGGGTATGTGCTGCGGAGGCTGTTCGAACGCTGGCGGCGGGACTGACCGGATCGCTGGCGCGCCGGACCCGCGACTGGTAGCCTTGGCGCATGTCCGAAGGCTGGCAGCACATCGAAATCAACGATCACGGGACCATCGTCGTCCTGCGTCCGATCTCGGACGAGGGTAGGGCGTGGTTCGAGGACAATGTGGGCGAACCGGAACCGGGCGGGATCTACACCTGCGAGCCGCGGATGGCGCAGGACATCCTGCAGGCGGCGGCACGTGATCTGCTGTCATGGCAATGAAGGACCGCCGCCCGGTCGGGGCGGCGGGGTGATGCGGCTGGCGGGGAATGGCTAGGCGGGCAGCTTGTAGACCGTCCCCCTGCCCTCGACCTTCTCTGCGGCGATGGGCAGGCCCAGCTTCTTCTTCAGGGCACCGGAGATCGAGCCCCTGACCGTGTGGGCCAACCATCCGGTGGCCTCGACCATCTCGGCGACCGTCGCTCCCTCGGGGCGCTGGAGCATGGCGATGATCTGCGCCTGCTTCGTGCCGGGGCGGATGGCGACGGGTTTCACGCTTTCGCTGTCGTCGGGCGTCTGCACCGGCTCCGGCTCCGGTTCCGGCTTCGGCCTTGCCTTCCGCACATTGGCGACGGCGCAGGCCACCACCGGCTCGATCCCAATGGCCTCCAGCCCGGCCTCAGTGGCAATCAGCGTGGTGCCGTGGCCATCGCCGGTCTCGCGCCACATCGGTTCGCCGCGCCGCAGGTTGGCCTCGACCTCCTCGAGCCAGCCGCGGGCGATCATCTTGCCGACGACCATCTTGGCGGCGGCGCCGACCAGCCCCTCGGGCAGCGGCAGGGCAAGGTTCCCCGGCCGGGTCGCGGCGCGGGACAGGATCAGGGATTGGGTGTCGGACGGGGTGGTCATCGGGGCCTCCGGGCGCTGTGGCGCGCGCTGTGCGCGCCTTCTACGGAGGCAAGCCCCGTTCCTCGGACGGGGCGGCCGTCGCGCGGGGAGGACGCGTCAGGCGGCGTGCTCGCCTTCCTTGAAGGCGCTGTCGGTGATCTGGCGCAGCAGGCCCGCGTAGTGCCTCAGCGTGCCGACATGCCCCCAATGGATCTCGTCGGGGTGGGTCTCGAAGTGGTCGTCGCTGAGCGCCTTCAGGCGCTCCAGCATCGTGTCGATCTCGGCCTTGGCGGCGATGAAGGCGTCGAGGGCTTTGGAATTGTCGCTGGCGCGGCGGGTGGTCATGGCGGGGCATCCTTCGCTGAGTTGCATCGTTTCGGTGCCAACACCATCGCTCTGTCGGGCGAATGATCGTAGGCAAATCGGAGCAATATCAGTGCGTTCTGATCGC
>CAZCPY010000182.1:0-1322 GCA_964499865.1 uncultured Rhodobacterales bacterium | reverse complement strand
GGCATGAGCGAACGCGAGTACGCCGCGCATTCCGGCCTGTCGCGCGGCGGGGTGCAGAAGGCGCGCAAGAACGGGCGGCTGGTGGTCCATGACGACGGGTCGATCAACGCCGCGGCCTCGGACGTGCGGCGGGCGGAAATGACGGACCCCGACCAGCAACGCCGGTCTCTTGGTGGCGATGGGCTGGCCAGCGGCCCCGGGGACACGACATCGTACATCAAGGCCCGCACGGCACTCACGGTCTATGCGGCTCAGGAACGCCAGCTGGCGGTGCAGAAGAAGAAGGGCACGCTGGTCGACCGTGCGCGGGCGGAGACCCTCGTGTTTCGCCTGGCGCGCGAGGCGCGGGATGTCTGGGTCACCTGGCCCGGACGGGTGGCCGCGCTGATGGCGGCGCAGATCATGGCGGAGGTGGAACGGCAATCCGGGGCATCGGTGACGATCGAGACCGCGATCATGCAGAGGGTGCTGGAAGCCCATGTCCGCGAACAGCTCGACGCCCTCGCCGACCTCCGGGTTTCCCTCGGATGACGATGATCCGGCCGACAATGATCTGACAGCCGACCTCGACCTCGGCTTCGACGGGGCCGAGGACCTGCTGCGGGTCTGGCGTCAGGGGATGCGGCCCGACCCGAACCTGACGGTGTCGGAATGGGCGGATCAGCATCGCTGGTTGTCGTCGCGGGGCGCGGCCGAGCCTGGGCGCTATCGCACCGCCCGTGCCCCATACCTGCGCGAGATCATGGATGCGCTGTCGCCCGGCCATCCCGCCCAGCGCATCACCTTCATGAAGGCCGCGCAGGTGGGCGCGACCGAGGCCGGGAACAACTGGATCGGCTTCGTGATCCACCACGCCCCGGGGCCGATGCTGGCGGTGCTGCCGAGCCTGGAACTGGCGAAGCGTACCTCGCGGGGCCGTCTTGATTCCCTCATCGCGGACAGCCCGGCGCTGCGCGAGCGGGTCAGCCCGGCCCGATCCCGCGATGCCGGGAATTCGATGCTGTCGAAGGAGTTTCCCGGCGGCATCCTGGTGCTGACCGGCGCGAATTCCGCCACCGGCCTGCGGTCGATGCCCGCGCGCTATGTGTTTCTGGACGAGGTCGACGCCTATCCGGCCTCAGCCGACGAGGAAGGCGATCCGGTCACGCTGGCCGAAGCCCGCACCACCACCTTCTCGCATCGGCGCAAGGTGTTCATGGTGTCGACCCCCACGATCCGGGGGCTGTCGCGCATCGAACGGGAGTTCGAGGCATCGGACCAGAGGCGTTACTTCGTGCCCTGCCCGCATTGCGGGACGATGCAATGGCTGCAGTTCGACCGGC
>CAZCPY010000181.1:0-5259 GCA_964499865.1 uncultured Rhodobacterales bacterium | reverse complement strand
TCGGCGCCGCTGGCGAAGCCGTCGCGCAGGGCGACGTTGTCGCGGCCCGTGTCGGAGTTGGTGGCGATCACCGTGTTCGGCGACTCGCGGTAGGCGGTCAGCCCCCCCTCGCAGGCGGCAAGCACCATGGTCCCAAGCAGCAGCGCGGAAGTCTTGCTGTTCATCATGATGCTCACCACCGGTAGCAGACGACTTCGACGCGACGGTTCTGCTGCATGCCCGCCGCGGTCGAGTTGGTCGCGATCGGCTGGCGTTCGCCAAAGCCGATCTCGCGTTCGACCTGGGCGCCCACCGACCGGGCGACCGCAGCGACCGACGCCGCGCGGCGCTCGGACAGGCGCATGTTGTATTCGTCGGAGGCGCGGCTGTCGGTATGGCCGTAGATGGCATAGCCGAAGGCGCCCGCGTTCTTGAAGAACGATTGCAGGCGCGCCTTGCCGCTGGCCGTCAGCGTGCTGCTGTCGGTGGCGAAGAGGGTGTCGGTGTTTTCCACCAGGCACACGTTCTTCTTCAGGCAGACCGGCTTGCCGGTCTTGGGATCGCGGCGCGGCACCATGTAGCCTTCCAGGCCGCCGTCCGCCCACCAGTTCATGCAGCCGTCGTCGTCGATCCAGACGCCCCACTCGATGGTGCCGATCTGGCGGTTGCGGTCCACCGTCCGGTCGCTGGTGCCCTGCTGGGCGACCGCCGCGCCCGTCACGCAAAGCGCCGCGGCACCTGCCGCAAGCGCGAGGCGCGCTGCCTTCGTCATCAGTCCTGTCACGGCACTTACCCCCCCGGGTGACTTGCCTATCGCCGAATGTGTCCGCGAGTTTTGCATCTTGGTCAAATGCTTGTAAAGCAAGAATATGGCGTCTGCCTGGGCTTTGTCCACAACCTTTAGCGTCTGCCCGCCGCAAAGGCCGGATTGGCGACGGGCGGGAAACAGCGGCGTCAGGACGCGGCGACCGGTTCGGCGGCCAAGGAATGGGATGACGAGGCCGTCACCCGCGCGGGCACGATGCGGCCCGGCGCGCCGGCAGAATCGGTCACATGCACGGCGAACAGGTGTTCCGACTTGCCGACCCACTGGCCGGGCAGTCGGCCCGGCCTTTCGTACAGAACCTCGACCCGGCGGCCGACCATCGCGTCCTGCGCCGCACGGGCCTGGGTGTCCACCAGCGCCTGCAGCGCCTGCAGCCGCGCCTCTGCCTCGGCCCGCGGGACGGCGGACTTCTCCGCGGCAGGCGTGCCGGGACGGGCGGAATAGGTGAAGCTGAAGGCCGCGCCGAAGCCCACGGCGCGGATCAGGTCCAGCGTGGCCGCGAAATCCGCCTCGGTCTCGCCCGGGAAGCCCACGATGAAATCGGAGGACAGAAGGATGTCGGGCCGCGCCGCGCGGACACGCTCGATCAGGCGCAGGTAGCCGTCGGCCGTGTGCTTGCGGTTCATCGCCTTCAGGATGCGGTCGCTGCCCGACTGCACGGGCAGGTGCAGGTAGGGCATCAGCTTGGGTTCGTCCCCATGCGCGGCGATCAGGTCATCGGACATGTCGTTCGGATGGCTGGTGGTGTAGCGGATGCGGGCCAGGCCCCCGACGCGGGCAAGCTGCCGGATCAGGTCGCCCAGGCCGCGCGCGCCTTCGCCATGCCAGGCATTCACGTTCTGGCCCAGAAGCGTGATCTCGCGCGCGCCGCGGGCCACCAGATCGCGCGCCTCGGCCAGGATGCGGGCGGCAGGGCGGCTGACCTCGGCCCCGCGGGTATAGGGCACGACGCAGAAGGCGCAGAACTTGTCGCAGCCTTCCTGCACCGTCAGGAACGCCGTCGGACCCGAACGAAGCTTGCGCTCGGGCAGGTGGTCGAACTTGTCCTCGGGCGGAAACTCGGTGTCGACGGCGCGGCCCTTCGCCTTCAACAGCACGGGCAGGCGGTGATAGGCCTGCGGGCCCACGACCAGATCGACGATCGGCGCGCGCCGCATGATCTCGGCCCCTTCCGCCTGCGCCACGCAACCCGCGACGCCGATCTTCATCCCTGGCTTGGCGGTCTTCAGCGGCTTCAGCCGGCCAAGATCCGAGTACAGCTTCTCCGACGCCTTCTCGCGGATGTGGCAGGTGTTCAGCAGCACCATGTCGGCCTCGGCCGCCACGTCCGTCAGCTCATAGCCCTCGCCGCCCATGACCTCGGCCATGCGCTCGCTGTCGTGGACGTTCATCTGACAGCCGTAGGTCTTGAGGAACAGCTTCCGTGCCACGCGCGCGCCTCCGGCCTGCCAGATACACGCTGCGCCGCCACCGGGCAACGCCCTGGCCCGCGGGCCTGTTGTCCCCAGTTGGGAAACAATTTACGCCTTGCGTGGCAGTCCGGTGCGCCAGGGGACGCGAGACGCCGATGGAATACCCCAGCCTCCGCGCCTATCTGGCCGCCGCCACGCCCCTGCGTGCCAAGGGCCCCGTCGCGCTGATCTTTGCCGAGGATCAGGTCGAGGTCGACAGCGCCCTGTCCCATGCGCTGAAGGTCGGGTTCCGCGAGGTCGTGCTGCTGGCGTCGGACGAGATCGCGGTGGACGCCGAACTCTTGCCCCGCATCCAGCGGGTGCGGCACGACGTGTATGGCCCGGACGCGGTGCCCATGGCGGTGAACGCCGTGATCGACGCCACGCCGGGGGTCTGGATCCACTACGGCTTCAACGCCGAATACCTGTTCCACCCCTTCTGCGAGACGCGCAACGTGCGCGAACTGATCGCCTTCCACACCGAGGAGCGGCGCGACGCCGTCCTGTCCTATGTCATCGACCTCTACGCCGCCGACCTGTCGCGCCACCCGATGGCGGTGTCGCTGGCCGAGGCGCATCTGGACCGGTCGGGTTACTACGCGCTCGGCCGGCCCGATCCGGCCAACCACAACCACCCCAAGGAACGCCAGCTCGATTTCTTCGGCGGCCTGCGCTGGCGGTTCGAGGAACATGTCCCCCCCGAACGCCGCAAGATCGACCGCATCTGCCTGTTCCGCGCCAAGCCCGGCGTGCACCTGCGCGAGGATTTCACTTTCACCGACGAGGAGTTCAACACCTACGCCTGCCCCTGGCACAACAACATCACCACCGCGGTGATGAGTTTCCGCACCGCCAAGGCGCTGAAGTCCAACCCGGGGTCGCGCTTCGGCATCCACGACTTCCGCTGGCGCAACTCGGTGCCCTTCGACTGGAAGTCGCAGCAGCTGATGGACCTTGGCCTGATGGAGCCCGGGCAATGGTTCTGACATCTCTGCGCCTGGCCGTGCTGCAGGCGCTCTCGCCGGCGGGGGACGGGGCCGCGGCAATGGTGGCGCTGGGGGCGGGACTGGCGGTGGCAGAGGCGGCGGGGGCTGCGGTGCTGGTCGCGCCGGAACTGTTCCTGCCGGGCTACAACGTGCCCGACCTGCCCGCCCGGGCGCAGCCGCAGGGCGGCGCCTGGATGCAGGATCTGCAGGCGATGTGCGCGGCGGCGGGCTGGTCACGGGCCATGCCGAACGGGCGGCGGATGGCGTCTGCAACTCCGCCGTGGCGATCGGCGCGGATGGGCGGGTGCAGTCGCATGACCGCAAGGTTCAGCTGTACGGCCCGCGCGAGAAGGCGCAGTTCCGCCCCGGCGAGCGGTTCGCGACCTTCATGCTGGCCGGGCGGCGGGCGGCGCTGATGATCTGCCATGGCGTCGAATTCGCCCCCCCACGTGGCGCAGCTTGCCGCCGCGGGGGTGGAGCTTCTTCTGGTGCCGACGGCGAACATGATGCCCTTCACCCATGTGCCGCGGGTGACCGTGCCCGCGATGGCGGCGAATCACGGGGTGGCCATCGCCTGTGCCAACTTCTGCGGCACCAAGGGCGACCTGACCCATACCGGCGGGTCGCAGGTCACGGGCCCCATGGCGAGGTGCTGGCGCTGGCGGGCGACCACCCCGCCCTGCTGATCGCCGACCTGCCCGCGGGCGACCCGGCCCGCCTGTCGTCCCAGGCCGCCGATTTCCGCCCCCGCCCGCCCCCCGCCTGACCCGGCCCCTTTCCCCTCGCGCCACCTTGCGGCAGTCTTCTCACTGACCGATCCCGGAGGCCGCGATGAAGGACCTGACCACCCCGACCCCGGCCGAGGAACTGGCCGCCAACGTCGCCGTTTCCTTTGCCCGGGCCCGCGCGATGCCGAAGTCCGTCTACACCGACGCGGGCTTCCTGGCGCTGGAGCAGGAACGCATCTTCCGCCGCGACTGGCTTTGCGCCGGGCGGGCCGAGGCGCTGCCGGACGCGGGCGACTACATGACGATGCAGATCGCGGGCGAACCCGTGATCGTGCTGCGCGACCGCGACGGGCAGGTGCGCGCCATGTCCAACGTCTGCCGCCACCGGATGAGCACGCTGCTGGAAGGCCGCGGCAACGTGCGGTCCATCGTCTGCCCCTATCACGCCTGGACCTACGGCCTGGACGGCTGCCTGCGCGGGGCGCCGGCGATGGCGCAGAACGAGGCCTTCGACCGGACCGGCATCCGCCTGCCGCTGCTGCGCTGCGCCGTCTGGCAGGGCTGGATCCTGGTCACGCTGAATCCCGATGCGCCTGATCCGGCCGAGGCGCTGAAGGATGTCGATGCGCTGGTCGGCTATCTCGACATGTCCAGCTACCGCGAGACCTTCCGGGAGGAGTTCCGCTGGGCCACCAACTGGAAGGTGCTGGCCGAGAACTTCATGGAAAGCTACCACCTGCCGGTCTGCCACCAGGGCACCATCGGCGGCACGGTGGATCTGAACCTGATGACCTGCCCCGAGGGCTATCCGGCGTTCAACTATCACTGGATCGTCAAGAACGACGCCCTGCCGCTGACGCTGGCGCATCCGTCGAACACCACGCTTGTGGGCGACCAGCGGCGGGTGACATGGCTTCTGTCGATCTACCCCTCGCTGCTGATCACGCTGACGCCGGGGTATTTCTGGTACCTGTCGCTGACGCCCGACGGGCCGGGGCATGTCAACGTGCTGTACGGCGGCGGGATGTCCGCCGACTGGGTCGCCGACCCGCAGGCCGCGACGCACCTCGCCACCCTGCGCGCGCTGCTCGACGAGGTGAACATCGAGGACAAGGGCTGCACCGAGCGTGTCTACCGCGGCCTGAGCGCCGGTCTGTCCGGGCCCGGGCCGCTCAGCCACCTGGAGCGCCCGAACTTCGAATTCGCCCGGTGGATTGCCGGGCGGGTGGCGGGTTAGGTGTGAGTTCTCATCAGGTTGTTCACCCTTGTGAGGGGTGGCAGGCCGTTGA
>CAZCPY010000180.1:0-5301 GCA_964499865.1 uncultured Rhodobacterales bacterium | reverse complement strand
CACCGGCGCCTGCCGCAGCCCGTGCCGTCGCCGACCCGACCGCCCCCGCCGCCGCCACGCCGCGGCCCGCGGGCGGGCAACTGATCCAGATCGGCATCTTTTCGGTCGAGGCCAATGCGAAACGCGCCGTCGACACCTTGTCGCGCGCCGGTGTCACCGCCCGCGTCCTGACCGAGACCGCCAAGGGCAAGACCTTCTGGCGCGTCGTCGCGGGCCCCGGGGCGGATGCGCCGATGCTCGGAAAAGTGAAGTCGGCCGGGTTCACGGACGCCTACTTCGTCCGCGGCTGAGCTGGTAGGAGAGGCATCATGATCCGTTCGGTCCTGTCGCTTCTGGCCCTTCTTCTTGCCCTGCCCGCCGCCGCCTTCGAGACGCGGGCGACGGCGGCCTGGGTTTATGACGTCAAGGCGGGCGTCGTCCTGCTGGAAAAGAACGCCGACACGCCGCTGCCGCCCGCGTCGATGTCCAAGCTGATGACGCTGAACATGCTGTTCGAGGCGCTGCGCGACGGTCGCGTCACCCTGCAGACGACCTTTCCCGTCTCGACCCGCGCCCGCCAGATGGGCGGATCCACGATGTTCCTGAACGAACAGGACAAGCCCACCGTCGAAGAGCTGATCAAGGGCATCATCATCAACTCGGGCAACGACGCCTGCGTCGTGGTGGCCGAAGGTCTGGCGGGGTCGGAGGAGACCTTCGCGCGCCAGATGACGGAACGCGCCCGCGCGCTGGGGATGAACAATTCCGTGTTTCTCAATTCCTCCGGCTGGCCGGCCGAGGGGCATGTGATGTCGATGCGCGACCTCGGCATCCTGGCGCTGCGCCTGATCGTCGAATTCCCGGAATACTACCCGTACTTCGGCCTGACCGAGTTCAACTACAAGGACCGCGCCCCCGCCAACGCGCAGAACCGCAACCCGCTGCTGAAGCTGGGCGACGGGACGGAGTGGAAGGCCGACGGCCTGAAGACCGGGCATACGGTGGAAGCGGGCTTCGGCCTTGTCGGGTCGGCGATCCGCGGCGACCGCCGGGTGATCTTCGTCATCACCGGGCTGGAGACCGACGTCGCGCGGGCCGAGGAAAGCGAGGCGATCGTCAACTGGGCCTTCCGCCAGTTCGCCGAAAAGACGGTGGTGCGCAAGGGCACCCGTCTGGCCGAGGCCGAGGTCTACCTGGGCGAGGCGGCGACCGTGGGGCTGGTGCCGGGCGAGGACGTGACGCTGCTGCTGCCCGCACTGGCGCAGGACGGGGTCGCGGCGGAGGTGGTCTATGTGGGGCCGCTGCAGGCACCGGTGATCGCGGGCCAGGCGGTGGCGGAGCTGGTCATCAGGGTGCCCGGGCTGAGCGAACACCGCCTGCCGCTTCTGGCCGAGACCGACGTCGCCCGCGGCGGTTTCCTCGTGCGGCTGAAAAGCGCGGCCGAGGAACTGCGCCGCCGGTTCGCAGGGCCCGAGGCGGCGCCCGAGGGATGATCCCGGGCGGTGCGCGCCCCTGCCCCATCCGCTCCCCCCTCCCCTCCCCGCGGGGGGGCGGGGAGGTGCCGGTGCCGCGGGCCGGGTGATGTTCGTCAGCTTCGAGGGCATCGACGGGTCGGGCAAGTCCACCCAGGCGCGCCTGCTGGCCGGGGCGCTGCAGGCCGAGGGGCGCGAGGTGGTGCTGACGCGCGAACCGGGCGGCAGCCCGGGGGCCGAGGAGATCCGGCGGCTGGTGCTGGAAGGCGACCCGTCCCGCTGGTCACCCCGGACCGAGATTTTGCTGTTCACCGCCGCCCGGCGCGACCATCTGGAACGCACCATCCTGCCCGCTCTGGCGCGGGGTGCGGTGGTGGTCACCGACCGTTTCGCCGATTCCACGCGGATGTACCAGGCCACCGCACGCGACGGCGGGGCGGACCTGCGGGCGCTGGTCGATGACCTGCACGCGCGCGTCATCGGGATCGAGCCCGACCTGACCTTCCTGATCGACCTCGACCCCGCCGCGGGCCTGTCGCGCGCCCGTGCCCGCGCGGGCGCCGAGCAGCGGTTCGAAGACATGGGCGAGGACCTGCAGGCCCGCCTGCGGGCGGGGTTCCTGACGCTGGCCGCCGCGCGGCCCGCCAGGTTCGCGGTGATCGACGGCGCCCGGTCGGCAGAGTCCGTGGCGGCCGAGGTGCGCGGCGTGCTGCGGGCGCGAACGGGGCTCTGAGAGCCGGACTCTGTCTTACGCCGCGGCCGCCAGCCTGCGCAGCGCCGCCAGCGCGGCCTCGGCCTGCGCCTCGGGCACGAAGACGTGGTCGTGGCGAAAGGCCGCCACGATGTTGGCCGGGATGCCCTCGGCCTCCAGCGCCGCCGCGACGGCCGCGGTCAGGCCGACGGCCTCGAGCGCGGACCAGACGGTCAGCGTCAGGCAGGCCATCGGCTGGCCGGACAGGCCCGCGGCCCGGGCGGTATCGTCGGGCAGGACCAGCGACAGCCCCTCCTCCTCGCGGAACATGGCCAGCGCCTGCGGGATCAGGTCCTCGCGCCCCCGCGCGTCGGCGAAGACATAGACCCCGGGGCGCCGCACCGGCGCCATGGCGCGCAGCATCGCGCGGGGGTCGGCGACGGGGCCCCCGGCCACACCCGTCACCCGCGGTCGGCGGCCAGCCGCAGGCCAAGCCCCACCAGGAGCGCCCCGCCCGCCCGCTGCACCCAGGCCCGCACGCGCGAGGATGCCGACAGCCGCGCGGCCAGCGCGGCGGCGAAGAACACGGCAACCAGGTCGGCTGCGGTGAACATCAGGTTCACCACCGCCCCCAGGATCAGGAACTGCAGCCAGACCGGCAGGGCGCCCGCGGGATCGACGAACTGCGGCAGGAAGGCCAGGAAGAACAGCGCCGTCTTGGGGTTCAGGACCTCGACCAGCACCGACTGCCGGAACGCCGCCGCCGGGGCCGCCTGCGGCAGGGCCGCCGCGCCCTCTCTGCCGGCCCCGCGCAGCAGCGAAATCCCCAGCCAGACCAGATAGCCGGCCCCCAGGAGCTTGATCGCCACATAAAGCGGCGGCACCGCGTGGAACAGGACCGACAGGCCCGCCGCGGCGGCGATCACATGCACCCAGCCGCCCAGGTGGATCCCCGCCGTGGCGCGCAAGCCCGCCGCGCGCCCGCCCGCCAGCGTGCGCGCCGCGGCATACAGCATCGCCGGGCCCGGCAGCCAGGCGAAGACGGCGGCAGTGGCGAGGAAGGCAAGCAGGATGTCGGCCGAGGCCATGGCAATGCCCCTTTGCAGGCGATTCGCGGGGGCCGACGATGCGCGCGACGCCATGCCCCTTGCAAGCCGCCCCGTCCCGTGGCCCGATGCCCGCCCGCACCCCGGACCAGAGCCCCCATGCCCAAGGCCCCCCTCACCCTGACCCTGACCCTGACCCTGCTTTCCCTGCCCGCGTCGGCGCAGCAGCGGCTGGACACGAACTACTTCCACCGCATCACCAACGACCTGCGCGGGCCGGAACTGAACCTGTCCGTCATCAACGGCAGCCGTCTGGACCTGGCCGCGGTGCTGGAGCCGGTCGCCAACGTCTCCAGCCAGTTCTGGCGCATCGACATCGCGCCGGGCGGCACGGTTTCGCTGTCCACGCTGTTCAAGGGGCCGACCTGGTGCCTCGACATCATCCCCGAAGGCGGCCGCGTGGGCGAGGTGGACCTGCGCCCCTGCAACGGCGGCGTCACGCAGCGCTGGCAGCTTCGCCCCGAAGGCACGCGGTTCCAGATCGTGAGCCAGGGCCGCGACAAGGAGGAATGCCTCGAGGTCATCCCCCAGGGCGACGGCGAAGGGCGCCTGCGGATGAACATCTGCGGCTTCTACGCCAACCAGCTGTGGAGCTTTGCCGCCACCGACCAGCCCGTGGCCGCGCCGCCCTGAGGCGCCTCAGCCGAACAGGTCGGGCTGGCGAGGCGGGGGTGAGGGCACGCGGAACAGGTCGATCCGCAGCGGCGGCAAGGCGCGGGCCAGGCCGAGGCGCGTGCAGGCCAGGTCGAAGCGCCGGCGCATCAGGTCGGCCCAGACGCCCTGCCCGCGGAACCTCGTGCCGAAGGCGGGATCGTAGTCCTTCCCGCCGTGCAGTTCGCGCACGCGGCCCATGACCCTGGCGGCGCGGTCTGGGACGTGCCCGGCCAGCCAGTCCTTCCACAGCCCCGCCACCTCGAGCGGCAGGCGCAGCATGATCGACGACGCCGCCACCGCCCCCGCGTCGCGCGCGGCCGCAAGGATCGCCTCGACCTCGTGGTCGGTCAGGCCGGGAATGACGGGCGACACCATCACCCGCACCGGCACGCCCGCATCCGCCAGCCGCCGGATCATCTGCAACCGCCGCGCCGGTGCCGGCGCCCGCGGCTCCATCCGCCGCGCCAGGCCCGCATCCAGCGTGGTGACCGAGATGCCGACGCGCGCCAGCCCCTGCGCCGCCAGCGGCGCCAGAAGGTCGAGGTCGCGTTCCACCAGCGCGCCCCGCGTGGTGATCCCCAGCGGGTGGCGGAAGTCGCGCAGCACCTCCAGCACCTCGCGCGTCACCCGCTCGGTCGCCTCGATCGGCTGGTAGGGGTCGGTGTTGGACCCCAGCACCATGACCTTTGGCTGATAGCCCTTGCGCGACAGTTCCCGCGCCAGCACCGCCCCGATCCCGGGCCGCGCGATCAGCCGCGTCTCGAAGTCGAGCCCCGGCGAGAGGTTCAGGTAGGCATGCGTCGGGCGGGCATAGCAGTAGACGCAGCCATGCTCGCAGCCGCGGTAGGGGTTGACCGCGCGGTCGAAGCCGAGGTCGGGCGACGCGTTCCAGGACATCGCCGAGCGCGCCCGTTCGTGGCGCACCTCGGTACGGACGGTGCGGGCCTCTTCGGGGATGTCCCAGCCGTCATCCACCGCCTGAAGCGCGCGCCCCTCGAACCGGCCGGGCGCGTTCGACGCGGCCCCGCGGCCGCGCAGGGATTGCCCGGGAAGAAGGCCGTCACCGCAGGTCATCGGCGCATGATAGAACGGAATGGGAACAGACGCCAGCATCGCCTTGACTTCGTCGGCTTTCGTCAGGCCCATGTCGGAAACGGAAGGGTGCCCCGCGGGCTTCGGGCGCAGGACACCTCAAACACCGGAGAGACCCATGTCCGACGACGAGATCATCCTGGCCGACCTCGACGACGAGGAACTTGTCCTGCAGATGCACGACGACCTCTACGACGGGCTCAAGGAAGAGATCGAGGAAGGCGTCAACATCCTGCTGTCGCGCGGCTGGGTGCCCTACGACGTGCTGACCAAGGCGCTGGTCGCGGGGATGAAGATCGTCGGCGAC
>CAZCPY010000179.1:0-5363 GCA_964499865.1 uncultured Rhodobacterales bacterium | reverse complement strand
CGTCCGCAAGCTGGCGAAGAACGGCATCCGCCTGCTGTCGATCACCCAGGAGATGGGCGACGATCCGATGCACGTCATGATGCGCCAGATCATGGCGCTGTTCGACGAGTATCAGTCCAAGGAGAATGCCAAGCACGTCCTTCGCGCCTTGAAGGAGAATGCGCGGCAGGGATTCTGGAACGGCTCGCTGCCGCCGATCGGCTACCGCGTCGTCGCCGCTGAACAGCGTGGGGCCAAGATCAAGAAGAAGCTGGAGATCGACCCGCTTCACGCCGACACCGTGCGGCTGGCGTTCCGGCTCGCGCT
Source organism: uncultured Rhodobacterales bacterium (assembly GCA_964499865.1). Lineage (GTDB taxonomy): Bacteria > Pseudomonadota > Alphaproteobacteria > Rhodobacterales > Rhodobacteraceae > JANOGU01. Next base: position 5,057 of record CAZCPY010000179.1, on the reverse strand, counting down.
GGAGGGCGACGGCACATCCGGCCCGATGGGCGTCAAGTCGATCACCAAGCATCTGAACGAACACCGCATCTTCACCCGCGACGGCGGACGCTGGGGCATCGGCACCGTCCATCGGATGCTGACGCGCCAGACCTATATCGGGCGGCACGAGTTCAACCGCCGCACAAAGAACGGTGACAACAAGCCCGATGAGGAGGTCATTCCCGTCGCGGTTCCGCCGATTATCGATCAAGCTGTGTTCGACGCCGTGCAGGCCCGCATGAAGGCCCGGAACCCGAAGGTGACGCCGCCGCAGGTGGTTGGCGGCCCCACGCTCCTTACCGGCCTGATCCACTGCGCCAAGTGCGGCGGGGCGATGACGATCCGCACCGGCAAGGGCGGGCGCTATCGCTACTACACCTGCTCGACCAAGGCTCGGCAGGGACCGACCGCCTGCATCGGCATGACCGTCCCGATGGAGAAGCTGGACTCGCTGGTCGCCAGTCATCTGGAGGACCGGCTGCTTGATCCGAAGCGGCTGGAGGAGGTGCTGGCAACGGTTCTTGACCGCAGGCACGAGCGCAGCGAGCGCCGCCGCGATCACATCGCCGAACTGAACAAGCGCGCGACCGAGACCGACCTACGCCTCAAGCGGCTTTACGACGCCATCGAGAGCGGCATCGCCGACCTGGACGACCCCGACCTCAAGGACCGTATCGCCAGCCTCAAGGCCACACGCGACCAGTCGCGGGTCGATGCCGACCGCGCATCGGCGATACTCGACAGCGTGGGCCAGAAGGCGATCACCGCGCCGATGCTGCGAAAGTTCGCGCAGACAGCGCGGCAGCGCATCCGTCTCGATGGCGGCGGCTACCGCCGCGACCACCTCCGAGCGCTCGCCCAGCGCGTCGAGGTTGACGACGGAGAAGTCCGTATCATGGGATCGAAGTCCGACCTGTTGCGGACGCTCGCCGCCGCAGGCGGTGCGGGAACACTGCCGGGCGCAGTGCCCAGCTTTGTTCCGAAGTGGCGGATGGGGTGGGATTCGAACCCACGGTGGGGTCTCCCCCACGCCGGTTTTCAAGACCGGAGCCTTAAGCCGCTCGGCCACCCATCCGACGCGCGGGGGCTTAGCGGCGCGCGTGCCGGGGGGCAAGGCGGGTCAGAGGGTGGACCGCACGCCGCCGCCGTCCAGCAGGATGTTCTGGCCGACGATGTAGCCCGCCTGCTCCGAGCACAGGAAGGCGCAGGCGGCGCCGAATTCCTCTGCCGTGCCGTAGCGCCCGGCCGGGATTTCGGCCTGCGCGCGGCCGGTGAAGGCGGCCGGGTCCTCGCCGAGGGCAGCCGCCCGGGCGGCGTCCAGCGCGCGGATGCGGTCGGTGGCATGCGCGCCGGGCAGCAGGTTGTTGATCGTGACGCCCGACGCCGCCACCGCCCGCGCGGTGCCTGCGACCCAGCCCGTCAGCCCCGTCCGCGCCGTGTTCGACAGGGTCAGTTCGGGGATCGGCGCCTTGACCGCGGTCGAGGTGACGTTGACGACCCGCCCCCAGCCGCGCGCCATCATCCCCGGCAGCACCGCCCGCATCAGCGCCACCGGCGCCACCAGGTTCGCCTCGACAGCGGCGCGGATCGCGTCCAGGTCGGCGTCGCCCCAGGTTCCCGGCGGGGGCCCGGCGGCGTTGGTCACCAGGATGTCGACCTGCCCTGCCACCGCAAGGACCGCCGCGCGGCCCGCCTCGGTCGTCACGTCGCCCGGGGCCTGCACCACCCGCGCGCCCGTCGCGGTCAGCGCCGCCGCCGCCGCCTCCAGCCGGCCCGCGTCACGTCCGTTCAGCACCACGGTCACGCCCTCGCCCGCCAGCGCCCCGGCACAGCCCCGGCCAAGCCCGCGCGAGGCGCCGCAGACCAGCGCCCGCCTGCCTGCGATTCCAAGGTCCATGCCCGCCTCCCTCTTGCGCGGAGAAACAATGCCCGCGCCGCCCGCGCCACCGTTTCCCGGCGCCCCTGCCCCAAGCGCCATGCCGTTGCGTCGCCGTCAAGGCTTTGTTAACGCTGGCGCCCGAGGGTGGGGGCCCCCGCGGGTCCGGCTTGGCCGGCCGAGCGGACAGCATGGGACGACCGCGCCGTGACCGCCTTGGCCTTTTCCCAGTCCTGCCAGGTCTTTGCGGCCGAGGATGTCTATGTCCACCATGGCGTGAACCTGGGCGACAGCCTGGCCGCCGAGGACAGCCCCTGCGCGGGCGACATCTACCACCTCGATCCCGCTGCCCGCCCGCTGCGGCTGGCGCTGGCGGGCCGTCAGGTGGCGCCGGGGTCGGAGATCGGGGCCGCCGACGCGCCGGTGGCCTTGCGCGCGCGGCTCAGCCTGATGGGCCCGGACGGCGACGGGGTGGACCTGGTGCTGCTGGACCTCGGCGGCACCGCGGCGGTGCTGCCGCTGTCGCCGGTGGGGGCGCGCATCGACTACACGCTGCTCGCGGTCGAGCAGGACGCGGGCGAGACGCCGCTGACCGACCTTCTGTGCGTGTCCTTCGCGCGCGGCACGGCGATCACGCTGGGCGACGGGCGGCCCCGCGCGATCGAGGACCTGGCCCCCGGCGACCTGATCCTGACGCGCGACCACGGCCGCCAGCCGCTGGCCTTCCTGGGGCGCGCCACGCTCAGGGCGGTGGGGGCCTTCGCGCCGGTCGTCATCACTGCGGGCGCCTACGGCAATGCCGCCGACCTGATCCTCAGCCCGCACCACCGCATCTTCCTCTACCAGCGCGAACGCAGCCCCGGCCTGCCCACGGCAGAGGTGCTGGTGCAGGCCAAGCACCTGGTCGACGGCGAGACGGTGTTCCGCCGCGAGGGCGGGTTCGTCGACTACTTCAGCCTGGTCTTCGCCCGGCACGAGATCATCTATGCCGAGGGGATCCCGGCCGAAAGCCTGATGGTGACGGAAGCCACCCTGACCCGCCTGCCGCCCGGGATCGCGGCCGAGGTGAAGGCGCGCTTTCCCGCGCTGACGCATACCCAGCACTTCGGCACGGAGGCCGGCCGCGCGCTGGTCGCAACCCTCGGCGACAGCCTGCGCCCGCCGAAGGGGCGGCGCGGCCGCTAGCCCGCGCGGGATCGGCCGCGGCAGGGCCGGGGGGCGGCGGGCGCATCCTTCCCCCGGATGGGCATGCGCGGCGGTGGGGTGGAGCCCCCCTCCCCCATCCCCTCCCCACGAGGGGGAGGGGAGGCGCCCGCGACGCGGACGTGCCCCCTGAGCGGACCGCAAGGCAGGCGCCGCCCCCTCTGGCGCGCGCGCCGGAGCGGCGGTAGCTAGCGGCATGGCCTCTGACCGTCCGCTGTTCGCCATGGCGCTGATGTGCGCCTTCTGCGTCATCGCGCCCTTGCTGGACGTGGCGGCAAAGCTCGCGGCGGCGACCCTGCCCGCGGGGCAGATCACCTTTGCCCGGATGGCGGTGCAGGCGCTGGTGATGGCGCCGGTGATGGCAGCCATGGGCCTGTCCTGGGGGCTGGGCGGACGTGCGCTGGGGCTGATGGCGGTGCGGGCGGCGCTGCTGATCGCCTCGACCTTCGCGTTCGTCGCCGCCATCGCGGTAATGCCGATCGCCGATGCGCTGGCCATCGTCTTTGTCGCGCCCTTCCTGCTGCTGCTGTTCGGCCACCTGATCTTCGGCGACCGCGTCGGCCCCCGCCGCATCGCCGCCTGTGCGGTGGGCTTTGCCGGCGCGCTTTTGGTGATCCGCCCGTCGATCGCCGTCTTCGGCACGACGGCGCTCCTGCCGCTTGGCACGGCGCTGGCCTTCGCGCTCTACATGCTGGTCACCCGGGCGCTGGCGGCCGGCGTCCACCCGGTTGCCATGCAGGCGCAGACGGCGGTGATCGGCACGGTTCTGTGCCTGCCGGTGCTGCTCTGGGCAGATGGCAGCGGGATCGCGGCGCTGGACCCGGTGGCGCCGCAGGGGCTGGCCTGGCTCTGGCTCGCGGGCGTCGGCGCCTTTGCCGCGGCGAGCCACCTCTGCATGACCTATGCGCTGAAGTTCGCGCCCTCGGCCACGCTGGCACCGCTGCACTACCTGGAAATCGTCGTGGCCGTGGCGCTTGGCTACCTGATCTGGGGCGACTTCCCGGCGCCGCTGACCTGGGCGGGGATCACCGTGATCGTGGCCTCGGGGCTCTACATCCTCTGGCGCGAGCGCGTCACGTCGCGGCAAGCAGCGCCGCCAGCGCCGCCGCGGCGCGCGCGCGCGGCAGGATGACCAGCATTCCGGGGCGGTCGAAATGCAGGTCGACCGGCCCCTGCGCCACCCGGTTCGAGGTGCCGATCCGCCCGGTGGCCGCGAAGTCCAGCCCGGCAATCGGCCAGACCAGCCCCCGGTCGCGCCCGCTGACCGGCCCCAGCGGATAAAGCGACAGCCGGTCCCCGCGCCGCAGGTGCAGCCGCAGGGGCCGCGCCGGCGCGGCAAGGACGACATCGCGCGCGCCAAGCGCGAGCACCGGGCGCTCGGCCCGCCGCACCAGCGTGGTGAAGGCGGCAAGCTCGTGGTCCACCCGCCCGCCCAGCACCCCGAGCGCCAGCACGAAGGGCGCCGCGACCGACCGCAGCGCCTTGTCGAAATCGGTCGTCTCCTGTTCGGCGATGGCATGGATCCGCGCCGCGGGCAGCGCCGCACGGGCGCGCGCCGACAGCGAATCGAGATCGCCGATCACCGCCTGCGGGGGGTGCCCCAGCCGCAGCGCCCGGTCCGCGCCGCCGTCCGCCGCCACCAGCACCGGCGCCAGCGCCAGCGCCGCGGCCAGTGCCGACCGCCCCACCGGGCCGCCCGCCACCAGCGTGACACCCCGCTCCGAGGTCACCAGGATGCGCGGCTCTGCGGTCTTGTTCACGTCGGATTCATCCGGATACTGTTTTCGATTAAGGCAGGCGGCCGGGCGCGGGGCCACAATCAATCCCCGAAAACACCCCGTTCTGTCCACGGATTCGAACAGGCGGCGGGTAATCTGCAGGCCGGACTGGAAACGGTAAGAGGCGACACATGGTCGGGCCCAGCAAGATCCTGACGGTGTCCTATGGCACCTTCTCC
>CAZCPY010000178.1:0-5500 GCA_964499865.1 uncultured Rhodobacterales bacterium | reverse complement strand
CCCGACAGCACCGCCGCCCCGCCCACCAGCGCCAGCGCGAGCGCGCCCAGCGCCGCCAGCCAGCGCGCCCGCGGCCGGCCGCCCGGGGACGCGCCGCGGTACAGCGCCGCCGCCCGCACGCCTTCGGCCCGCGCCAGCGGCCAGAGCGCGAAGAGAAAGGCCGCGGTCAGGCCGTAGAAGGCCGCTTCGACCAGCGGGCCTGCGAACAGGCGCACGTCCGCCGGGAAGGGCAGCCGCGCCTCGATCAGCCCGCCGAAGGCCAGAGGCAGCGCCGCGCCGAGCGCCAGCCCCAGGCCCACGCCCAGACAGGCCAGCAGGCCGATCTGGATCAGGTAGACCCCCGCCACCGTGCCCGCCCCGGCGCCCAGCACGCGCAGCGTGGCGATGGTGGCGGTCTTGCCTTCCAGATAGGCCCTGACCGCCGCCGCCACGCCCACCCCGCCCACGGCCAGCCCCGCCAGCCCCACCAGCACCAGGAAGGCGCCGATCCGGTCGACAAAGCGCGCAATCCCCGGTGCGGCGGCGCGGCGGTCCTGCCAGCGCATGCCCGCGCCCTCGAAGGCCGCCTCGGCCTCGGCCTGCACGGCGGCAAGGTCGGTGCCGGGCGGCAGGGTCAGGCGGTATTCGGTCTCGAACAGCGTGCCGGGCTCGAGCAGGCCCGAGGCGGCGAGGTCCACCGTACGCACGATCGTGCGCGGCCCGAGCGCGAAGCCCGCCGCCGCGCTGTCGGGTTCGCGCAACAGGCGCGCGGTCAGCATGAACTCCTGCGCGCCCAGACGAAACCGGTCGCCGGGTTCAAGCCCGAGGCGGTCGGCCAGCACCGGGTCCATCACCCCGCCGGGCAACCCGCCCTGCCCCGCCAGCGCCTGCGCCAGCGGCATCGGCGGGTCGAGTGCGATCGTCCCGGTCAGCGGGTAGGCGCCGTCCACCGCCTTGACCTGCGTCAGCCCCCGCTCTTCGGCGCCGTCGGGTCCTGCCACGGCCATCGAGCGGAAGTCCACGATCGCGGAGACCGCCACGGCCCGCGCCTCGATCCAGGCGCGTTCCTCGGGGCTGGCGAAGCGGTAGGTGAATTCAAGCTGCGCATCGCCGCCGAGGATCACCGCGCCCTGGTCGGACAGGCCGGCCTGGATCGCCGCGCGCACCTGGCCCACGGCGGCGATGGCGGCCACGCCGAGCGCGAGGCAGGCGAGGAAGACGCGGAAGCCGCCAAGCCCGCCGCGCAACTCGCGCAGGGCGAAGGTGAGGGCGAGCCTCATTCGGCGGCCCGGGCGGCGGCCCGGGCGGCGGCCCGGGCGGCGGCCTTTGCCGTGGCGCGCGTCTCGCCCTCGATCTGCCCGTCGCGCAGGCGCAGCACACGGTCGCAGCGGGCAGCCAGCGCCTCGTCATGGGTGACCAGCACCAGCGTCGCCCCGTGCCGCGCGGACAGGCCGAACAGCAGCTCGACGATCGCCGCCCCGTTGGCGCCGTCGAGGTTGCCCGTGGGCTCGTCGGCCAGAAGGATGCGCGGGCGCGGCGTCAGCGCGCGGGCCAGCGCCACGCGCTGCTGCTCGCCCCCCGACAGCTGGTGCGGGTAATGGCCGGCCCGCGCCGCCAGCCCCACCGCCGCCAGCCCCTCGGCCGCACGGGCGAAGGCGTCGCGGTTGCCCGCCAGTTCCAGCGGCACAGCCACGTTTTCCAGCGCGGTCATCGTCGGGATCAGGTGGAAAGACTGGAAGACCACGCCCATATTGCCCCTGCGGAACCGGGCCAGCGCGTCCTCGTCCATCACGGTCAGGTCATGGCCCAGGGCCCGCACCTCGCCGCCGGTGGCGCGTTCAAGCCCGCCCATCAGCATCAGGAGCGACGACTTGCCCGACCCCGAAGGACCGACCAGCCCCAGCGTTTCCCCCGCCGCGACCGCCAGCGTGATGCCGCGCAGGACCTCCACCGGACCGGCATTGCCCGCCAGCGTCAGCCGCGCCGCGGTCAGGGACAGGATCGGGTCGGCCATGGTCGGGGTCCTTCGCGGCGTCGCTGCCGCGGGATATGGCACGACGCGCAGGTTCTGCAATGCGGCGATGGCGCTGGCGATCACGTTGACGTGCGCCGCGGCGCAGGCGCAGGAGCCGGTGACCATCGCCGCCCTGGGCGACAGCCTGACGCAGGGCTACGGCCTGCCGCCCGATGACGGCTTCGTGCCGCAGTTGCAGCGCTGGCTGACGGCGCAGGGCGCCGCCGCGGTGGTGGTCAATGCGGGGGTGTCGGGCGACACCACGGCAGGGGGTCTGGCGCGCATCGACTGGACGCTGACCGAGGATGTCGACGCGCTGATCGTCAACCTCGGCGGCAACGACATGCTGCGGGGCATCGACCCCGCGGTGACGCGGGCGAACCTGGAGGCGATTCTCGTCAGGGCGACGGACAGGGGCCTGCCGGTCTTGCTGGTGTCGCTGCGCGCGCCGGGGAACTACGGGGCGGACTACAAGGCGGCGTTCGACGCGATCTTTCCCGACCTCGCCGCCGCGCAGGGCGCGATCCTGGCCGACAACTTCTTCCTGCCGCTGATCGACGGCGACGGCCGCCGCCTGGCGCCCGGCCTGATGCAGGCCGACGGCATCCACCCCAATGCCGCAGGCGTGGCGGCGGTGGTCGAGGCGCTGGGGCCGCCGGTGCTGGACCTTGTGGCCAGGGCGCGCTGAGGCCCTTGGCACCGGCGGCGGCGCGGGGCAGCCTGCGCGGACCGGGAGGAGCGTCATGACCCTGATCCAGACCCTTCGGGCCGCCATCGGCGCGCCCCATGTGCTGACCGGCACCGCGATGGCGCCCTGGCTTCCCGACTGGACCGGGCACTACACGACCGCGCCTCTGGCCGTGGCCCGGCCGGGATCGACCGCCGAGGTCGCGGCCTGCGTCCGCGCCGCCGCAGCGGCGGGGGTGCCGGTGGTGCCCGCGGGCGGGCGCACGGGGATCACCGGCGGGCTGATGACGCGGGGCGGGCTGCTGCTGTCGCTGGAACGCATGGGACGGGTCCGGGCGCTGAAACCCAACGCGCGGCTGGCGGTGGTCGAGGCGGGCTGCGTTCTGACCACGCTGCACGAGGCGGCGGCAGCGCAGGGGCTGAACTTTCCCCTGTGGTTCGGCGCCCGGGGGTCGGCCACCATCGGGGGGGTCCTCTCGACCAACGCGGGCGGGTCGAACGTGCTGCGCTACGGGTCCACCCGCGCCCTGTGCCTGGGCGTCGAGGTGGTGCTGGCCGACGGCCGCGTGCTCGACCTGATGGGCGAGTTGCACAAGGACAACTCCGGCTATGACCTGAAGGACCTCTTCATCGGGGCCGAGGGCACGCTCGGCGTCATCACGGCGGCGGTGATGCGGCTGCACCCCGCGCCCGCGGCCCATGCCACGGCGACGCTGGCGCTGGCACGGCTGCCGGATGCGCTGGCGCTGCTGCGCCGCCTGCAGGAGGCGACGGGCGGCGCGGTCGAGGCCTTCGAATACATGGACCCCGCCTACATGGCCGCGCTGGCCGCGCACCGCCCCGACATCCGCCCCCCCTTCCCCGCGCCCGCCCCCTGCACCGTGCTGGTCGAGGTCGCCGCCGCCCGCCCCGCCGACGCCCTGCCGGGCGAGGACGGCACCCTGCCCGTCGCCCGCCTGCTGGAGGAGACGCTGGCCGCAATGCTGGACGAAGGCGCGCTGATCGACGCCGAGATCGCCCGCACCGAGGCGCAGCGGCGCCTGATGTGGCACCGACGCGAACTCGCCGCCGAGGTGATGTTCGCCCGCAGGCCGCATGTCGACACCGACATCGCCCTGCCGCTGGACGGCGTGGCGGCCTTCCTCGACGGGATCGCGCCGCGGCTGCAGGCGCTGGACCCCGGCTGCGACCCGATGGCGATCGCACACCTGGGCGATGGCAACATCCACTTCACCATCTATCCCACGCGCGACGATGCGGCGCTGGCCGACCGCGTGACCGAGGCGGTGGAGGATCTGGTGCTGGCCCTGGGCGGCAGTTTTTCCGCCGAACACGGGGTCGGGCTGTCCAAGCTGCCGTCGATGGCGCGGCGCAAGTCGCCGGTGGCGCTGTCGGTGATGCGGGCGGTCAAGGCGGCGCTGGACCCGGGCGGGGTGATGAACCCGGGCAAGGTGATCCCGGCCTGACGCCGGTCAGGCCGCGGCGCGTTCCCCGACCGCGGCCAGCGCCCGGTCGTAGGCGTCCAGCCCCGCCGCGGGCCCCGCCTCGGACAGCATGCGCCGCCAGGCACGTGCGCCGGGGCGCCCGGTGAACAGGCCCAGCATGTGCCGCGTGACCTGGTGCAGCCGCCCGCCGCCCGCCAGATGCGCGGCGATGTCCTCGCGCATCTGCGCCGCCACGGCCAAGGCCCCCGGCCCCGGCGGATCGCCCCACAGCGCATCGGCCGCGCCCAGGATGCCCGCCGGATCGTGATAGGCCGCGCGGCCCACCATCACGCCGTCGAAGCCCTGCGCCAGATGGTCCCGCACCGCCGCCAGCGTCGCCACCCCGCCGTTGAGGCTGACCGCCAGTTCGGGGAAGCGGTCCTTCATCGCGCGCGCCAGGGCGTAGTCGAGCGGCGGAACCTCGCGGTTTTCCCTGGGCGACAGGCCCTGCAGCCAGGCCTTGCGGGCATGGATGACGACATGCCGCACGCCGGCCCCGGCCACCGCCTCGATGAAGCGCGGCAAGGCCTCGGCCGGGGTCTGGTCGTCCACGCCGATGCGGCATTTGACCGTCACCGGCACCGGGCTTTCGGCGATCATGGCGCGGCAGATCTCGGCCACGAGGCCCGGGCGCTCCATCAGCACGGCGCCGAAACAGCCCGACTGCACGCGGTCGGACGGGCATCCGCAGTTGAGGTTGATCCCGGTGTAGCCGAAGGGCACCGCCAGCCGCACCGCCTGCGCAAGCTCGCCCGGGTCCGACCCGCCCAGCTGCAGGACCTCCGGCCCCGACGCCCCGCGCGCCAGCAGGCGGGCGCGGGGCCCGTGGATCACCGCGGGCGCCGTCACCATCTCGGTATACAGCACCGCCCGCCGCGACAGCCGCCGGTGGAACGCCCGGCAGAGCCGGTCGGTCCAGTCCATCATGGGGGCGACGGACAGTCTATGTAATTGATTTTCCGTCATTTTTATTGTATCTTCAATCCGTTGGCACGAGTGGTGGCCACGCCAGACTACGCCCTGATGGCCCCAAATATCCCCTGTTTCGACGACTCAAGTCGCACACATGAGCCGCACACGAAAATGGCCTCTATCTCCAAGCTTCCCTCCGGTGCTTACCGGGCCCAAGTCAGACGGAAGGATAGCTCACGCGAGCGAGACGCGCCTCGCGCCGTGACGACGCCCGGAAATGGGCGCTGCCCCAGCCGAGACCCTGGTCGATCAGGGGCTTCCGCCCAACCGATCGTCCGTGGCCCGCCTGCACAGTTTCGGTGACCTAGTTGTGAGTTCTCATCAGGTTGTTCACCCTTGTGAGGGGTGGCAGGCCGTTGAGTGC
>CAZCPY010000177.1:0-5555 GCA_964499865.1 uncultured Rhodobacterales bacterium | reverse complement strand
GTGCCGGAGCTTGCGGCGCGCGGCCGCGCGCGGCTGCCGGGCGAGGCGCGCGATCTGGCAAGGGCGGGGCTGGAGCGGCTGGGTCAGGGGCGGCGCGGCGCCTTCAGCCCGGCCTGGCTGGCCGCGGCACAGGCGCGCCGGGTGCTGGTGCGGGCGCTGGCCGACCCGGCGGCGGTGGCCGAGGGACGGCTGTCCCCCAGCCCCTTTGCCCTGCGCGCGGCGCTTGTGAAGGCGTCGCTCCTGCGGCGCGTCTGAAGGCGCCGCCGCGCGCGCCTCTTGTGACACTGCCACACCGGAAGCGCCTCCCCTCCCCCTCGTGGGGCGGGGATGGGGGAGCGGGGCTCTACCGGCCGGCCGGGTGCCCCCCCACCCTCTCCCTCCCCCACGAGGGGGGAGAGAAGCGCCTTGTGGGGAGAGGCGGTTCAGGCCCCGTGCCTCACACCCCCAGGCACCAGCGCATCACCGCCTTCTGCGCGTGCAGGCGGTTTTCGGCCTCGTCGAAGATCACCGAATGGGGGCCGTCCATCACGGCGCTGGTCGCCTCGTCGTTGCGGTGCGCGGGCAGGCAGTGCATGAACAGCGCGTCGGGCTTGGCGCGTGCCATCAGCGCCTCGTTCACCTGATAGCCACGCAGCTGGTTGTGGCGCCGTTCCCGCGCGCTTTCGGGGTCGTGCATGCTGACCCAGGTGTCGGTCACCACCAGGTCGGCACCCTCCACCGCCTTGTGCGGGTCGCGCTCGATGCGCACATTCACGCCCTTGGACAGGGCGAAGCGGACCCATTCCTCCTCGGGGTCGAGCGGCGGGGGCCCGGTGAAGGTGAAGTCGAAGCCGAACTGCCCCGCCGCCTGCAGGAACGACGCGCAGACGTTGTTGCCGTCGCCGGACCAGACGACCCTGCGCCCCGCGATCGGGCCGCGGTGTTCCTCGTAGGTCATCACGTCGGCCATGATCTGGCAGGGATGGGTGCGGTTGGTCAGGCCGTTGATGACCGGCACCGTCGCATGCTCCGCCATCTCCAGCAGGGTCGCCTCCTCGAAGGTGCGGATCATGATCAGGTCGACGTAGCGCGACAGCACGCGGGCGGTGTCGGCGATGGTCTCGCCATGGCCGAGCTGCAGTTCCTTGCCCGACAGCACCATCGTCTGCGCCCCCATCTGTCGGGCGCCCACGTCGAAGGAGATGCGGGTGCGGGTCGAGGGCTTCTCGAAGATCAGCGCCACCATGCGGCCGGCCAGCGGCTGGTCGTCGTCCGGCGTGCCCCTGGGCCGACCGCCGCGGGCGGTCTTCATCGCGCGGGCGGCGTCGATCATGCCGCGCAGGGCACCGGCATCGGTGACGTGAAGGTCGAGGAAATGCTGCATGTCTCAAGGCTCCGCCCGCGGGAAGCGGCAGCCTTAGCAGGGAAGCGGGGGCGGTGAAAACCCCGTCAGGGGATGATGCGGGTATACTTGACGCCCGCCAGCGTCGCCCCCGCGATCAGACCCGACTGGCCGAAGACCAGCGCCACCACGGGCTGGATCTCGGTCGTCTCCTTGCCCAGGCTCGCGCCTTCGTCGGGCGTGGCGTAGCGCACGTCGGCGCTGGCGGCCCAGCCGTCCGAGCGGCGGAAGTCGCCGAGCGCGGCCTCGGTCAGGAAGAACAGCGCGTGGGCATACTGCTGCGCGCCGATCTGGAAGCCGATGGTGGCCCGCGTGGTCGAATAGTAGTCGACCGTCACGTCGCTGATGCGAAGGGCGCCGCGACCGTAGGCGCCGCCGATGCCGAAGCCGGCCTCGGTGACCAGCGGCATGTAAAGGACGCCCGCGGCGCGCGCGGCAAGGTCGCGTGTGCCGGGATAGCGGCCGAAGAGGAAGTCGCGCGTGGCGTCCACCCGCCCGTCGATCTGCGCGCCCCCGTTGCCGCCGATGCCGTTGCCGCAGGCCGAAAGCCCCGCCGCCATGCCGGTGAAGACGAAAGCCCTGCGCGCGATCATTGCTGCCTCCGATGCCTCGATCCGGGGTCTGCTGCCCCTTTCGCCGCACCATAGCGAAACCGCGGCGGGCTGTCACCCGCCTTGCGCGCGGATAGGCCGGGTCCCGCTAGCGCCGCACCGCGGGCAGCACCGCCAGCGCCGCCGCCAGGCTGACCGTCATCCCGAGCGCGAGCGGCCCCGCCGTGCCGTCGAAGGCCAGCCCCAGCGCCGAGGCGATCGCCGCCGCCGCCACCGTGGGCACGGCAAGCACCACCGACGAGGCCAGCCCGGCGATATGGCCGAGCGGTTCCAGCGTGATGGCGTTGAGGTTGCCGATCGTCAGCGAGGCCATGCAGAACACCGCCACCGCCCAGAGGAAGAACCCCGCGAAGGCCAGCCCCGGCGGCCAGAGCCCGCCCAGCGTCATCGCCGCCATGCCGCCGCTGAGGCCCCCCACGACGACCAGCGTCGCCCGCACCAGCCGGTACATCCCCAGCCGCCGCACCAGCAGCGCGTTGGTCAGGCTGGCCCCCGCCGAGACCAGCGCGATCAGCGCGAACCAGGCGGGGAAGGTCGCGCCGCGGCCAAAGCCTGCAAAGATCGGCTGCACCGAGGACAGCATGCCGAACAGCGCGCCGAAGACCATCGACTGCACGAGGATCGAGGCCAGCACGCGGCGGCTGCCCAGCACCTCCCTCAGCCCCGCCCACAGCGGCGCCACCCGCAGCGGGCGGCGCGCCGAAGGTGGCAGGGTTTCGGGCTGCACGGCCCAGAACCAGGTGCCGATGACCAGCGCGAAGGCGCAGAAGGCCCCGAAGATCGCCCGCCAGCCGGCCGCCTGCAGGATCGCCTGGCCGATCGCCGGGGCGGCGGCGGGCACGATCATGAAGACCATCATCGCAAAGGACACGACCTGCGCCATCCGCGGCCCGGCGTAGAGGTCGCGCACCAGCGCGATCGAGGCCACCCGCGGCCCCGCGGCGCCCAGGCCCTGCAGCAGGCGGGCGAGCAGCAGGACCTCCATCGTGGGCGCGAAGGCCGCCAGCACGGACCCCGCGGTGAAGATCGCAAGGCCGCCGAGGATCGTCGCCCGCCGCCCGACGGCGTCCGAGATCGGCCCGGCCAGAAAGGTGTCAAGGCCCATGCCCAGCACGAAGGCCGACAGCACCAGCGCCGCCCGGTTGGGCGCCTGCGGCGACAGGTCGGCGGCGATGGCGGGCATCGCCGGCAGCATCGCGTCGATGGCAAAGGCGATGGTGGCAAACAGCGCCGCCATCAGCGCGACGAAGGCGGGCCGCGGCGCGGCGACGACCGTGGAAGAAACCGTCACCGCGCGGCCCCCGCAAGCTCGTCGATCACCGACTGCCACAGCTCGGGCCCTTGGGCGCCCCGCACGACATACCGGCCGGCGATCAGGAAGGTCGGCACCGCGTCGACGCCCCTGGCGCGGGCGTCGGCGTCGCGCGCGGCGATGTCGTCGCGGTCGGCGTCCGAGGCCAGCAGGCGGGCCACCGCGTCCGCATCCATCCCGGTCTCGCCCGCGATGGCGGCCAGCACGGCGGCGTCGCCGATGTCGCGCCCGTCGCGGAAATAGGCGCGGAACAGGGCGGCGACGATGGCGGTCTGCCGCCCCTCGATCCCGGCCCAGTGGATCAGGCGGTGGGCATCGAGCGTGTCGGGGCTGCGCGTCGCCCGCGCAAGGTCAACCTCCAGCCCCGCCGCCCGCGCCATCGCGGTGACCCGCGCCTCGGCCTCGCGAAGCCGGTCGGTGCCGCCGAACTTGGCGGCCAGGTGCTGCTGCCGGTCGACGCCGCCCGGGGGCATGTCGGGCGCCAGCCGGAACGGGTGCCAGCGGATCGCGAAGGGATGGCCGGGGCGGCTTTCCAGCGCCCGGTCGAGGTTGGCCTTGCCGATCATGCACCAGGGGCAGACGGGGTCGGAGAAGATGTCGAGGCGCAGCATGGCGCGCGCCCTAGCACGGGCCCACCCCCGCCGCCAGCGCCGCCGCCACCGCGCGGCGGTCGAGCTTGCCCGCCCGCGTGACCGGCAGCGCCTCGGCCCGGGCGATGATCCGGGGCCGCTTCCAGGGCGACAGCGCCTGCGCCGCGGCCTCCACCGCCCCGATGCCGGCGCTGCCCGCATAGAGAAGGCCCAGCACGCGGGCGCCGGTCGGCAAGGCGACCTCGGCCGCGGCGCAGGACTCCATCCCCGGAACCCCGGCAAAGGCCGCCTCCACCTCGGCCGGGCCGATGCGGTGGCCGCCGGGGTTCAGGACCTCGTCCGCCCGCCCGAGCGACCGGATCGCGCCATCCGCGCGCATCACCCCCAGATCGCCGGTCAGGAACCAGCCGCCGCGGAACCGCGCCGCCCAGCCCTCGGCGTCGTCGAGCAGCCCAAGCGCCAGCCCGGGGTCGCCCTTGTCCACCGCCAGGACGCCCGGCTGCCCGCGCGGGACGGGCCGGCCGTCCGCGCCCAGCACCGCCACCCGCCGCCCCGCCTGCGGCCAGCCGGTCCAGCCCTCGGGGGCAGGACGGTGCGGGCTGCCGGAAACCCAGGTCGAGACCTCGCTCATCCCCAGGGCTTCGTGCAGGTCGGTCCCGGTCGCCGCGCGCCACTCGGCGCGCAGGGCGGGCGGCAGCGCCTCGCCCGCCGACAGGCCATGGCGCAGCCGGGGAAGCGGCGGCAGACCGCTCCGCAGCAGGCGGCGGAAGACGCCGGGGACGGCGGCAAGGATCGTCGCGTCATGGCGGCGGGCCAGCAGTGCCAGGGCCGCAGCGTCGCGGTGCTGCGGCAGGATCGCGGTGGCCCCCACGGTCCAGGGATCCAGAAAGCCGGTGCCGAGCGTGTAGGTCCAGCCCATGGCACCCGCATGCAGGACGCGGTCTGCGGGCCCCAGCCCCTCCCAGCCCTGCTGCATCATCCGCCGCGCCAGCATCGCCCGATGGGCGTGGACGACAAGCGACGGCTGCCCCGAGGTGCCGGAGGTCGCCACGACATAGGCGGGCCGGTCGGGGGGGCCGGGATGGAAGGCCCCCGGCGGCCCGTCCATCATCGCGCGCAGGTCGGTGGCGGGGATGACCGGCCACGGGCCCTCGGGCGCCGCCACCCCCGCGCCCGCCACCACCGCCGCAGGGTTCAGGCGCAGCGACAGCGCCGTGGCGTCGCCCGCCGCAAGCGCGGCGGGCGACGGCATCGGCACCAGTCCCGCGGCGATGGCGCCGAGGAAGGCCACCGGCACCTCGGGCCCGTCGGGCAAGCGCAGCAGCACCCGGTCGCCGGGCCGCAGGCCGCGCATGCGCAGACCGCCCGCCACGCCCGTCACCGCGGCGACCAGCCGCCCGAAACGCCACCGCTCCACCCCGTCGCGCCCCGCCACCACCAAAGCCACGCGGCCAGGTGCGGCGATCCCGGCGGCGAGCACATGCGCGGCGAGGTTGAACGCCGCGGGCGCTGCGGGCGGCGGGCCGGTGTCGATCATTGAGGGCAGGTCCATGCGCCCCAGCAAACCGCCCCCGCCGGGTCGCGTCAACGCCGCCGCCGCACCCGCCCCCGGCGTCTGAAGTGAATCGCGTGCCTTCGGCACATTCCTTTCGTCTCGCCTG
>CAZCPY010000176.1:0-5619 GCA_964499865.1 uncultured Rhodobacterales bacterium | reverse complement strand
CGCTCGAGCCCTTCCGGCCCGTGTTCTTCTCCGGAGACGACGCGGCGGAAGGCCGGCTGGTGAATGGACCGGTGCGGGACTTCAACGTCATCGTCGACCGGGCGCGCCTGACGGCCACGCTGAGCGTCTCCTGGCTGGCAGCGGCGCTCCACCTCGACGCGCCTGCCGGCACCTTGAACGTCGTGTACGTGCTGGACGGCGGGCCCTGCGCGGTGGGGGTGGAAAGCACGATCCTGGGCCTGTCGCCCGACCCGGTGCTGCTGCGCCCCGGCGGCCTGCCGGTCGAGGCGCTGGAGGCCGCGCTCGGCCGCCCGGTGGCCCGTCGGGACGCTGCGGCGCCCATTACCGCGCCCGGCCAGTTCGCCTCGCACTACGCCCCCGCCGCGCGCCTGCGGCTGGACGTGACCGCGCCCGCGGCGGGCGAGGTGCACATCACCTTCGGCGCCCCCGGCCCCTTCAACCTGTCGGCGACGGGCGACCTGCAGGAGGCCGCCGCGCGCCTGTTCGCCGTGCTGCGCGCGGCGGATGCGGCGGCGGGGCCGGGGGGCGCGATCTCGGTCGCGCCGGTCCCCGGCCACGGGCTTGGCCGCGCGATCAACGACCGCCTGCGCCGCGCCGCCGCGCCGCGACCCTGACGCCTCAGCCTCGCGCCGGGATCGTCAGGCCCCGCTGCACCGCCGGACGGGCGAGGAAGCGGTCCAGATAGGCGGGCACCTCGGTCAGGGACGCCCAGCCCACGAGATCGGCCGCCTTGTAGAAGTCGCGCAAGGATCGCAGCCAGGGGGCGATGGCGATGTCGGCGATGGAGTATTCGCCCGCGATCCAGTCCTGTCCCGCCAGCGCCCCGTCCAGCACCTTGAGCAGACGTTCCGCCTCGGCGCGGTAGCGCTCCCTGGGGCGCGGGTCCTCGATCTCCTTGCCGGCGAAGGTGTGGAAATAGCCAAGCTGTCCGAACATCGGCCCGATGCCGCCCATCTGGAACATCAGCCACTGCACCACCTCCCACCGCCGCGCGGCGGGCAGGAACCGGCCGGACTTTTCCGCCAGATACAGCAGGATCGCCCCGCTTTCGAACAGCGCCAGCGGCGTGCCGCCGGGGCCGTGGGGGTCGAGGATGGCAGGGATCTTGTTGTTCGGGTTCAGGCTCAGGAAGGCCGGGCTCATCTGGTCGTCGGTCGCGAAATCGATCAGGTGCGCGTCATAGGGCAGCCCGGTCTCTTCCAGCATGACCGAGACCTTGACGCCGTTCGGCGTGGGCAGGGAATAGAGCTGGATCGCATCCGGGTTGCGCGGCGCCCAGCGGGCGGTGATCGGGTAGTCGGCAAGATCGGTCAACGGCGGCTCCTGTTGGCGGCTGCGGTCCCTTCAAGCGCAAATTTCCCCGTGAATAAACCTGCCGATAGGTTAATCATCCTGCGCACCTCTGTGCGCCGGCGCAGACAACAGTCGGCCGCACCGCAAGCGGCCACAGACAAGGGAACCTAGGGATGCTGAACGAATTCAAGGCCTTCATCATGCGCGGCAATGTTCTTGACCTCGCGGTCGGGATCATCATCGGCGCCGCCTTCACCGCCATCGTGACCTCGGTCGTCGATGACCTGATCCAGCCGTTGATCGGCATGGTCATCGGCGGCATCGATTTCTCGTCCATCGGCTTCTCGATCGGGGACGCGCGGTTCAACGTCGGCAACTTCATCACCGCGCTGATCAAGTTCGTCATCGTCGCCTGGGTGGTGTTCCTGATCGTCAAGATGGTCAACAAGCTGATGCCGAAGGCGCCGCCCGCCCCGGCCGCGCCCAAGGGGCCGACCGCCGAAGAGCTGCTGGCCGAGATCCGCGACGCGCTGAAGGCGCGCTGACCGGCGCGGGGTGCGTGCCGGCACGCACCCTACCGAACCCGTGCGATCCCGCGTAGGGTGCGTGCTCGCACGCATCCTGCAAGGACCCCGCCATGCCCCCAGAAGTCACCGTCCTGGCGCTCGCAGGCCTGTTGCAGGCCGTGCAGTTCGTGCTGATGTCGGTGCCCGCCAACCGCGAGCTCGGTCCCGGAAAGACCACCTCCCCGCGCGACCCGCAGCGGCTGGACAGGCCGCTGTCCGAACAGGTGTCGCCGGTGACCGGGCGTCTGTGGCGGGCGCTGAACAACCATTTCGAGGGGCTGATCCTGTTCACCCTGGCGGTCGTGGTGGTCACGCTGGGCCAGCAGTCCAGCGCCTTCACCGTGGCGATGGCCTGGACCTACCTGGCCGCCCGCATTCTCTATGTGCCCGCCTATGCCTTCGGCTGGGTGCCCTGGCGGTCGATGATCTGGCTTGTGGGGTTCTGCGCGACCGTGGCAATGATCCTCGCGGCGCTGGTCTGACGACCCCCTGCGTCCGCCCGCGCGGCGGAGGCAGGCAAGGCGCGAGGCAAACCGGAGGACCCCTGCCATGGCCGACTTTGACCTGATCGTCATCGGGGCGGGACCCGGCGGCTATGTCTGCGCCATCCGCGCGGCACAGCTGGGCCTGAGGGTCGCGGTCGTCGAGGGGCGCGAGACGCTGGGCGGCACCTGCCTGAACGTGGGCTGCATCCCGTCCAAGGCGCTGCTGCATGCCACCCACATGCTGCACGAAGCCCGCGAGAACTTTGCGAAGATGGGCCTGGTCGGCGCGGCGCCCTCGGTCGACTGGGGCAAGATGCTGGCCTACAAGGACGATGTCATCGGCCAGAACACCAAGGGCATCGAGTTCCTGTTCAAGAAGAACAGGATCACCTGGCTGAAGGGCTGGGGACAGGTCCCCGCGTCAGGTCAGGTGAAGGTGGGCGACGAGGTGCACGGCGCGAAGGCCGTCGTGATCGCCACGGGCTCCGAATCCTCGGCCCTGGCGGGCGTGACGGTGGACGAGCAGGTGATCGTCACCTCCACCGGTGCGCTGGCGCTCAAGGCCATCCCGAAGCGCATGGTCGTCATCGGCGGGGGCGTGATCGGGCTGGAGATGGGGTCGGTCTATGCCCGCCTCGGGTCCGAGGTGACGGTCGTGGAATACCTCGACGCGATCACCCCGGGCATGGACGCCGAGGTGCAGAAGACTTTCCAGCGCATCCTGGGCAAGCAGGGGATCAAGTTCGTGCTGGGTGCCGCCGTGCAGGGCGCGACCCGGACCGGCGACACCGCCAGCGTGACCTGGAAGGCGCGCAAGGACGGCAAGGAGACGACAGTCGAGGCCGATTGCGTGCTGGTGGCCACGGGCCGCAAGCCCTTTACCGCGGGTCTGGGGCTGGAGGCGCTGGGGGTCGGGATGGGGCCGCGCGGCACCGTGAACACCGACGCACGGCTCGCCACCAACATCAGGGGCCTCTACGCCATCGGCGATGCCGTGGCCGGGCCGATGCTGGCGCACAAGGCGGAAGACGAAGGGATGGCGGTGGCCGAGACCATCGCGGGCAAGCATGGCCATGTGAACTATGGCGTGATCCCCGGCGTGATCTATACCACGCCCGAGGTCGCGACCGTCGGCAAGACCGAAGAGGCGTTGAAGGAAGAAGGCCGCGCCTACAAGGTCGGCAAGTTCAGCTTCATGGGCAACGGGCGGGCGAAGGCGGTGTTCCAGGGCGAGGGCTTCGTCAAGATCCTCGCCGACGCCGCCACCGACCGGATCCTCGGCGCCCACATCATCGGGCCGATGGCGGGCGACCTGATCCACGAGCTGTGCGTGGCGATGGAGTTTGGCGCCGCGGCGCAGGATGTGGCGCTGACCTGCCACGCCCATCCGACCTATTCGGAAGCGGTGCGCGAGGCGGCGCTGGCCTGCGGCGACGGGCCGATCCATTCGTGACCGGCTTCGCCGTCCGGCGCCTGTCGCTGTCGCACTTCCGCAGCCACCGCGGCCTGCGGCTCGACCTGTCGCCCGGCCTGGTCGCGCTGCATGGTCCGAATGGCGCGGGCAAGACCAATGTGCTCGAGGCGCTGTCGCTGCTGTCGCCCGGCCGCGGCCTGCGCCGGGCGGGGCCGGAGGAGCTGATCCGCCGCCCCGAGGGCCTGGGCTGGAAGGTCGCCGCCGACCTGGCGGGACCGGCGGGCGCGCAACAGGTCGAGACCTGGGCCGAACCGGGCGAGGGGCGGCAGGTGCGGCTGAACGGCAAGGCTGCGACCCAGGGGGCGCTGGCGCGTGTGGCGCGCATCCTGTGGCTGGTGCCCGCGATGGACCGGCTGTGGCTCGATGGCGCCGAGGGCCGCAGGCGCTGGCTGGACCGCGTGGCGCTGAGCTTCTTTCCCGACCATGGCGAGGCGGTGCTGGCCTACGACCGCGCGATGCGCGAACGCAACCGGCTGCTCAAGGACCAGGTGCAGGACGCGCACTGGTATCTGGCGCTGGAGGCGCAGATGGTCGAATCCGGCGACGCCATCGCCGCGGCCCGCCGGGCGGCGCTGGTGCGGCTGGCGGCGGTGCCCTCGGACGCGGTGTTTCCGCGCGCCGACCTCGCCATCGAAGGCGCCGACGGGGCCGCCCTGCCGGAAGGCGAGGCCTTCGCCGCGGCGCTGCGGCAGGGGCGGCGACGCGACATGGCGGCGGGGCGCACGCTGGCCGGCCCGCACCGGGCCGACCTGACGGCGGTCTACGCCGCCAAGGCCGCGCCCGCGGCGCAATGTTCGACCGGAGAGCAGAAGGCACTGCTGATCTCGCTGATCCTCGCCAACGCCCGCGCGCTGGCCGAGGACATGGGCGGCCCGCCGGTCCTGCTGCTGGACGAGGTGGCGGCGCACCTTGATCCCGACCGCCGGGCCGCGCTTTATGGCGCGCTGGCGGCGATGGGGGCCCAGGCGGTGATGACAGGCACTGAAGCGGCATTGTTCGACAGCCTGCCGCCGGGCGCCCAGCGCCTCGCGGTGGCAGAGGCGGGCGGCCAGTCACAGGTCAGCCCCGCATGACCGTGACCTTCTGGGAACTGCTGCTCTATGCGGGCGGCATGGCCGCGCTGTGGGCGGTGCCGGGGCCGGTCTGGGTGGCGCTGACGGCCCGCGCCCTGTCGGGCGGCATGGCCGGGGCCTGGCCGCTGGCCGTGGGCGTGGCGCTGGGCGACCTGATCTGGCCGCTGCTCGCGATCCTGGGGCTGGCCTGGGTGACGACGGTCTACGGCGATGTCCTGGGCCTGCTGCACTGGGTGGCGGCGGCGATCTTCATCGCCATGGGTGTCCTGCTGATCCGCAAGGGCGACAGCACCCTCGCCGCCGACGGCCGGCTGACGAAACCGGGGGTCTGGGCGGGTTTCACCGTGGGCCTCGCCGCAGTGATCGGCAATCCCAAGGCGATCCTGTTCTACACCACCGCCTTGCCCGGCTTCTTCACCATCGCCGACCTGACCGCCATCGACATCGCCGCGATCATCCTTGTTTCTGCGGTGATTCCGATGGCGGGAAACCTCGGCCTCGCCTGGTTCCTCGACCGCGCCCGGCAGCTTCTGTCCTCGCCCCAGGCAGTACGCAGGCTGAACCTCGGATCGGGCGCGCTGCTGATCCTGGTGGGACTGGTGATCCCCTTCGCCTGAGGCGGCGTCCGGCCCCGGCGCCTGAAGGTAGCGGAGTGCCTTCGGCACAAGCCTTTTGTGTCGGCCATGGGCTGAAGAAGCCCATGACCT
>CAZCPY010000175.1:0-5658 GCA_964499865.1 uncultured Rhodobacterales bacterium | reverse complement strand
CCGCCGCCTGCCACTGGTCCTCGTCGATCGTGCGCGGCAGGAAGCGCTGGATGTTGGTGCCCTGCGGCGTGACGCCGCCGCCGATCATCTCGGCGATGGACCCGGTGACCACCACCGCGGGCAGCGCAGGGTCCAGCGTCTTCCACGCCCGCCGCATCGCCCCTTCGGTGCCGTCGCGGCCAAGCTCTTCCTCGCCCAGGCCCGTCACCACGATGGGCAGCTCGTGCGGCGGCAGCGCGTCGGTGTAATGCAGGACCGATGTCACCGGCAGGTTCTCGCAGCCCACCGGGCCGTCGATGACGACCTGCAACCCCTTGACGGCGCAGAAGGCATAGACCGCCCCCCAGTAGCCGCCCGCCCGGTCATGATCCTGGATCAGCATGCTGCCCCCCGGACGGTGCGTGCGAGCACGCACCCTACAGAGGCGGCGTAGGGTGTGTGCTTGCACGCACCGTGCGTTGCGGCAGGGATCATATCATCTCCTCCGCCTTGGCAGCCTTCGCGGCCTTGTCGAGCTTCTTCTGATGCGCGGCGCGGAAGTCGGGGCGCAGGTTCGGAGCACCCTCCCAGACACCCGCCGTGTCGCCCTCGCCCACGCCGGCGAAGAAGGCCTTCATCCCGGCCATCTTCTCGCGGCCCGCGATGGCGGCGTTGACCACCTGCGCCAGCGACCCCGCCCCCGCCGCGCCCATCAGCGGACGGGCCGAGATCAGGTTGGTGAAATACAGCGCCGGCATGCCCTTGGCCTTGGCCTTCTGCACCAAGGGCGTCGTGCCGATGGCGAGGTCGGGGCCAAAGCAGTCCATCGCCGCCAGGTCGTCTTCCAGCGAGGCGCGGAACTTCACCGCGACGCCGCGGGCCTCGAGCCAGTCGCGGTCGGCGGCCGACCATTCGGTGCGGGCGCAGGCGGTGCCGACGTAGGGCACCTCGGCGCCGCTTTCGATCAGCAGGCGGGCGACCAGCAGCTCCGACCCCTCGTAGTCCGACACGGTGACCCGGCCGCGGACCGGCGCAGCCGCCAGCGCGCCCGCGATGGCGGGCAGGACGGCGTTCTGCGCGGCGGCCACCTTGTCAGGGGCGACGCCATAGGCTTCGCCGATGGACTTCAACCACTCAGCGGTGCCGTCGCGACCGACCGGCGCCGAGCCCACGATCATGCGCCCGGCGGCGCGGAACTCGCGGATCGCGGCGCTGTAGAAGGGATGGATCGCCGCCACCACGCCGCTGTCGAGCGCGGCATAAAGCTCGCGCCATTCGCGGCAGGGCACCACAGGCCCGGCGGCCAGCCCCATCGGCGCCAGCATCGCGCCGATCATCATCGGGTCGGCCGGGAACATCTCGCCCAGAAGCGCCACCGTCGGCCGGTCCGACCGGCCCGCGGCGGGGGCGGGCACCGGGCCCGCCTCGATCTCGGCCCGCGCATAGGCCAGCATGGCGCCGGCCAGCACGTCCTTGGCCTCGGCATGGGTCGGCACGCCGAACCCCGGCACGTCGATGCCCACGATCCGCACGCCGTTGATTTCCCTGGGCAACAGCCGCAGCGGCACGCCGCTTGCGGTCGGCACGCAGAGGTTCGTCACCACCACCGCGTCATAGCGGTCGGGGTCGGCCAGTTCATGCACCGCGTCGCGGATGTCCTCGAACAGCTTGCCGGTCACCAGGCTTTCGCTGTTGAAGGGCACATAGCCGACAGACCGCCTCGCGCCGTAGAAGTGGCTGACGAAGGTCAGGCCGTAGACGCAGCAGGCGCTGCCCGACAGGACCGTCGCCACCCGCCGCATCCGGAGGCCCACGCGCAACGATCCGAAGGCCGGGCACATCGACTGCGGCTTGTCATGCGGGCCCTGCGGATAGTCCTTGGCGAACCGGTCCAGCACCGCGCCATTGCCCGCCGCCCGCGCGGCCGCCGCCATCTCGTCGCCCGCGTGGCAACCCAGACCGTCGGCCGAAGGGGTGGGGGCCATGTCGTTCACTTGCGCCCGCCCGCGGAGGAACGCGCTGCAAGCGCCTGATCCAGCTTGGAAAGTGCGTCGAGGTCAAGCATTGTCGTAGACCACCTCCAGCGAAACCTTGGGGGTCGCGAACTTGCCGCGCATGTCGGCATCGGTCGCGGGCTCCAGCACGAAATCCGCGCCGGTCACTTCCTTGTCGAACAGCCCCAGAAGGCCGTCCTGGGTCAGCGCGTGGGGCCTGAGCGGCGGGGCGTCGGCGACGTTGCCCGCCAACGCCGCAAACAGCGGACCCCACTGCGAGGCATAGCTGCCAACGATCTGATAGTTCGCGGATTTCTTGCGCAGGTCGTCGTCCTGCGGGATCGCGGCCAGCACCGGGATGCCCACGGCGGCGGCAAAGGCCGCGGCCTCGCCCGAGCCGTCATCCTTGTTGATGACCAGGCCCGCGACACCGACGTTGCCGCCCAGCTTGCGGAAGTATTCCACCGCCGAGCAGACGTTGTTGGCCACATAGAGCGACTGCAGGTCGTTCGACCCGACCAGGATCACCTTCTGCGCCATGTCGCGCGCGATCGGCAGGCCGAAGCCGCCGCAGACCACGTCGCCCAGGAAGTCGAGCAGCACGTAGTCGAAGTCCCAGTCGTGGAAGCCGAGCTTCTCCAGCGTCTCGAAGCCGTGGATGATGCCCCGCCCGCCGCAGCCGCGCCCGACCTCGGGGCCGCCCAGTTCCATCGCGAAGACGCCGCCGCGCTTGAAGCAGACATCGCCCACCTTGATCTCTTCCCCCGCCAGCTTCCTGCGGGTCGAGGTCTCGATGATCGTCGGACAGGCCTTGCCGCCGAACAGCAGCGAGGTGGTGTCCGACTTGGGGTCGCAGCCGATCAGCAGCACGCGCTTGCCCATCTCGGCCATCATGTGGCTGAGGTTGGCGAGCGTGAAGGACTTGCCGATGCCGCCCTTGCCGTAGATCGCGATGATCTGCGTCTTCTTCTTGGGCGGCCCGTCGGGGATTTCCAGCGTGGGTTCTTCGGCGGCCTCGGCCCGCAGGCGGGCGTCGAAGTCCTTGAGGTTGGGGACGTCATTCATGCAGAGCCGCTCCAATCAAGGATCATCTTCAGGCAGGACGCATCGCTGAAGGCCGTCGCGTAGGCCTGTGGCGCGGAACGGAAATCCGCCCGGTGCGTGATCAGGCCCGCCAGCGACAGCACGCCTGCGTCGATCAGCGCGCGCACCGCCGCCATGTCTTCGGGCGCCCATTCCGCGGCGATGCGCAGGCGGGCCTCCTTCATGAAGGCGGGGGCGAAGGCGAAGCTGACGGCGCCGGGGTAGAACCCGGCCAGCACCACCTCGCCGCCCCTGGCGATGCGCCCGATCAGCGTGTCCAGAAGGTCGGGCGCGCCCGAGGCGTCATGGACGGCGCGGTAGTCGCGGCGGGGGTCGTCCTCGGGCGCGATCACCGGATAGGCGGCGGCGTCGCGGCGGGCGGGGTCCGTCTCCCACACCGTCGGCGCGCCGCCCGCGGCAACCGTCAGCCGCGCCAGCAGCCGGCCCAGCACGCCATGGCCGACGATCAGGTCGGGCAGCGCGGTGTTGAAGCCCGCAACCGCGTGCCGCGCCGTCGCCGCCAGCGCCAGCAGCGCGCCTTCGGGGCCCATGCCGCGGTCGATCCGCGTGACCCGCGCCGCGGGCGTCACCACGCGCCGCGCCGCACCGCCGAACAGCCCGCGCACGGTGCCGCCGTCGCCGTCGCGAAAGCAGTTGGCGCCCGGCACGAAGACCCGCTCGCCGGGACGAAAGCCCGTCTCCGGCCCGGCCTCGACGACCTCTCCGGTCGATTCGTAGCCCGGGACCAGCGGGTATCCCATGCCGGGAAAGGCCGGCATCGTGCCGGTCCAGAACAGCTTTTCGGTGCCGGTCGAGATGCCGGAATGGGTGATCTGCACCACCAGGTCGCCCGCGCCGGGATCGGCCAGCCGCAGGCCGGAAACGGCCAGCGCCCGGGGTCCGGTCAGGATGACGGCGTCGGTGTGCATCGCTCTCCCCTTCGCGGGACACCCGCAGCCCACCCGGGGCAGGAGTCGCGCGTCCTCTGTTGTAACTTTAACTTTACATCACAGACTGTCAACTAAATTGGACACCTTTTCCGCGCTGACTGCCGCAGATTTCAGCGGCTCACGGACGAAGCGCGGTGACGACCGAGGTGACGTAGGGCCGCAGGCTGCGCGCGGGGGTGACCGCGGCAAAGCCCGCCGCCGCCAGCAGGCGCCCGATCTCCTCGCCCGACCGCAGCCGGCCCGTGCCCATCGCGCGGCAGTAGAGCGCGAAGTAGACATCCGTCGCGGGGTCGGGCCGCGCGCCGCCCGACATCGGCTCGGCCACGATCACGCGGCCGCCGGGGGCAAGTGCCGCATGCACGCGGGCCAGCAGGTCCGCGACCGTGGCATCGGCGTGGTCATACAGCACCCGCACCAGGCTGATGGCGTCAGAACCGGTCGGCAGAACGTCGTCCCGGAACGACCCCGCCGCAACCGTCATCCGCGGCAGCAGCCGCGCGCGCGCCACCACGGCGGGGAGGTCGAACAGGGTCAGTTCCAGTCCCGGATGCGCGGCCGAGACGGCGGCCAGGAACGCCCCCGTCCCGCCCCCCACATCCATCAGCCGCCGCACGCCCCTGAGGTCAACCAGCCGCAGCGCATCCTCGGCCACCAGCACCTGCGTCTCGGCCATCAGGCGGCTGTAGGTGGCGGCGGTTCCCTCGTCCTGCGCGGCGGCGGCGCCGAAGACATAGGGCCAGAACCGCGCAAGGTCGGGATCGGTCTGGCCGCGCAGGAACGCCACCGGGTCGGCCAGGTCGCGGTAGAGCACGCCATGGTGGCGCACCAGGCCCGCAAGCCCCGGCACCGTGCGGAAGGCCGCGCCCCGGCGCGACAGCGCAAAGCGGTCGCCGCGGCGCCAGAGCAGCCCCATGCCCGCCCCGGCCTGCAACAGCAGCGCCATCGCCTCGGCCGACAGCCCCGCCGCCGGGGCCAGGTCGCCTGCCCGCCGCGGGCCCTGCGCCAGCGCGTCCAGCACCCGCAGCTCGACCAAGGCCGCCAGCATCTGGCTTTGCACAAAGCCCTGCATCAGATCGAAAATCGCCGCCCCTTCCGCCCGCGCGATGCGGCGCAGGCCGGGCACGCGCGCGGCCCAGGACTGGAACGCCCGGCTGCCCGCCAGCCGCGCCACCCAGCCCGGCCGCGGCGACAGGTCCGGAACCGCCTCCACGTTACGCCCGGGCCGGGGCGACGGGCGTCATGCGTTCGGCATAGGTGCGCACCAGCGCGGCCAGTTCCGCCTCGCCGGGGCAGGAAGGGATCGAGGCGATGGCCCCCGACAGGATGTCGCGCAGGTGCCGGATGGCGCCCTGCACGCCCATCGTGGTGACGGCGGACGGGCGGGCATGCACTGCATCCTGCCCCACCGGCTTGCCCAGCGTTTCGGCATCATAAAGCGCGTCGCGCAGGTCGTCGGCGACCTGGAAGGCCTCGCCGATGCGGGCGCCCAGGTCTTCCCATGGCTCGGGATCCTGGCCCGCCGCGACCGCGCCCATCTGCGTCGCGGCCACGAACAGCGCCCCGGTCTTGGCGCGGTGATAGGCGCGCAGGTCCACCTGCGCCTCGCTTTCCCAGCCCTGCCCCGCGCAGATGCCGCCCGGCATGCCGGTGCG
>CAZCPY010000174.1:0-5801 GCA_964499865.1 uncultured Rhodobacterales bacterium | reverse complement strand
TGGTGCGCAGGATGCCGATGTCGCGGCCCTTGTTCTTGACCAGCATGATCAGGCCCGAGACGATGTTCATCGTGGCGATCAGCACCAGCACCGACAGGATCACGAACATCACGTTGTCCTCGACATCCAGCGCGCGCAGGAAGGCCCCCGCGCTGTCGCGCCAGGACCACAGCAGCGCGTCGGGCCCGGCGGCGGCCAGCATCGCCCCGGTCAGGTCCTCCACCCGGTCGGGGTCGGCCACCATCACCTCGATCTCGTCGGCCCGCCCCTCGCGGTTGAGGTAGGGCTGCGCCTCGGCGAGCGGCAGGTAGACGCGGGTGCGGTCCAGGTCCCAGCGGCCGGCGGTGAAGATGTAGACGACCTCGAAGGCGCTGATCCGCGGGCTCGTGCCAAGTGCGGTGCGCGCGCCGTTGGGGGAAATCAGGCGGATGCGGTCGCCCACCGTCACCCCAAGCTCGCGCGCCACGCCCGAGCCGATGGCGATCCCCTGCGGCAGCCGCGACAGGTCGCCGAAGGCGGTGGAGCCTGCGGCAAGCTGCCCGACGCGGGGGATCGTCGCCACGTCCTCGGGCGCCATGCCGAAGATCTCGACGCCGGTGGAGCGTTCCCCCGAGGTCGCCATCACCTGCGCCCGCACCATCGGCGCGGCCCGCGTCACGCCGGGGATGGCGCGCAGGCGTTCGGCGATGGCGTCATAGTCGGTGAAGCCGCGCAGCAGGCGGCCCTGCCCGTCCTGACGTTCGACGGCATAGACGGTCATGTGCGCGTTGGCGCCCAGGATCGTATCGACGAACTCGGCCCGGAAGCCTGCCCGCACCGCCAGCGTGGCGATCAGCGCAAAGACCGCCAGCGTGATCCCGATCAGGCTGATCCAGGTCATCACGCTGATCCCGCCCTCGGCCCGCCGGGCCCGCAGGTAGCGCCAGGCGATCATCCATTCGAAGGCGGCAAAGGGGGCGGTGGACATGGGGCGCGTCATCGCGCGCAGGCCCGCCGCGGTCAAGGCGCGATGGCGTGACCCCGCCTGCCTCGCCCCGCCTGCCTCGCCCCGCCTGTGCTCTCCGCCTGCCAAACGCCGCGCTCAGCCGCGCGTCAGCACCAGGTGCGTGGCGCCTTCGCCCGGCTCGGTCTGCGCCCGGTAGCCCAGCACGGGCAGGTCGAGCCCGGCCCAGAGCGATTCCCCCGCGCCCAGCAGCACCGGCGAGACGGCGATGTGCGCGCGGTCCACCAGTTGAAGCGAGAACGCCTCGCGCGCGGTGGCCACGCCGCCGCCGATGCGCACGTCACGGCCCCCGGCGACTTCGGACGCCATCGCAATAACGTCACGCAAGGGCTTGTCTGTGAAATGGAATGTGGTCCTGCCCACGGTCAGGTCGGGCCGCGGGTGGCGGCTGCGCACGAACACCGGGCAGGCATAGGGCGGCTCTTCCCCCCACCAGCCGCGCCAGCCGTCATCCTGCCAGGGGCCGCGGGAATGGGCGAACATGTTGCGCCCCAGCACCCAGGCGCCGAGGCCCGCCAGCCCCTCGGCGGCAAAGCGCTCGTCGGTGCCGTCCGACCCGCCGTCCTGCCCGAACATCCTGCGGAAGGTGCGGGTGCCGAAGGCCCAGCCGTGCAGCCGTTCTCCGCCGACGCCCATCGGCCGGTCCAGCGACTGCCCGGGCCCGGCACCGTAGCCGTCGAGCGACACGGTGAAGCCGTCGATGCGGATGCGGGTCATGCAGCGGTCCTGCCGGTCGTGGTTTCAACGTGACGCAGGCCACCTCGCAGCGCAAGGCGCCGCGGCCTGCCAGTGGCACCTGAAGGCTGTCCCCGAGTTTCCGTTGACCGCTGCCGATGGCGCGGATCACACCCGGCGCTGCGGGACGGGTCTGGGGTCATGCATGCGCGGCATCTATCGGGACGGGTGGCGGGGGCTGCGGGATGCCTGGTGGATCATCCTGGGCCTCGCCCTGTTGCCCGAGACCTTGCCGATCCTGCTTGACCGCGACAATGGCGCCACGACGGGCACATTGCCGGGGTTCATCTTCTATGCTCTGCTGTTCCCCCGTCACCTGCTGCTGGGGGAGCCCTTGTCTCTCCGCAAGAGAGCTCCATCACCCGCGCCGCTGCACATGGCCAAGTTCATGGGCGTGTCGCTCGGCAGCTTGGCCCTCGTGGTCTGCGGCGGGCTCTTGATCCTCTGGGCCTTCGGCTTCAGCCTCCGCGACCAAGGAGCCGAGGCCGTTTTCCTGTTTTCCCTGGCCGTTGCAAACCTCCTGACGCTGACGGCGCTTGGCCCCGCCTTCCCGGCTGCCGCCGTCAGTGACCCCGTCGGCCCGGCGATCACGCGTGGCTGGCGTCGGGGCAGTTACCGCCGCATCTTCGGCGGGCTGCTGGTCGGCCCCGGGCTGATTGGCCTCATCGGCCTGAGTGCAGTTGCGGCCGCCTCCCGGGCGCTCGCGCTGCCCGAAGACGTGATGACGCCCGCCACGTCTGCCCTCAACCCGGCGGCCCGGATCATGGGCGTCGTCAACACGACCCTGGCCGTGGTCGTCCTGTGCCGGGTCTACAGGGCCGACCAGCCGTAGGGTGCGTGCTCTGCACGCACCTTCTGCCCCGAACCGCCCATCGGCAAGGCCGTGGCTCAGGCGTAGACCTGCGCCACCCGGTCCACCGCCGCCTCCGCGCTCATCGCCTCGGACTCGCCCGTGCGGCGCGAGGTCAGTTCCACCTTGCCCCCGGCCAGGCCCCGCGGGCCCACGGTGATGCGCCAGGGCAGGCCGATCAGGTCCATGGTGGCGAACTTGGCGCCCGCGCGTTCGTCGCGGTCGTCATACAGGGGCTCGAGCCCCCGCGCGGCCAGCGCCTTGCAGAGGCCGTCGCAGGCCGCGTCGGTCGCGCCGTCGCCCTGTTTCAGGTTCACGATCCCCACCGGAAAGGGCGTCACGCCTTCCGGCCAGATGATCCCCCTGTCGTCGTGGCTGGCCTCGATGATCGCGCCCAGCAGGCGGCTGACGCCGATCCCGTGCGACCCCATGTGAACCGGCACGCGCTGACCTTCCGCGTTCACCACCACCGCGCCCATCGGCTCGGAATACTTGGTGGAGAAGTAGAAGATCTGCCCCACCTCGATCCCCCGGCCGACCTTGCGGTGCGCCTCGGGGATGGCGCCGAACACGGCCGCGTCGTGGGTCTCGTCGGTGCGGGCGTAAAGCGTGGTGAACTCCCGGCAGACATCCGCCACCTGCGCGCGGTCGTCATAGTCGATGTCGCGGGTGCCGAGCTTCAGCGCGGTCACGCGGTCGTCGTAGAACACCTCCGACTCGCCGGTCGAGGCCAGCACCAGGAATTCATGCGTGTTGTCGCCGCCGATCGGGCCTGACGCCGCCCGCATCGGGATCGCGGTCAGGCCCATCCGTTCGTAGGTGCGCAGGTAGCTGACCATGTGGCGGTTGTAGGCGTGCAGCGCCGCATCGCGGTCGATGTCGAAGTTGTAGCCGTCCTTCATCAGGAACTCGCGCCCCCGCATGACGCCGAAACGCGGCCGCATCTCGTCGCGGAACTTCCACTGGATGTGATACAGCGTCAGCGGCAGGTCCTTGTAGCTGCCGACATGGGCGCGGAAGATGTCGGTGATCATCTCCTCGTTGGTGGGGCCGTAGAGCAGGTCGCGCTTCTGCCGGTCGGTGATGCGCAGCATTTCCTCGCCGTAGTCGCCGTAGCGGCCGCTTTCGCGCCACAGGTCGGCGGGCTGGATCGTCGGCATCAGAAGCGGAATGTGCCCCGCGCGGATCTGCTCCTGGTGCACGATCTCCTCGATCCGCCGCAGCACGCGATACCCCAGCGGCAGCCAGGAATAGATCCCCGCCGCCTGCTGCTTGATCATCCCCGCCCGCAGCATGAAGCGGTGCGAGACGATCTGCGCCTCGGACGGGTTTTCCTTGAGCACGGGCAGGAAATAGCGGGTCAGGCGCATCGCGGGCTCTCCTTGGACTTGCGCTTCCTCTACCGGGCAGGCCGCAGCCCGGCAAGCCGATCACGCCCTATCGCATCACTGGCACCCGCGTGGCCCGGTGCGCCAGACCCCGCGAAACCCTGCCCACATGCCGCCGGCGGCGTGCTGCAACCAAAGGGGGTGACACCGATGACGATCAAGGCCCCCGCCGCTGCCGCCGCGCTTTCGCCGGCCGCCACCGCCGCCGTGCAGGCCAGGACGATCACCGAAATCGCGGCGGGCGACGACCGGTTTCCCGCCCTGGTCGCCGCGGTGACCGCGGCCGGCCTTGCCGAAACGCTGTCGGGCCCCGGGCCCTTCACCGTCTGCGCGCCGGTCAACGAGGCCTTCGCCGCGCTGCCCGCAGGCACCGTGGAAACCCTGCTGCGGCCCGGGAACAAGGGCCAGCGCACGGGCCTGCTGCTCGACCACGTCGACGACCGCACCCGGCCCGCGGCGGGCATCCCGGCGGGGTCGGACACCGTCCGCCCGGTGCTGGCCGATGCACGGCGGTGCATCTCCGATGCGGGCGGGGCGATCACCATCGCCGACGGCACGGGTCCGGTCGCCGATCTGGTGATCGCCCACATCCAGGCCGACAACGGCGTGATCCATGCGATCGACAAGGTGCCGATCCCGGGCACCCGCCCGCCCTGCCACTGAAGGAGGGTCCGGGCAGGGCCGTTGCGCCCTGCCCGGCGTCCCGCCGGGGCGCTACTGCGCCCTGCCGTCAGCGAATGGCCTTCAGCAACGTGTCGAGCTGGATCCACATCTTGTTGGCCTGCTGCAGCAGGTCCTTCAGCACCTTCTTCTTGGCTGGCTCGGTCGACTTGTCCTGAATCTTCTTGTCGATCTCGCGGTAAAGGTCGCGCACCGTGTTCTTGAGCGGCGGGATGGCGCGCAGGGCGAACTTGCGCTTGGCCTCCATCTCGTCGGCCCATTTCTTGAAGCTCTTTAAGTTGGCCTCGGCCTCGCGGATCAGGCGCGCGAGCTCCTCGTCCTCCTCGGCCGCCTTGCGGCCCGCCGTGACCAGGGCCTCGGCATCAATCCTGAAGATCGTCATCCGGCAATCCTTTGCGAAATCCTTGGGTTGCGCCGGGATGAACCCGGACCGCACGGCGCGAACTATCCGCGGATGCTAGCACAGGTTGAATGACGGCCAAGCGGAATCCTGTCGGGTCTGGCCGCCCGCCCCTGCCCGGAACGTCACCCGGCCTCGGATCTGCGGCCGCCCGCAGACCAAGCCGATGTCCAGCCTGCGCCCCTTGATGCAGCGTTGCCGCGAGCCGGGGTTGGGGAACATGCGGTCCACCACGCCGGCATCATCCTCGGGCGGGCGGCGGGCGTCGAAGAAATCGACCCGCCGCACCGCTTCGGCACAGCGCGCGGGGCCGTCGATCCCGGCCCGGCGGGCAGTCCTGAGCAGCGTCTCGACCTCGCGCAGGTCCGACCACGGCGCGCTGCGCGCCGCTTCCGCCGCGGCGCTGTGCTGGCGGCGGCCCGAGGGGTCGCTGTCCCGGGAGAGCGCGACCGTCCGGCGCAGGTCCACCGCGGGCAGCATCCGCATCGCGCCATTCTGCGCCCTTGACCGCGCCAGCGCAAAGTCGGCCAGCGCGCGCGCGATCGGCCGGTGCCGCGCAAAGCCGCCCGGCGCCGCGGCGACGGCCTCGGCGCTGGCGGCGTTCAGCGACATGTACTGCTGCGCGATCAGGAACCGCTGCGGCCGGTCCTCGGCGATCTGCGGAATCTCCGTCGCGGGCATCAGCGCGGCCTAGCTGTGAGTTCTCATCAGGTTGTTCACCCTTGTGAGGGGTGGCAGGCCGTT
>CAZCPY010000173.1:0-5814 GCA_964499865.1 uncultured Rhodobacterales bacterium | reverse complement strand
ACGCTCCTCCCCCGGGATATTTGGGATCGGAAGATGGAACCGGCGGGTTCATCTTCCGATCCCAAATATCCTCAGGGGGGAGCGACCGAAGGGAGCGGTGGGGGCGGAACGCCCCCTTCACGGAGGGAAGCGGCTTCTTCAGCCGCTGACCGACAGATAGGCTTGTGCCGAAGGCACTCGATTTGCTTCAGACGCCGGGGACGGGCGCGGCGGGAGTCTATTGGGCGTACTGGCTGACAACCACCACCGCGGCGATGACGGCGACCGCGACCACGACGGCGAAGGCGATCTTCCATTTCGACCAGGGCCGTTCGCCCTGCACCTTGCCGGTCTGGCCGTTGACGACGAAGCGGTAGGTCTTGCCCTCGTACTTGTAGGCTGCCATCCAGACCGGCAGGAGGATGTGCTTGAAGGTCTCAGCGCCCCAGTCGGTGTCTACCCGGTCGATGCGCTGCTCGTCGCCGCCGATGTCGCGGCGCACCTCCTCGCGGATCAGGCCGGCCATCACCTGCCGCGCCTCGCCGTGCCCGTCCCGCAGGCCCACTGTGTAGCCTTCGGCCGCGAAGCCCGCGAGGTAATCCGGACGGTAGGCGTCGAGCTTGGCCAGGTCCCAGGGCGCGAGATTGTCGGTGTAGCGCTTGGGCAGGCCCTGCGCCGCCAGCACCAGCACGTCGTCGAAGCTGCGGCTGACCCAGCCGGTCTTGCGGGTCCAGCGGATGTGGCGTTCGCGGACCTCGCGGCGCTCGGACTTGCCGTTGACCATCACCGTGGTGGTCCTGGTCGTGTAGTATTCGTCCCCCCGCTGGCCGGCATAGCGGCTGCGGGTGGGGGCGTCGAAGGTCCAGAAGGGCACATAGATGCCGGTCATCGCGCGGCCCTTGCGGGCGTAGTCGACGAGCGTTCCGGGTGCGAACCACAGCGCGCCCAGCCAGCGCGTCATGGCGCTGCGGGCCTCGTCCTCGGAGAGCTGGAAGGGCAGCACCGCCTGCGGCTTGATCCGCCGTTCGATGCCGGTGCCGATCACCACGGGCGTGTCGCAGAACGGGCAGCGCGCCGCCGTGGCGGCGCCGGGGAACTCGACCACGGCACCGCAGTTCGGACAGGGCGTGGTGCGGGTCTCGGCCATCGCCGCGGGCGCGAGGTCGTCCGACAGCCCCCTTGCCAGCGGCAGTTCGCCGAGGGCCGTAGCCTTCGCCGAAGCTGCCGCGGCGGGGATGTCCTGCACGTGGCCGCAGTAGCCGCATTTCAGCGACGTCTGCCCGGGGTCGAAACGCAGGTCGGCCCCGCAGGCCTCGCAGGGCCAGCGGGTTTCGTCGCCCCGGGCGACGGTTTCCTCGGCGGTCTCCGGCATGGTCCTACACCCCCGGCGGCGGGGGTGGCGGGACCATGGCGAAAAGCCGGTCGAGGTCGGTCTCGGAGGCCGGTTTCCAGGCGTCCTGGCCGGCGGTCCAGACCATCGAGGCCCGCGTCAGCGCGCCCGACTGCGCCATCGCGGCCAGGTCCGCCTCGCCGTAGGGGCCCTGCGTGGCGCCGCCGGCGGCGACATGCCAGACCTTGGCTGCCGGGGGCGGCGGCGGGGGGGGCGGCGGCGGAGCGGCTGCGGTGGGGGCGGCGGGCGCCGCGCCCCAGGGCCCGGGCTGCGCGCCGCCCATCTGCATCCCGCCCATCTGCATCCCGATGGCGGCGCCCAGGCCCGTCTGCATCGCCGCCGCGGCCCCGTTGCCCGGCTGCGCCATCGCCTCGGCCGCGTTGAACT
The DNA here is from genome assembly GCA_964499865.1 of uncultured Rhodobacterales bacterium. Classification (GTDB taxonomy): domain Bacteria; phylum Pseudomonadota; class Alphaproteobacteria; order Rhodobacterales; family Rhodobacteraceae; genus JANOGU01. The sequence goes on along the minus strand of CAZCPY010000173.1, from coordinate 4,058 downwards.
GCATGTAGCGGCCGAGGTCGCCCACCACGCCCATCGAGGTGCGCTTGTCCATCGCGCGCTCGACCTCTTCCGGCAGGCTCACGTTCTCGATGTAGAACTCGGGCAGCGACAGGCCGTATTCCGCGACCCTGGGCCCGATCGCCTGCATGACGATCTTGGCCAGGTCCCCGGTATTGGCCGCCATGTCGAGGACCGGGATGCCGGACCCCGCCAGAACCTTGCCCACCTCCTGCAGGATCACGTTGCGGATCTGGCTGGAAATCTCGTCGGCGGTGAATTCGCCGTCGGTGCCCACGATTTCGGTCATGAACTTGCCGGGGTCGGCCACGCGCATCGCATAGGTGCCGAAGGCGCGCAGGCGCACCGGCCCGAATTCCGGGTCGCGCGCCATGATCGGGTTCTTGGTGCCCCACTTCTGGTCGTTGAAGCGGGTGGTCGCGACGAAATAGACCTCGGACTTGAAGGGCGACTGGAAGCCGTAACCCCAGCTCTGCAAGGTCGTCATGATCGGCATGTTGTTGGTCTCGAGCTGGTAGAGCCCGGGGGAAAACACATCCGCAAGCTGGCCCTCATGGATGAAGACCGCCGCCTGCCCTTCCCGCACCGTCAGCTTGGCGCCGTACTTGATCGCCTGCCCGCGGCGCTCGAAGCGCCAGACCATCGTGTCGCGGCTGTCGTCGAGCCAGGAGATGACATCGATGAACTCGCCCTTGAGGAAGTCGAAAACCATGTGCGGGGTCCTCCCGTGAATTCGGACTAACTGTCGCCGCCCGTGCGTTCCCGCGCAAGGACCTCGACGATGGGGCGCGCCTCGGCGGGGGTCATGCCGGGGCGCAGGCGGGGGTCGTAGAGCATGCCCAGCATCGCTTCGTCCATCGGCGTCAGCATGGCGAATTCCTGGTCGTCGTTGAAGACCGACGGCCGGGCGCGGCGGCTGTCGTTGGGCAGGCCCAGGCCCTGCGCCACCTCTTCGTGCAGGCAGGCGAGCGACAGAAGGTCGGGGTGTTCGGCGCGGATCACCGCGAAGGCGCGGATGTAGACGTCGGTGCCGATCTCCGACATCGCCGAGACCTGGCAGTAGGTCGAGGTCGGCATCGCGGTGAAGGCGGCGATCTCGTTCGCGCCCATCCCCGGCATCGCGGCCCGCATCACCGGCGCCAGGCCGCGGCGTTCTTCCTCGTTGACATAGGCGACGACGAAGTTGCCGGGCCCGGCGGCCAGCGTGATCGGGTGCCCCGTCACCGCCTGCAGGCGCGCGAGGTAGGAGGCCACGCGCGCCCGTTCGGTCGCCCGCCGCGCCTCGGGCACCGAATCGCCGAAGCGCAGCGACACCCGCACGGGGGCCACCCAGCGGCGCAGGCGGCTTTCCGTCTCCTGCGCCACAAAGCCCCCGGCGGTCGAGCGGAATTCGTCGTAAAGCGCGATGCGGATGAAGTTGTCGGCAAGCTGGCGCGCGCCCCAGGGGGCGTCGCGGCGGCCGTCGTCGGTGCGCATCAGGCCGCGGGACAGGAGCGTGTCCTGCACCTGCGCGAAATAGGCGCGCAGCGCCGCGACCTCGGGCGACTCCGGCACGGGCACCTCCGTCACCGGGGGCGGCGGCGACGGAGGCGCGGGGGGCATCAGGGGGGCGCAGGCCGCGACCCCCATCGCCAGAAGCAGCGCCGCACGGCGCGGCGCGGCGCGCATGGTCAGACCGCGCTGCCGACGTTGAAGCCGGTGCCGGTGCCGCGCGCCTTGGCCGCGGCCAGCGTGTCGCGCAGGTCCGCCTCCATCTTCTGCAGGCTTTCCTCGGCCGCGGCGCGGCGCGCCTTGCCCTCGTCGGCGATGGCCAGGCTTTCGTCGATGGTGGCGATCAGCACGGCATTGGCCTTCTGCACCGCCTCGATGTCGAAGACGCCGCGCTCCATCTCGGTGCGCACGACGCGGTTTGCCTCCTGCAGGTTCTCGGCGTTCGCGGTCAGCAGGTCGTTGGTCAGGTCGTTGGCATCGCGGATCGCCTCGGCGGCGTCCCTGCTGCGCTGGATGGTGACGGCCTGGGCGAGCTGGGTTTCCCACAGCGGCACGGTGTTCACGAGGGTGGAGTTGATCTTGCCCACCAGCGACTTGTCGTTTTCCTGCACCAGACGGATCGAGGGCAGCGACTGCATGGTGACCTGCCGCGTCAGCTTCAGGTCGTAGACGCGCCGCTCAAGGTCGTCGCGGGCCGACCGCAGGTCGCGCAGTTCCTGCGCCTTCATCACCTGGTCGGCTTCCGGCGCGGCCTTGACCTCGGCGTCCTTGGCCGGGATGTCCCTGGCGTCCAGGTCTGCGAGCTTTGCCTCTCCGGCGGCGATGTAGATCGCCAGTTCGTTGTAGAAGGCCAGCGTCTTCTCGTAGAGGACATCCAGGCTCTTGATGTCCTTCAACAGCGTGGTCTCGTGCTTCAGCAGCTCGCCGGTGATCCTGTCGATCTGGCCCTGCACCTCTTCGAAGCGCGCCATGAACTGCGCCACCGGTGCTGCGGCCCCGGTCAGCCGTTCCCACCACGACCTTTCGCGGTTCACGTCCAGCTCCTCGCCGGAAAAGCCGCGGATGGTCGAGACGATCTCGCGCAGGGACGCGCCCGCGGGGCCCACGTCCTTGTTGCGCACGCCGGCCAGCATCTCCTGGCTGATCGCCTGCAACTCGCCCTGCGCGGCGGACCCGAAGGTCACGATCGACTGGGTGTTCTTCATGTCGATCATCGCCATCCGGGCCTGGATGTCGGCGGCCAGCGGCGCAGGCGCGGCGGCCAGCGGCACGATGGCGGTGCCGGGTTCGGGCAGCACCGTGGCGGTGACCTTTTCCACCTCGGCAAGGGTCGCCTGGGCGGCGTTGCGGATGTCCTCGGCCATGGGGGCCTCCGTTGGGGGTTCAGCGGGTTTCGAACTTGAGGCGGTCGCGCAGCACGCCGATCTCGATGTCGAGATCGGACCGCGTGCCGGCCAGGAATTCCTTGGTGCGCGTGGCGAAGGTGGTCTCAAGCTCGCCCAGCAGCGCCTCGTAATCGGCCTTGACCGCGGGGTCGCGGCCCCGCGCGTAGACGTCGGCGAACTTGACCGTCGCGTCGCGGGCGCCCATCAGGTAGACCGACAGGTACTTGCGCGCCGCCGTCAGGTCGCCGGGGTCGCCCTCGACGGCGCGGAACAGGGCGCGGGCGTTGGCGGCGAAACGGTCCACCCGGTCGGCCACGCCACGGTCGCCCGCGCGCAGGACCGCGTCCTGCATCGCGGCCAGATAGGCCTCGGCCTCGTCCACGGCCTTCGCCACGCGGTCGAGGTTGAACCGGTCGATCCCCTCGGCGCCCTTGTCGCGCAGGGGATCAAGCCCGAAGGCGCCGAGGTGCAGCACCGCCGCCACGATCCCGAAGGCCACCGCGAAGAAGATGTTCTGCCCGCCCAGCAGCGCGCCCGCCGCGATCCCCGCCCCGGTCATCGCCGCGCCGAACAGCTTGCGCGGGACGGCGGGCCTGCGGGCGACGGTGCGGGCGTCGAAGGCGGCCTCGGCCCGCAGCCCCTCGCGCGTGAGCCAGGCGCCGAGCATCATCAGCGCGAAGGCCGCAAGGCCCAGCAGCAGGCCCGCGGACCCCGAGGTGAAGGCGCGCCAGGCGAAGACGAAGGGCAGCACGAACAGCAGGTTCGCGCGCAGGTCGGCGTAGGGCGAGCCCCGCGGCGCCACCGGCGCGGGAGCGACGTCGGGCCCCTTGGCCTGGGGCGAATACTTGCCGCCGAAGCGCTCGGCCATCACAGCGACCCCATCAGACCACACCCGTCAGCGCGACGTAGAGCGTCAGCGCCACGAGCAGCACGAAGGACGTTGTTCTCAGGCCCGATCCGGACATCCCGCCTACCCCTGCACGCCGCGCGCCGGTTTGACATTAGGCAAGCCGGTGTCCCCTGCCAAGGGCGCCGCATGGGGGAATTCCGCCCTCTCAGGCCCCCTTCGGCCGCCGCGGCCGGCCCCGCCCGCGCGCGGGTCCGGCGTCCCGGGGGCGGTCCGTCGCGGCCGGTGCCGGGGCGCGGGCGCGCGCGGGTTTCGCG
>CAZCPY010000172.1:4604-5825 GCA_964499865.1 uncultured Rhodobacterales bacterium | reverse complement strand
TTCATCGCCCGCAACCGCGCGCCGCGCGTGCAGATCGAATACGACGTCGAGCTGTACGGCGCCGAGAAGAAGGTGCAGCTGCCCTTTGTCATGGGCGTGCTGTCCGACCTGTCGGGCCGGCCGGACGCCGACCTGCCGCCGGTGGCCGACCGCAAGTTCCTGGAAATCGACGTCGACAACTTCGACGACCGGATGAAGGCGATCCGCCCGCGGGTGGCCTTCACCGTGCCCAACACGCTGACCGGCGAGGGGTCGCTGCCGGTCGACATCACCTTCGAGCGGATGGAGGATTTCTCGCCCGCCGCGGTGGCCGCCAGGGTCGAGCCGCTGGCCGCCCTGCTCAAGGCACGGACGGAACTTGCGAACCTTCTGACCTACATGGACGGCAAGGCCGGGGCCGAGGCGCTGATCGAACGGGTGCTGGCCGACCGGGCGCTGCTGGCCGCGCTGTCGTCCGGGGCCGCGCCTGACGGGCCCGCTGCCGCACTCGACAGCCTGCGCCGGGTCGCGCCCCCGCCCGTCGTCCCGGAAGCGCCGCCGGAAGACACCCTCGCCCGCCTACGCGCGATGGCCCCACCGGCCGATGCCGCGCCCGCCGAGGACCCCGCTTCGGCGCTGGCGGCCCTGCGGGAGTCGGCCAGTGTCGCGGAAGCAGGACCCGCGTCGCCCGAGGATGCCCTGGCGGCCCTGCGCGGATCTGCCCCGGTCATCCCTGTTGCCGAGGAGGCCGCCGCGTCAGCCTTCGCCGCCTTGCGTGAGGCTGCACCGGTCGCGTCCGCGCCCGCAGAGCAGAGCCCCGTCGCCGCCCTCGCGGCCTTGCGCGAGGCGGTGCCGCTTGCGGAACAGCCCGCGGATGAGACCCCGGCGGCGGCCCTGGCGGCCTTGCGGGAAGCGGCGGCGGTTGCGGAGGGTTTGGGGGAAGCAAGCCCGGCGCCTGCGCTTCAGGCCTTGCGAGACGTCGTGCGGCCGGGGACCGCGCCCGAGGCACCTGCCGTGTCGGCCCTCGCCGCATTGCGCGATGCCGCTCCAGCGACGGCCGAGGCCAGGGGGAACAACCCCGCAACAGCGCTGGCATCCCTGCGTGAGGCTGCTCCGGATGAGGCGGACGGGGCGTCCGGGACGTCGGCCCTTGCCGCGCTGCGCGAGGCTGTCCTGCCGGTGAACGGCGGGACCGACCTGCCCGCCGCGCTGCTCGCCCCGGCGGAGGACGACCCGCTGGCG
>CAZCPY010000172.1:0-4504 GCA_964499865.1 uncultured Rhodobacterales bacterium | reverse complement strand
CGGGACCGACCTGCCCGCCGCGCTGCTCGCCCCGGCGGAGGACGACCCGCTGGCGGGGCTGGACGACCTGCTGGCGCCCCCCGCGGCGCCCGAGGCCGGGACCGACCTGCCCGCCGCGCTGCTCGCCCCGGCGGAGGACGACCCGCTGGCGGGGCTGGACGACCTGCTGGCGCCGCCTGCGGCGCCGCCTGCGGCGGCAGAGGACGATCCGTTTGCGGATCTGCTGGACGACCTGCTGCCTGTGCCGGCCGCGCCGCCGGACATGGACGACCCTCTGGCGGCGCTGGAGTCGCTGCTGGCGCCACCCCCGGTGGAAGCCTTGGCACCGGAACCGGATGCTGCGCCGTCCGATCCGCTGGCCGACCTCGAGGCGCTGCTGTCCGACCTTGCCGCGCCGTCTGGACCGCCCGCGGGTCTGGAGGATGTGCTGGCCGCGATCCCCGCCGCGCCGGTGACCCCGGTGACCCCGGTGGCGGCGCGGGCCGAGGGGTTCTCGGCGGCGCAGGCCTTCGGGCGGCTGACGGCGGCGGCGCCGCCGCCTGCGGCGCTGGAACGGCGGGTGTTCCGGCTGGCGATCCTGGGCGATGTGTCGGGACGGGCGGCGCGGGGGCAGGTCGAGGTCGGGGTGACGCTGGCCCGCCGGGCGCCGGTGCGGTTCGACATCGACACGGTCGAACGCATCATCGACGGCTTTGCCACCACGCTGGTGCTGCCCGTCGGGGCCGACGGCGCGGGGATCGAGGTGCCGCTCAAGGGGCTGGACAGCCTGCACCCGGACGCGCTGGTCGAGAATGTCGCGCTGTTTGATGAGCTTAAGGGTCTGCGCCAGCGGCTGCTGCACCCGCGGTCCTCGGCTGCGGCGGTGGAGGAGATGAAGGGCTGGGGCGCGGCGCATGGGGTGATGGCCTATGCCTCGACCTCCACCTCGGCCGCGCAGTCCGTTCCCGCCGACCGGCGCTTGGGCGACTTCCAGCGGCTGCTGGGCGAGGGCGCGCCGCCCCCGCGGCAGGCGGCACCGGTCGAGGATCTGCTGGCGCGGATCGTCGGGCCCTTCGTCGCGCAGGCGAAGGTGGCGCCCGAGGCGCGGGCGCTGGTCGGACAGGTCGATGCGGCGATGTCGGCGGCGATGCGGCTGATCCTGCACCATCCCGATTTCCAGGCGATCGAGGCGACCTGGCGCACGCTCGACTTCCTGGCCCGGCGCATCCCCACGGGCGAGAAGTTCGAGATGATGCTCTACGACATTTCGGCGCAGGAGCTGGCGGCGGACCTTTCGACGCAGGCGGACCTGTCGAAGACGGGCATCTTCGGCATCCTGAACGCGCCCCTGGTCGAGGAAGGGGGCACCGGCTATTCGGCGGTGATCGGGCTGTTCGGCTTCGAGGAGACGCCGCCGCATGCCGAGCTTTTGGGCCGCCTGGGGCAGATCGCGGCGCATGCGGATGCGCCGGTCTTCGCGTCGATCTCGCCGAAGTTCCTGGAAACGCCCAGGGGCGAACGCCATCCCCTGGTGGCGCGGGCCTGGGATGCGCTGGCGGCCTCGCCCGGGGCGGGGCATGTGGCGCTGGCCAGCCCCCGGTTCCTGCTGCGGCGGCCCTACGGCGAACGCAGCGACCCCATCGACGCCTTCGACTTCGAGGAATTCACCATGGCCGAGGGGCTGCGCGGCATGCTCTGGGGCAACCCGGCGGCGCTGGTGGCGGTGGTGCTGGGGCTGGAGTGGAAGAAGGACAAGGTCGCGATGCAGCCGGGCAAGGTGATGTCGGTGGGCGACCTGCCGTTCCACTTCGCCACCGACCGGCACGGCGAACAGGTGCAGTTGCCCTGCACCGAACGGCTGATCGCGGTGGATGCGGCGTCCGAGGTGATCGCGCGGCGGCTGATGCCGGTCCTGTCGGTCAAGGGCCGCGACGTGGTGCGCCTAGGGTCGATGCAGTCGCTGGCGGGCCAGCCGGTCAGGGGGCGCTGGACCAGCGCCCCGGTGGCGGTCACGCCCGCGTCTTCCGACGGCGGGGGCGAGCTTTGGGGCGGGTCGGCGCCCGAGGCGCCGCCCCCGGCGGCGGCGGTCCCGGCGGCGCCGGGCGAGGCGCCGCCGCTTGACGATCTGGATGCGCTGCTGGCGGGCTTTGGCGACGCGGCGGCGCCGGTGAACCCCGATTCCATCGACGCCGACCTGGCGGCACTCCTGGAGGGCTTGTGATGCGCGATACCGATGGCTCCGGCGGCGGCGATGGTGGCGAGGATGACGACGACATCCCGATGACGCTGCTTGCGGTGAACGGCAGTTACTGGCTTTATGAAGGCGAGGATTTGCTGAACGACATGCTGTTCGGCCGCGGGCTCTATCCGTTCCGTGTCCGCTGCGTGCTGTTCAAGGACGTGATTGAACTGAGGAGCGTTCTGGGTGCGTCGTTCCAGCTTGGGTCCTGTTGGCGGATCGTGCCCGACATCGTGGACAGGCTGCGGCGCGAGAACCTTCTGGTGGAAGTCTTGGCGACAGATGATTGAGCCTCGGTTGACCGGGGCGCACGTGCAGAAGGGATAGAACGATGCCAGCAACAGGGGGCGGCGGCGGGGGCGCGATGAACGCGATCCTCGAGAACCGGAAGCTGAAGGTCCTGGGCCCGCTTCCCGAAAACGAGATGTTCATCAAGGCCGCGCGGGTGCACGAGGGGCTGAGCCAGATCAGCGAGATCGCGGTCGATTTCCTGTCGCCCAAATTCGATGTCAAGCTGGGCGACCTGGTGGGCAAGACGGTGACTGTCAAGATGCTGCGGGGCGAGGACGGCAAGGTGTCCACCGACCGCACCGGCACGCCACAGGGCGAATGGCGCGAGCATGTAGGCACCTGCGTCGAGGCGCAGTACGTGGGCTACCACGAGGGCTATGGCTTCTACGCCATGCAGGTCCGGCCCTGGATCTGGTTCCTGACCCGCAGCCACGGCTGCCGCATCTTCCAGAAGCAGTCCGCCGTCGACATCATCAAGAAGATCTTCACCGACCGCGGGTTCGGCGAATACACGATCACCACCGCCCGCTCCCCGGAACCGCGCGAGTACTGCGTGCAGTACAACGAAAGCGACTTCGACTTCATCTCGCGCCTGATGGAGGAAGAGGGGATGTACTATTTCTCGGTCGTCAAGGGCGGCAAGGACCACCTGATGATCGTCGACGGCGTCGGTGGCCACAAGCCGATCCTGGGCAATCCCACGCTGCAGTTCCAGACCCGCGAAAGCGGCGGCTACACGCGCAACGACGACCACATCTACGACTGGCGGTCGGGCGAGGCACAGACGCGCGGCAAGGTCACGCTGCTGGACTACAACTTCGAGAAGCCCAAGGCCGACATGAAGGCCTTCAAGGCGATTCCCAAGGGGACGCACAAGTACAAGGACCACGAACGCTACATCTATTCCGGCCGCTACCGCGAAACCGCCCTGGGCGATGTCTATGCCCGCATCAAGGCCGAGGCCGAGGCCTGGCCTTTCCAGGTGCGCAGCGCCGTCTGCAACGTGCGCGAGATGGCCACGGGCACGACCTTCAAGCTCAAGGACCACAAGAGGGCAGACGAGAACATCGAGTACCTGGTCGTTTCGGCCGAGCACATGATGCAGATCGAGAATGCCCAGAAGGACGAGACGCAGCAGCTGAGCACCCGCCCCGGCGGCGCGCAGCTGCCCGGGACGATCGAATTCGACGAGGAAAACCGCGACGCCTATCGCGCCAATTTCCGGGTCATCCCAAAATCGACGCCGTTCCGCGCGCCGCTCAAGACCAAGTGGCCGCAGATCCCCGGCATCCTGATCGCCAAGGTCACCGGCCCGAGCGGGGAAGAGATCCACACCGACTCGTACGGCAGGATCAAGGTCCAGTTCCCCTGGGACCGCGATCACGATTTCAAGGGCAACGGCCAGGGCCACGATTCGGCAACCTGCTGGGTCCGCGTGGTCACCCCTTGGTCTGGCGTCAACTGGGGCATGGTGCATGTGCCACGCGTCGGACAGGAGGTGGTGATCCAGTTCGAGGACGGCGACATCGACCGGCCGATCTGCACCGGCATGATGTACAACAAGGACACGATGCCGCCCTACACGCTGTCGGACAACAAGACGCAGATGGGCATCAAGACCCGCTCGTCGAAGGGCGGCGGGGCGGACAACTACAACGAGCTTGTCTTTGAGGACCTCAAGGGCAGCGAGTTCATCCGCATGCACTCCGAAAAGGACATGATGCTGACGGTCGAGAACGACATGACCGTGTCGATCGGCCAGACCAAGAAGGCCCCGGGCTCGCTGAAGACCGACATCCACAAGGACCGCACCGAGACGATCCACACCGGCGACCTGTCGCTGACGGTGAAGTCCGGCAACGAGAAACGCGACATCAAGACCAACCGCACCGAAAAGATCGGCGCCAACGCCGAACAGGAGGTCGGCGGCAACAAGAAGATGGTCGTGAAGGGCAATTACGAGGGCACGACCAGCGGCAATTCGAAGTCCGCGAC
>CAZCPY010000171.1:0-5836 GCA_964499865.1 uncultured Rhodobacterales bacterium | reverse complement strand
TTCGCGATGGGGGCGCATGCCTGCTACATCTACATCCGCGGCGAATACATCCGCGAGAAGGAGGCGCTGCAGGCCGCCATCGACGAATGCTATGACGCGGGGCTCCTGGGCAGGGACGCTGCCAAATCGGGCTGGGATTTCGAGCTGTACCTGCACCATGGCGCGGGCGCCTACATCTGCGGCGAGGAAACCGCGCTGCTGGAAAGCCTGGAAGGCAAGAAGGGCATGCCCCGGATGAAGCCGCCGTTTCCGGCGGGGTCGGGCCTCTACGGCTGCCCGACCACGGTGAACAACGTCGAATCCATCGCCGTGGTGCCCACGATCCTGCGGCGCGGGGCGGAATGGTTTGCGGGCTTCGGGCGGCCGAACAACACCGGCACCAAGATCTTCGGCATCTCGGGCCATGTGGTGAACCCCTGCGTCGTCGAGGAGGCGATGTCGATCCCGCTGAAGGAGCTGCTGGAGCGCCATTGCGGCGGCGTGCGCGGCGGGTGGAAGAACCTCAAGGCGGTGATCCCCGGCGGGTCGTCCGTGCCGCTTCTGAAGGCCGAGCAGTGCGACGAGGCGATCATGGACTTCGACTGGCTGCGCGAGCAGCGGTCGGGGCTCGGGACCGCCGCGGTGATCGTGATGGACCAGAGCACGGACGTCATCAAGGCGATCTGGCGGCTGTCGAAGTTCTACAAGCACGAAAGCTGCGGCCAGTGCACGCCCTGCCGGGAAGGCACGGGCTGGATGATGCGGGTGATGGACCGCCTGGTGCGCGGCGAGGCCGAGGTCGAGGAGATCGACATGCTGCTAAGCGTGACGAAGCAGGTGGAAGGCCACACGATCTGCGCGCTCGGTGACGCCGCCGCATGGCCGATCCAGGGCCTGATCCGCGCCTACCGCGACGAGATCGAGGACCGCATCAAGGCCCGCCGCACCGGCCGGGTGACGGCGGTGGCGGCGGAGTGAGGCGGATGGCGGCGCTGGTGATGGTGGCAGGCTGCGCGCAGGCGGCGCCGGTGGTGGCGCCGGTGGCGGCTCCGGTGGCGCGCGCGCTCGAGGTGCGCGGGACGGGCGCGCCCTTCACCTTTGCCGACGGCGCCGCCGCCAGGCGGCAGGCGGACGCGGTCTGCGGCGGGGCGGTCAGGACCTCGATCTACGACCGCTTCGACGACGCAACCGGGGCCTGGGTTTTCGTCGAGGGCTGCGCATGAAGGCGCCTGTCATGGCCTATCAGGCCCGTCTTGCCTACATGGAGGGGATCCAGACCGCCCGGAGGTTCCCCATGTTGCGTTCGCTTCTTCTGGTCCTTGCCCTTGCCGCCCCCCTTCCGGCCCTTGCCAAGGTGCCCCTGCGCGACGAGGCGCATATCAACGCGCAGCTTCTGGCCGCCCAGATCGGCGACATCCTGCGCAACACCTGCCCCAGGGCCAGCGCCCGCCTGGTGGTGGTGCTGGGCAAGATGCAGGCGCTGCGCAGCTATGCCGAAGGCCAGGGCTATACCGAAGTCGAGGTGAAGGCTTTCCTCAAGGACAAGGCCGAGAAGGCGCGCATCAGGGGCCTTGCCGAGGCATACCTGGCCGAGGCCGGCGCGGTGCAGGGCGACCCCGAGAGCTATTGCGCGGTCGCCCGCGACGAGGTCGCCCGCGGCACGCTGGTGGGCGAGATCATCCGGGTGAGCGAATGAGCGCCCGGGCGATGGCACCTGCCGGTGCCCCGACGACCGCCCGGCAGGGAGGACGTCGCGTGGCAGAGATGCACCTGGCCGAGCTGAACGTCGGCCGCCTGCTGGCGCCCACCGACGACCCGCGGGTGGCAGGGTTCATGGCGGCGCTGGACCAGGTGAACGGCCTCGGCAAGCGGATGCCGGGGTTCGTCTGGATGATGGAGGGCTCGGGCGCGCCGGGGACCGGGAACACCGAGACCAAGATCGGCGGAGACCCGCAGTTCGTGTCGAACCTGACGGTCTGGGAAAGCGTCGAGACGCTGGAGGCCTTTGTCTGGAACACCGTCCACCGCGCGTTCTACGAACGGCGGCAGGAATGGTTCGAGGTGCTGGGCAAGATGCATTTCGTGATGTGGCGGGTGCCCGCCGGGCACCGGCCGACGCTGGACGAGGCGCTGGAGCGGCTCCGCTTGCGCGAGGCGAAGGGCGACAGTGACGCGGCCTTCGGCTGGGCATATCTGAAGGAAGCGCGGCTCTGGCGGACGCGCGCCTGCACGGCGGCGGCGGGGTAGGGGTGATGGCGGAAGAACGGGACAATGCGGTGCTGCGGTTGCTGCGGGACATGCGGGCCGAGGTGGCGGTCCTGCGGCAGGATGTGCTGGCAAGCCGTCAGGAGATGATCGCGCGCTTCTCCAAGCTTGACCGAGGGTTTGGCGAGCTGCGGGAAGCGACGGTGAATGCGACGGGTTGGGCCGGCTTTGCGAAGGTCGCGGCCGACCATAACGGCAAGACGCTGGACGCCAAGCGTCTGGAACTGGACGAAATGCGGGCGCGGCTGGCTGCGCTGGAGAACCGGGCATGACGAACCTCAAGAAGATCAGCATCGACGGCCATGTGGTCGAGGTCGACGGCGCGATGACGATCATCCAGGCGGCGGAGGTGGCGGGCGTCGAAATCCCGCGGTTCTGCTACCACGAGCGCCTCAGCATCGCGGGCAACTGCCGGATGTGCCTGGTCGAGGTGGTGGGCGGGCCGCCCAAGCCCGCGGCAAGCTGCGCCATGCAGGTGCGCGACCTGCGGCCCGGCCCGAACGGCGAGCCGCCGCTGGTCAGGACGAACTCGCCCATGGTGAAGAAGGCGCGCGAGGGGGTGATGGAGTTCCTGCTCATCAACCATCCGCTCGACTGCCCGATCTGCGACCAGGGCGGCGAATGCGACCTGCAGGACCAGGCGATGGCCTATGGCGTGGACTTCAGCCGCTACCGAGAGCCGAAGCGCGCCAGCGAGGACCTGAACCTCGGGCCGCTGGTCGAGACCAGGATGACGCGCTGCATCTCCTGCACCCGCTGCGTGCGCTTCACCACCGAAGTGGCCGGGATCACCCAGATGGGCCAGACGGGGCGCGGCGAGGACAGCGAAATCACCTCGTACCTGAACGAGACGCTGGCGAGCAACCTTCAGGGCAACATCATCGACCTCTGCCCGGTGGGGGCGCTGACGTCCAAGCCCTATGCCTTCACGGCGCGCCCGTGGGAACTGACCAAGACCGAGACCGTCGACGTGATGGACGCGCTGGGGTCGAACATCCGCGTCGACACCAAGGGCCGCGAGGTGATGCGCATCCTGCCGCGCAACCATGACGGCGTGAACGAGGAATGGATTTCCGACAAGACCCGCTTCGTCTGGGACGGGCTCAGGCGGCAGCGGCTGGACAAGCCTTACCTGCGCCGCGACGGCAAGCTGCGGCCCGCGACCTGGGCCGAGGCGCTTGCGGCGGCGGCCACGGCGATGAAGGGCAAAAAGGTCGCGGGGCTGGTGGGTGACCTGGCGCCCGTCGAGGCCGCGTTCAGCCTCAAGAAGATGATGGAAGCCCTTGGCGGAAAAGTGGAATCCCGTGTGGACGGGGCGGCCTTGCCGGCCGGGAACCGGGCCGCCTATGTTGGCACTGCCAAGATCGAGGACATCGATTCGGCGCAGGTCATCATCCTGATCGGCACCAACCCGCGCGACGAGGCGCCGGTGCTGAACGCGCGCATCCGCAAGGCCTGGTCCCGCGGCGCGCGCGTCACGCTGGTGGGGCCGCGGGCCGATCTGACCTACGGGGTGGACCATGCCGGTCCGGGGCGCGAGGACCTGCAGCGGCTGACCGCGCCGGACCACGCCGCGCTGCGCGACGTGCCCTCGCTGGTGATCCTGGGGCAGGGCGCGCTGACCGGGGCGGACGGGGCCGCGGTGCTGGCCGAGGTGCAGAAGCTGGCCGCCGCCACGCAGTCGGGCCTTCTGGTGCTGCACACGGCGGCGGGCCGGGTGGGTGCGCTGGACACGGGCTGCGCGACGGAGGGCGGCCTTTCCGCCGCACTGGAGGGGGCCGAGGTCGTCTGGAACCTCGGCGCCGACGAAACCGACATCCCCGCGGGGCCGCTGGTGATCTACCAGGGGTCGCACGGCGACCGCGGCGCGCACCGCGCCGACATCATCCTGCCGGGCGCGGCCTGGACGGAAGAGAACGGCATGTTCGTCAATACCGAAGGCCGCCCGCAGCTTGCCCTGCGCGCGGGCTTCCCGCCGGGCGAGGCCAAGGAGAACTGGGCGATCCTGCGCGCCGTCTCGGCCGAGGTCGGGGCAAGGCTGCCCTGGGATTCGCTCGCCGCCCTGCGGCAGGCGCTGGTGGCGGCGCATCCGCACCTGGGGCGGATCGACGAGGTTCCCGTCAACGAGGGCCCTGCGCTGCCCGCAGGCGCCCTGGGCAAGGGCGCCTTCCTGCCGGCGGTGCGGGATTTCTACCTGACCAACCCCGTCGCCCGCGCCTCGGCGCTGATGGCCGAACTGTCCAGGCTGGCGGCGGACCGCGCCGCGCTGCCGATGGCGGCCGAGTGAGGATGCGGATGGCGCTTGCCCTGCCCCTGGCGCTGCTGGCCTGCGGGAAGGCCCCCGAAGACCCGCCCGCGGTCCGCGACTATCGCGGCATCGAGACGTTGCTCCTGGACGGCGACCTCGTGTCCTTCCGCGTGCAGGCGGCGGGCGAGGGGCCGCAGGTGGTCGAGGACTACGCCCGCTGTGCCGCGGCGCAGTATGCGCTGATCCGCGGCTTCGGTTTCGCGCGGCATATCCGCACCCGGGTGGGCGAGCGGGCTGGAATCTGGACGGCGGATGCGGTTTACACGATCTCGGCGGCGCTGCCCCGCGGGGTCGACACGATCGACGCCGAGGTGGTGGTGCGAGACTGCGGCGAACGCGGCATACCGACGGTTTGAGGGGAACGGCTGATGGACCAGAGCTTCTTCGACACGGGCCTCGGTGTCGCGGTCCTGATCGCGGCGCAAAGCCTGCTGGTCGTGGGCTTCGTGATGATCTCGCTGCTGTTCCTCGTCTACGGCGACCGCAAGATCTGGGCCGCGGTGCAGATGCGGCGCGGGCCGAACGTGGTGGGCCCCTGGGGCATCCTGCAGACGGTGGCCGACGCGCTGAAATACGTCGTCAAGGAAATCGTCGTGCCCGCCGGGGTGGACCGGCCGGTGTTCTTCCTGGCGCCGATGCTGTCCTTCGTGCTGGCCGTGCTGGCCTGGGCGGTGATCCCGTTCAGCGAGGGCTGGGTGCTGGCCGACATCAACGTGGCGATCCTGTTCGTCTTCGCGGTGTCCTCGCTCGAGGTCTACGGCGTCATCATGGGCGGCTGGGCGTCGAATTCGAAGTATGCCTTCCTGGGGTCGCTCAGGTCGGCGGCGCAGATGATCTCCTACGAGGTCAGCCTTGGCCTGATCATCGTCGGGATCATCATCTCGACCGGGAGCATGAACCTGTCGGCCATCGTGGCGGCGCAGGATGGCGACTGGGGGCTGCTGAACTGGTACTGGCTGCCGCACCTGCCGATGGTGGTGCTGTTCTTCGTGAGCGCGCTGGCCGAGACCAACCGCCCGCCCTTCGACCTGCCCGAGGCCGAGTCCGAGCTGGTGGCGGGGTTCATGGTGGAGTATTCCTCGACCCCCTACCTGCTGTTCATGGCCGGCGAATACATCACCATCTTCCTGATGTGCGCGCTCTTGTCCCTGCTGTTCTTCGGCGGCTGGCTGTCGCCCATTCCTGGGCTGCCCGACGGGGCATTCTGGATGGTCGCGAAGATGGCGTTTTTCTTCTTCCTCTTCGCCATGGTGAAGGCCATCGTGCCGCGCTACCGCTATGACC
>CAZCPY010000170.1:0-5967 GCA_964499865.1 uncultured Rhodobacterales bacterium | reverse complement strand
GCAGGCCTTCACGAAGAAGGACATGAAGCCCATCTTGACGCCGTGCTTCTTCTCGAAGGCGTCCTTGTATTCGGCCCGGATCGCCATGATGCCGGACATGTCGGCCTCGTTGTAGGTCGTCAGCATCGCGGCGGTGTTCTGCGCGTCCTTCAGGCGCCGGGCGATGGTCTGGCGCAGGCGGGTCATCCGCACGCGTTCCTCGCGCGCGGCGTCCTCGGCGGGCACGGGCGCGCGGGGGATCGACGCGGCGGCGGCGGTGGCAGGCGCCGGGGCGGCGGCCGCGACGGGCGCCGGGGCGGCCGAAGCGGCGGCCACGTCCTCCTTCATGATCCGGCCGTCGCGGCCGGTGCCCTTGACCTGTTCAGGCGAAAGACCGGCCTCGGCCATCGCCTTCCTGGCGGACGGCGCGTCCTCCACGTCCCGCACCGCAGGGGAGGGGACGGGCACAGGGGCGGCCGCAGCCTTGGCCGGGGCCGCGGCGGCGCCTTCGGTCACGATCGCGAGCCGCGCGTTGGCGGCCACCGTCGTGCCTTCGGGCGCCAGGATCTCTGCCAGAACCCCGGTCACCGGCGAGGGCACCTCGACCGAGACCTTGTCGGTCTCGAGCTCGCACAGCATCTCGTCCTGCGCCACCGCGTCGCCCGGCTTCTTGAACCAGGTCGACACCGTCGCCTCGGACACGCTTTCCCCCAGCGCCGGCACCATCACGTCGGTCATCATCTGCTCCTTCAGTAGGTGCCGGTCAGGGCGTCGGTCACGAGCGCGTCCTGTTCGGCCTTGTGGCGTGAGGCCAGGCCCGTGGCGGGCGAGGCCGAGGCGGCGCGGCCGGCATAGCGCGGGCGCTTGTGGCGCGCGCCGATGCGGGTCAGCACCCATTCGATGCTGGGCTCGATGAAGCTCCAGGCGCCCATGTTCTTGGGCTCCTCCTGGCACCAGACGATCTCGGCCCCGGCGAAACGTTCCAGCTCCTTGACCAGGCTCAGCGCCGGGAAGGGATAGAACTGCTCGACCCGCATCAGGTAGACATCCGCCAGGCCCTGCCGGTCGCGTTCGGCCAGCAGGTCGTAGTAGACCTTGCCCGAACACAGCACCACGCGGCGCACCTTGCCGTCCGCCGCCAGCTTCAGCGTCGAATGGCCCTTCTGGGCATCGTCCCACAGGATGCGGTGGAAGGCCGAGCCGGTGGTGAAGTCCGCCGCATCGCTGACGCACATCGGGTGCCGCAGCAGCGACTTTGGCGTCATCAGGATCAGGGGCTTGCGGAAGCTGCGGTGAATCTGCCGCCGCAGGATGTGGAAGTAGTTGGCCGGCGTGGAACAGTTGGCGACGATCCAGTTGTCGTTGGCCGACATCTGCAGGAACCGTTCCAGCCGGGCCGAGGAATGTTCGGGCCCCTGGCCTTCATACCCGTGCGGCAGCAGGCAGACGAGGCCCGACATCCGCAGCCACTTGGCCTCGCCCGAGTTGACGAACTGGTCGAACATGATCTGCGCGCCGTTGGCAAAATCGCCGAACTGCGCTTCCCACATCACCAGCGCGTTGGGTTCGGCCAGCGAATAGCCGTATTCGAAGCCCAGCACGGCATATTCCGACAGCATCGAGTCGATGGCCTCGTACCGCGCCTGGCCGGCCCGGATGTGGTTCAGCGGGTAGTGGCGTTCCTCGGTGGTCTGGTCGACAAACGCCGAATGGCGCTGGCTGAAGGTGCCGCGCGTGCAGTCCTGCCCCGACAGGCGCACCGGAAAGCCCTCGACCGCCAGCGACCCGAAGGCCAGCGCCTCGGCGGTGGCCCAGTCGAACCCCGTGCCCTTGGCGAACATCTCGCGCTTGGCCTCCAGCTGGCGGCCCACGGTCTTGTGCAGGTCGAAGCCGTCCGGCACGCGGGTCAGCGCGCCGCCAATTTCGGCCAGCGTGTCGGGTTTGATCGCGGTGTCGCCGGGGGTGTATTCCTCGCCTTCCCGTTCCACCCCGGACCAGCGGCCGTCCAGCCAGTCGGCCTTGTTGGGCCTGAAGGCGCGGCCGACCTCCAGCTCCTCGTTCAGCCGCGCCTGGAAGGCGGCCTTCATGTCCTCGATCTCGCCCTCGGGGATCAGCCCGTCATGCACCAGCCGCTCGGTGTAAAGCTGAAGCGTCGTCTTCTGCCGCTTGATCCGGGTATACATCGCGGGGTTGGTGAACATCGGTTCATCCCCCTCGTTGTGGCCGAAGCGGCGATAGCAGAAGATGTCGATCACCACGTCCTTGCCGAACTTCTGGCGGAACTCGGTGGCGACCTTGGCGGCGTGGACCACCGCCTCGGGGTCGTCGCCGTTCACATGGAAGATCGGCGCCTCGACCATCAGGGCGATGTCGGTCGGGTAGGGCGAGGACCGCGAGAACGACGGCGCGGTGGTGAACCCGATCTGGTTGTTGACGACGATATGGATCGTGCCGCCGGTGCGGTGGCCCTTCAGGCCCGACAGGCCGAAGCATTCCGCCACCACGCCCTGCCCGGCAAAGGCCGCATCGCCGTGCAGAAGGATCGGCAGCACCGACCGCCGCGTCGGGTCGCCCATCTGGTCGGACTTGGCCCGCGCCTTGCCCAGCACCACCGGATTGACCGCCTCCAGATGGCTGGGGTTGGCGGTCAGCGACAGGTGGACGGTGTTGCCGTCGAAGGTGCGGTCGCTGGAGGCGCCGAGGTGGTACTTGACATCGCCCGACCCGTCCACGTCCTCGGGCTTGTAGCTGCCGCCCTGGAATTCGTGGAAGATCGCCCGGTAGGGCTTCTGCATCACGTTGGCCAGGATGTTCAGCCGCCCGCGGTGCGGCATGCCGATGACGATGTCCCTGACGCCCAGGTTGCCGCCGCGCTTGATGATCTGCTCCATCGCCGGGATCAGGCTTTCGCCGCCGTCCAGGCCGAAGCGCTTGGTGCCCATGTACTTGACATGCAGGAATTTCTCGAAGCCCTCGGCCTCCACCAGCTTGTTCAGGATCGCCTTGCGGCCCTCGCGGGTGAAGGCGATCTCCTTGCCGTAGCCCTCGATCCGCTCCTTCAGCCAGGACGCCTGCTCGGGGTCCGAGATGTGCATGTACTGCAGCGCGAAGGTGCCGCAGTAGGTGCGCCGCACGATCTCCATGATCTCGCGCATCGAGGCGTGCTCGAGGCCGAGGACCTTGTCGATGAAGATCGGCCGGTCCATGTCGGCGTCGCTGAAGCCATAGCTGCGCGGGTCAAGCTCCGGCTGGTTCGCCGTCTCGCGCAGGCCCAGCGGGTCGAGGTTCGCCGCGAGGTGGCCGCGGATGCGGTAGGCGCGGATGATCATCAGGGCGCGGATGCTGTCGAGGACCGCCCGCTTGATCTGGTCGTCGCTGACCCTGACACCGGCCTCGGCCGCCCTGGCGGCGATCTTGCCCGCGACCTTGGGCGCCTCGGCCCATTCCCCGGTCAGCGCCGCGGTCAGCTCGTCCATCGGCTTGGGCGGCCAGTCGGTGCGCGCCCAGGACGGCCCCTGCGCGGCGCGCTTGGCATCGACCTCGGGTTCCGCCAGCGACCGGAAGAACGCCTGCCAGTCGGGCGCCACCGAATTCGGATCGGCGGCAAAGCGCGCCTGCAACTGGTCGATGTAGTCGGCATTGGCGCCGTTCAGGCCGGTCTGCGCGATGGGGGTCTGTTCGGTCATGGGCGTTGTCCTCGGTGGGCGGGGGTGCAGGCCGGCCGGTTCATGCCGGGACCCCCGCGGTCGCAAAGAAGTTGAAGGCGGTGAACGGGTAGCGGCGGCAGGCGCGGAAGGCGGCCAGGTCCAGGGGCGCACTGCCCCGGTGCTGCCCGAAGACGGGCCGGATGGCATATCCCAGGTCCTGCAGGAAGGCGAACATCCGGTCATAGCCCGAGGCGTCAAGGTCGTGGTCCTCGACCGCCCCGGCCTCGAACAGGATCGCCGGGCGATGCGCCCTGAGCGTCGCCTCGGCCCCGCGCAGGGCGGCGGGTTCGTGGCCCTCGACGTCCAGCTTGATGAAATGCACCGGCCGGTCGCGCGGCAGAAGGTCGTCCAGCCGCATGACCGGCACGCGGATGGTGCGGGTTTCCCCGCGGCTGGTGCGGTTGGACAGCGACGAAAAGCCGGGCTGCGCCATGTTCTCGTAGAAATCCGCCTCGCCCGTCCGGTCGCTGACGGCGACGCCATGCACCGTGGCCTGCGGAAACCGCGCGCGCAGGGCAGCGGCCTTGGCGGGCGTCGCCTCGACGATGGTCAGATGGCCCTGCGGCGCCAGCCGCGACAGGCGGAAGGCCATCGAGCCGATATGCCCGCCCACGTCCAGGCAGTTCCAGTCGGGGCGGATCATCCGCGCCAGGCAGGCGTCGGTCAGGCGCGGCTCCCGGAACAGCGGGCCAAGCTGCGGATGCAGCAGCGCCTGCACGCGCCCGCCCAGGCTCCGCAGCGCGGCGACGGGCCCCGCCAGGGGCGAGGTCGCAAGCCGGTGCTTGAACCGCAGCAGAGGCGGCATGCGCGCGCTTCCCCCTTCCGCCACGGAAGGGGGCGTGGACAAGCGCCCGGGCCCGCCCTGTGCCAAGGCCGTCACCCCCCGATCGCCGCCATCACCGCCTGCCCCAGCCCCGCCGGGCTGTCGGCCACCACGATGCCTGCGGCCTTCATCGCCTCGATCTTGGACTCCGCATCCCCCTTGCCGCCCGACACGATGGCCCCTGCATGGCCCATCCGCCGCCCCTTGGGCGCCGTCCGCCCGGCGATGAAACCCGCGGTCGGCTTCCACCGCCCGCGCTTGCGCTCGTCGGCCAGGAACTGCGCCGCGTCCTCCTCGGCCGCGCCGCCGATCTCGCCGATCATGATGATCGCCTGCGTCTCGGGGTCGGCCAGGAACATCTCCAGCACGTCGACATGCTCCGTCCCCTTGATCGGGTCGCCGCCGATGCCGACGGCCGTCGACTGCCCCAGCCCCAGGTCGGAGGTCTGCTTGACCGCCTCGTAGGTCAGCGTCCCCGACCGGCTGACCACACCCACCTTGCCGCGCCTGTGGATGTGGCCCGGCATGATGCCGATCTTGCAGGCGCCCGGGGTGATGACCCCGGGGCAGTTCGGCCCGATCAGGCGCGACCGCGAACCCTCCAGCGCGCGTTTCACCTTCATCATGTCCAGCACCGGGATGCCTTCGGTGATGCAGACGATCAGGGGCATCCCCGCGTCGATGGCCTCGAGGATCGAGTCGGCGGCGAAGGGGGGCGGCACGTAGATCACGCTGGCATTCGCCCCGGTGCGCGCCATCGCGTCATGCACGCTGTCGAAGACGGGCAGGCCCAGATGCTCGGTCCCGCCCTTTCCCGGGGTGACGCCGCCCGCCATCCTGGTGCCATAGGCGATCGCCTGTTCGGAATGGAACGTGCCCTGGCTGCCGGTGAAGCCCTGGCAGATCACGCGGGTGGTTTCGTCGACAAGAACGGCCATTAGCTTCCCTCTGGCCCCGATCGGAGCACTCTGGTGTTGCAGCGTTTGATTTCGGTCTCGCGGCGACCCGCGCTCGGGGCGAACGCGTACGCCGTGCCGCGTGGCTGCGAGGCGACCGTGCCGCAGGGAGCCCGAACCATCAGGTCAGCCCCCACCCCGGATTGACGGCCCGACCGGATCGGCGCCGGCCCTCAGGCTGCCCCCGCACGCCCGATCCCCGGCCCGTCTTCCTTCGCCGCCAGCCTGATCGGCACCTGCAACCGGGGAAAAGCCCAAGACCGGGTGCGAATGCCTCACCCCCGCACCGCCTTGACGATCTTCTGGGCCGCATCGGCCAGATTGTCGCCCGGGATGACGTTGAGGCCGGACCCGGCGATGATCGATTTGCCAAGCTCGACGTTCGTCCCCTCCAGCCGCACCACCAGCGGCACCTTCAGCCCCACCTCCCTGACCGCCGAGATGATCCCCTCGGCGATGATGTCGCAGCGCATGATGCCGCCGAAGATGTTGACGAGGATGC
>CAZCPY010000169.1:0-5992 GCA_964499865.1 uncultured Rhodobacterales bacterium | reverse complement strand
GCACCTACAACTTCCCGCAAGGCCGGGTGACCGACCACCGCATCAACCTGACGCTCTACGCCCTGCCGCAGGTGATGGAGGGTGACCTGTCGCCCCTGATCGACGCGCTGGCCGCGCACGACCAGGCGGGGCGGCTGGCCGCCGAGGACACGGGATGACCTTCGACCAGGCGGTGCAGGCCACGCGGGCGCGGCTTGCCGCCGCGGGCCTGCCGGGCGGGGACGCGACGGCCCTGGTGATGCACGCGACCGGCCGCGACGGGCAAGGCGCCCCGCGCCTGTCCGACCCCCTGGCGCCGGGGGCCCTGGCCCTGCTTGAACAGGCCACCGCGGCACGGCTGGCGCGCCAGCCGGTCAGCCGGATCCGCGGCTGGCGCGATTTCTGGAACCACCGCTTCCGCGTGACGCCGGACGTGCTCGACCCCCGGCCCGACACCGAAACGCTGGTCGCGGCGGCGCTCGAGGGGCCGTTTTCCAGTGTTCTGGACCTTGGCACCGGGTCGGGGGCGATCCTGATCTCGCTGCTGGCGGCGCGGCCGGGGGCGACGGGGACGGGGACCGACCTGTCGCCGGCGGCGCTGGCGGTCGCGCAGGCGAACGCGACCGACATCGGCGTGACGGCAACCTTCCGTCTGGCCGACTGGTTCGCGGGCGTCACCGGCCGCTTCGACCTGATCGTGTCGAATCCGCCCTACATCGCGGCGGCGGAGATGGCGGGCCTGGAACCCGAGGTTCGCGACTGGGAGCCGCGCATGGCCCTGACCCCGGGCGGCGACGGGCTGGCGGCTTACCGCGCCATCGCCGAAGGCGCGCCCGCGCATCTGGCGCCGGGCGGGCGGCTGCTGGTCGAGATCGGCTGGCGCCAGGGCCCCGGGGTCGCCGCGATCCTTGCCGCGGGCGGGCTGAGGGTGACCGCGGTCCTGCCCGACCTCGACGGCCGCGACCGCGTGGTCGCGGCCCATGCGGCGCCCTGACGCGGGACGGCCGCAGGCGCGGCACCGCCGGTCAGGCGCCTCCCCTCCCCCTCGTGGGGAGGGGATGGGGGAGGCGGGCTACCCGCCCGGAGGTCGCCCCCTCTCCCTCCCCCACGAGGGGGGAGGGAAGCGCCCGGTGCGCAGCGGGTCCGCCGGATCGGATCTCGCGCCGGGGGCGGGAATCCGCGACACTCCGTCCGTTTCCCCTTGCGCCACCGCCGCCCGCGTGCCACACCCCTTGCCCAAGCAGGGGGTGCGGGGCGTCTGTCCTCCTCCCTGCCTCGCCCTCCCGAACCGCCGCACCGCTGGGGTTGCTGGCCGAGCGTTTGTGCTCCGGTTCGGGGATATGCCCCCAGAGGACCTGAAGGACCTTCATGCGTTCGTCCAAAAACCGGCAACGGTCCAAGCAAAACCGCCCGCGCACGCTCGGCAACGTCGTCAACCGCGTCTTCGACAGCTCGGGCCCCGAGGGCAAGGTGCGCGGCACGCCGCAGCAGATCATCGAGAAATACCAGATGCTGGCGCGCGATGCGCAGCTGGGGAACGACCGCGTGGCGGCCGAGAACTTCCTTCAGCATGCCGAACACTACACGCGCATGCTGGGCGAGGCGCTGCGCGAGCAGGCGGCCGAGCAGGAGGCGCGGCAGGCGCAGGGCGGCTTTCGCCGCGACGACCGCGACGACCGCGACGGCGGCTGGCAGCAGGGCGACCGCCAGACCGACAGGCAGGGCGACCGCCAGAACGACCGCCCGGGCGACAGGCAGGGCGACCGCCCGAACGACCGCCGCGACGGCCAGCCCTGGCGCGACGGCGGCAACGACCGCCGCGAGGGACAGCCCTGGCGTGAGGGCGGCAACGGGAACGGCGGCAGCGGCTATCGCCGCGACGGCCGCGATGGCCGCCCGCGCGACGACCAGCCGCGCGCCCCGGTGGTGCCCGATGTGGTCGAGTTGGCCGACGACCCGCGCGACGCGGGCCTTGTCGATGTGCCCGAAGCCCATGCGGCCCCCGCCGTGACGGCCGAGGTGGCCCCCGCAGCCCCCGCGGCGGAAGGCGCGCCCAGGGGCAAGCGCCCCCCCCGCGGCCCCCGCCGCCCGCGCGAAGAAGCCCGCGAGGAGGCGCCGGCGGATGCCGGCGGCGACTCACCGGCGGTTTCGGAATAGCGCACGGGCTTGCGGTCGCGCCCGCGGGCGCGCAGGCTTGCGCGGACCAAGGAGACCCGCGCCATGCCCGTCAGGAACCGCTTTGCCGAGCTTCTGCCCGAGATCACCGCCTGGCGGCGGGATTTCCACGCGCACCCCGAGTTGCTGTTCGACGTCCACCGCACCGCCGCGAAGGTGGCGGAGCTTCTGCGGTCCTTCGGCTGCGACGAGGTGGTCGAGGGGATCGGCCGCACCGGCGTGGTGGGGGTGATCCGGGGCCGGACCGACAGCCGCGGCCGCCGCATCGGCCTGCGCGCCGACATGGACGCGCTGCCGATCCACGAGGCGACAGGCGTCCCCTATGCCTCGAAGACGCCGGGCAGGATGCATGCCTGCGGCCATGACGGCCATACCGCGATGCTGCTGGGCGCCGCCAAGTACCTGGCCGAGACGCGCAACTTCGACGGGCAGGCGGTGGTGATCTTCCAGCCCGCCGAAGAGGGCGGCGGCGGGGGCCGCGAGATGGTGGCCGACGGGATGATGGACCGCTGGGGCATCCAGGAGGTCTACGGCATGCACAACATGCCCGGCATCCCGGTGGGGCAGTTCGCCATCCGCCCGGGTGCCATGATGGCCGCCGCAGACCAGTTCGACATCACCGTCACCGGCAAGGGCGGCCATGCCGCCAAGCCGCACGACTGCATCGACACGACGGTGGTCGCCGCCCACATCATCGTGGCCCTGCAGACGATCGCCTCGAGGGGTGTCGATCCGATGAAGCAGGTGGTGGTCTCGGTCTGCACCGTCGCGACCGACAGCACCGCGCACAACGTCATTCCGCAGGTGGTGACGATGAAGGGCACGGTCCGCTCGATGGACCCCGAGGTGCAGGATTTCGTCGAACGCCGGATATCCGAGATCGTCACCGGCACCGCCACCGCGCTGGGGGCGAAGGCTGTGGTGGACTACCGGCGCGGCTATCCGGTCACCGTGAACGCGCCCGAAAACACCGTCTTCGCGGCCGAGGTCGCCCGCGCCGTGTCGGGCCGGGTCGATACCGACACCCCGCCCCTGATGGGGGCCGAGGATTTCAGCTTCATGCTGAACGCCCGCCCCGGGGCCTACATCTTCATGGGCAACGGCGACACCGCGATGGTCCACCACCCCGCCTACAACTTCGACGACAACGCCATCCCCTTCGGGTCAAGCTGGTACGCCGGCATGGCCGAGGCGCGGATGCCGGCGGGCTGACCCGCGTGGCGCCTTACCTCAACCGCTGGGTGCTGGGCGTGCTGGCGGCGCTGGCGGCCTGCATCGTCGCCACCGCCGTCCTGACCCTGCGGATGTCCGAGGCGATGCCGGTCTTCTTCGTCGTGGCGGCGCTGGCGGCACCCGTGGCGGTGCACAAGGTGCGCTCGTCCATCGGCGCCGGGGCTCTGCTGCTCCTGCTGGCGCTGTTCGCCTCCTACCCCGCCAAGACCTACTACCGCCTGCGCGAGAACTACGGCTCGCTGGGCGAGGCGGTGGTGACGCTGGCCTTTCTGGCGGTGCTGTTCGCGGTGGCGCTCGGCTGGCGCCGCCGCTGGTGGCCGCCCTTCGGTGGTGGCGGCGGCGGCGCGGTCTGATGCCCGCCGCTCTTGCGGTGCCGCGCCGCCCCCCTTGCGTCAGTCGTAGCTGAGCTTGGTCGCCTTGCCGCGGAAGATGATGTAGGCGAACACCGAATAGGCGACGATGGTGGGCAGCACGACCAGCGTGCCCAGAAGGATGATCCACAGCGCCTCGGGGGCGCTGGCGGCCTCCACGATGGTCAGCTTTTCCGGCACGATGTAGGGATAGAAGCTGTAGGCCATCCCGGCAAAGCCCAGGACCATCAGCCCCGTGGCGATGACGAAGGGCGCCCAGGCCAGGCGGTCGCCGGGCAGGGGCAGGCGGCGCAGCACGAGCCAGAGCGTCAGGATAAGCACACCCGACAGGATCGGCAGCGGCGAGAGCCACGCCATCGCAGGCCAGGAGAACCACTTGTCCCAGATGCGCGGGCTGACCAGCGGGGTGGCGAGGCTGACCGCCCCCATCCCCAGCACCAGCCCCCAGATGCCGCCGCGGCACCAGTCCACGGCCTTGCTCTGCAGGGCGCCGTCGGTCTTCAGGATCGTCCAGGCCGCGCCGATGAACGAATAGGCCACCGTCAGGAACACCGCCGACACCAGCGCGAAGGCCACGTTCCACAGCGTCCAGTCCAGCCCCATGACATACATCCCCAGCATGAAGCCCTGGCTGAGACCGGTCATCGTCGAGCCGATCCAGAACGCGCGGTCCCACCAGGGCTTGTGCAGGGTGGGCGCCTTGGCGCGGAACTCGAAGGCCACGCCGCGCAGGATCAGGCCGATCAGCATGATCGCGACGGGGGCATAGAGCGCCGTCAGGATGTCGCCATGCGCCTGCGGGAAGGCCACCAGCAGGATGCCGATGGCCAGCACCAGCCAGGTCTCGTTCGCGTCCCAGAACGGCCCGATCGAGGCGACCATGCGGTCGCGCTCGTCCGGTGTGGCGAAGGGGAACAGGATGCCGACGCCCAGATCGAAGCCGTCGAGCACGACGTAGATCAGGATCGACAGGCCCAGAAGGGCCGCGAAGACATGCGGCAGCCACAGCGCGGGGTCGGCGAGGATCGCGGCCATGGTCATTCCGCCGGCACCGCGACCGGGCCCTGCGGCGCCCGCGCGGGCGCGGGCGGCTGGCCCGCACGCCGCGCCAGGTGCAGGATCGCGCCGACATAGGCCACGAGCAGGAAGGCGTAGACCAGAAGATAGGCCACCAGCGACGAGGCCACCATCGCGGGCGCCACGTCCCCCAGCGCGGCCTTTGTCGTCAGCACGCCGGTCACCAGCCAGGGCTGGCGCCCGATCTCGGTCACATACCAGCCCGCCAAGGTCGCGACCCAGCCCGAAAACGCCATCCCCGCCACCACCATCAGATAAGGCCGGGGCAGGTCGTCCGCCCCCCGCCGCCACAACAGCCAGACGCCCGCCCAGGACACCAGCAGCATCAGCATCCCCGTGCCCACCATCACGCGGAACCCCCAGAACACGGGCGCCACCGGCGGGTGCAGGACCTCGCCCTCGGCGGTCACGAAGTCGTTCAGCCCCGGCACCACGCCGTCAGCCTGCTTCTTCAGGATCAGCGAGGCGACGTTCGGAATGGCGATCTCGAACCGGTTCTCGCGCGCCTGCTGATCGGGGATGGCGAACAGGACGAGAGGCACGTTGCCGCGGGTTTCCCAGTTCGCCTCCATCGCCGCCACCTTGGCGGGCTGATACTGCAGCGTGTTCAGCCCGTGCAGGTCGCCCACCACGATCTGCGCGGGGATCAGCACCGCCGCCAGCCCGAGGCCGACGCGCAGGCCGGTCTTCACATCCTCGCCGCGCTGGCGGATCAGCCAGCGGAAGGCCGAGACGCCGGCAACGAGGAAGGCGACCGTCAGGCCCGAGGCGAGCAGCATGTGCCCCAGGCGGTAGGGCAGCGAGGGGTTGAAGATGATCGCCCACCAGTCGGTGGCATAGATCACGCCGTCGCGCAGCTCGTAGCCCTGCGGCGTGTGCATCCACGAGTTCAGCACCAGGATCCAGAACGCCGACAGGGTGGTGCCGAAGGCCACGAGGCACGTCGCCGTGGTGTGCAGCCAGCCCGGCACGCGGCTGGCGCCGAACAGCATGATGCCCAGGAACACGGCCTCGAGGAAGAAGGCCGTCAGCACCTCGTAGGCCAGCAGGGGGCCCGCCACGTTGCCCACGGTTTCCATGAAGCCCGGCCAGTTGGTGCCGAACTGGAACGACATGGTGATCCCCGACACCACGCCAAGCGCGAAGGACAGGGCGAA
>CAZCPY010000168.1:0-6037 GCA_964499865.1 uncultured Rhodobacterales bacterium | reverse complement strand
GCCCGAAGGCAGCAGCGACAGCTTGTAGACCTGGTCGCCCACGACCAGCGTGTGGCCCGCGTTGTGCCCGCCCTGGAAGCGCGCCACGATGTCGGCCCTTTCCGACAGCCAGTCGACGATCTTGCCCTTCCCCTCGTCGCCCCACTGGGCACCGACGACGACGACATTGGCCATGACATTGCTCCGGACAGGCAAACCCTGCGCCGTATAGCGGTCCGGGCGGGCGGCGGAAACCGCGAAAACGGCCGACGGGTGGCCGAGACCCGGCCGGGTCTCGGCCGGGTCGCCCGGTGCAGGTGCGGCGGCGCGGGCAGGCGCCCCCCTGGCGGACCGTTCAGGTCCCCGCGCGCCCCGCGCGGCCGCCCCTGCGGCGCGGCGGCGGCAGCGGCGTGGCGCCTTCGCGCAGCACCGCGGTCATCGGATGGCCGGGGTCGCCGTAGGCGTCCAGCAGCACCGCCACGCGCGGGGCGATCTCGGCCCCCGGCGGCAGGCTCAGCGCCCAGTCGACAAAGATCGACCGGCATTCCCAGGGGGTGATGCCCTCGATCGCATAGGCCTCGCGGATCAGGCCCTTGGGGTCCGCCTCAGTCCTGTCCATCGCCGCCCTCCCTGACCGGCAGGTGCCGGCCGATCACCGCCGCCGCCGCCCCTGCCGCCGCCGCCAGCGCGGGCGCCAGATCCGCCGCCTGCGCCTGCCCCGTCTCGCGCAGCAGGAACGCCTGCGCGCCCGCCCCCAGCCGTTCGGGGTCGAGCGCGCCGTCGGTCAGCGCGCGTGTCCCCGCCTGCAACCGCCAGCACAGGCGGTAGGCCGCCAGCAAAGCCTGCGCCTCGGCCTCTGTCGCCTGCAATGACGACACCCCGGCGCCGATCTGCGCCTCGACCCCGCGCAGGGGCGAGCCCGCGCGCAGGGCGAAGGCCTGCGCCATCAGCTCAACATCCATCAGCCGACCGGGGCCGAACTTGGCCTCCCAGGGCCCGCCCCCCGGCCGCGCCGCGGCCAGCCGCGCGCGCATCGCCGCCACGTCGGCCAGCACCTGCGCGCCCCCCGCCTTGGCCGCCAGCACGTCGCGGCGCACCGCCTCGACCTCGCCGCGCAGGGACGCGGCACCGACCAGCGGGCGGGCGCGCGTCAGGGCGAGGTGTTCCCAGGTCCAGGCCTCCTGCCGCTGATAGCGGTCGAAGGCGGCCAGCGACACCGCGACCGGCCCTTGCCGCCCGGACGGGCGCAGGCGCATGTCGACCTCGTAAAGCCGCCCCTCGGCCATGGGTGCGGTCAGCGCGGTCACCAGCGCCTGCGTGACCCTGGCGAAATAGGCGCGCACCGCCAGCGGCCTGGGACCTTCGGAGACCTCGGCCCCCGCGGCGTCGTAGATCACGATCAGGTCGAGGTCGGACCCCGCGTTCAGCCGCGCCGCGCCCAGGGATCCCATGGCCAGCACCATCGCCCCCCGCCCCGGTGCGGGACCATGGCGGCGGGCGACCTCGGCGCCCACCTCGGGCCACAGCGCCAGCAGCACCGCCTCGGCCAGGTCGGCATAGAGCTTGCCCGCCTCGAAGGCGTCGATCAGTCCGCGCAGGTGGTGCACGCCGACCCGGAAATGCCAGTCCTTGCGCCAGGCGCGCAGGCGCACCAGCTTGGCCTCGTAGTCCCCCGCCCCCGCCATCGCCGCGCCCGCCTCGACCGCCAGCGCCGCGACCCCCGGCCAGGGCGCCCAGAACGCGCCCCCGATCACCGCATCCAGCACGCCCGCGTTGCGCGCAAGATAGGCCGCAAGGCCGGGGGCGGTGGCGCAGATGTCGGCGATCAGGTCCACCAGCGCGGGGTTGGCCTCGAACAGCGCGAAGACCTGCACGCCCGCGGGCAGGCCGCGCAGGAAGCCGTCGAAGGCGATCAGCGCCTCGTCGGGATGCGCGGCCTGCATCAGGCGCGACAGCAGCGCCGGCCGCAGCCGGGTGAACAGCGCCCCCGCCCGGTCGGACCTGAGCGCCCCGTAGCCCTGCCAGCCCGCGACGATGGCGCGCTGCGCGTCGGTCAGCGCGGGGCCGGCCGCGGCGGGCGCCGCGGGGGAGAAGAACCCCTCGGTCAGCCGGTCCACGCGCGAAAGCCGGTCCAGCAGGCGCGCGCGGAAAGCCGCCGTGTCGCCCTCGCCCGACAGCCGCGCGATGCGCTCCACGCCCTCGGGGGTGGCGGGCAGCACATGGGTGCGGGCGTCGTGCACCATCTGCAGGCGGTGTTCCACCTCGCGGTGGGCGACGTAATGGGCGGATAGCTCCGCCACCACATCGCCCGGCACCCACCCCCGCCGCGCCAGCGCCGAAAGCGCCCCGAGCGTCGTGCGGTCGCGCAGGGCGGGGTCGCGGCCGCCGGCGATGAGTTGCCGCGTCTGGGTGAAGAACTCGATCTCGCGGATGCCGCCCGCGCCGAGCTTGATGTTGTGCCCCTCGACGGCGATGCCGTGCAGCTGGCGGTGGTCGCGGATGCGCAGGCGCATGTCGTGCGCATCCTGGATCGCGGCAAAATCCAGATGCCGCCGCCAGACGAAGGGCCTCAGCGCGCGCAGGAACCGCTCGCCCGCCGCAATGTCGCCGCCGCCGGGCCGCGCCTTGATGTAGGCGGCGCGTTCCCAGGTGCGGCCCTGCGATTCGTAATACTGCTCGGCCGCCGCCATCGACAGGCAGACCGGCGTCACGCTGGCGTCTGGGCGCAGCCGCAGGTCGGTGCGGAAGACATAGCCCTCGCCGGTCATGTCCGACAGCAGCGCCGCCATCTTCCGCGTCACCCGCACGAAGGCCGCCCGCGCCTCGGCCTCCTGCCCCGGGTAGAGCGCGTCGTCGAACAGGCAGATCAGGTCGATGTCGGAGGAATAGTTGAGCTCTCCCGCCCCCATCTTGCCCATCGCCAGCGCCACCATCCCGCCCGCGGGCGCCGCGCGCGCAGGCAGCCTGCCGCGGCGCACCTCGTCGGCCACCAGGGCGCGCAGGCTGAGGTCGACCGCCATGTCGGCAAGCCGCGTGAGGGCACCGGTCACCGCCTCCAGCGCCCAGGCCCCGCCCAGGTCCGCCAGCGCGGCCAGCAGCGCCACGCGCCGCTTGGCCTGGCGCAGCGCGCCCGCCAGCAGGTCGGGCGCGACGCCGGGCAGCGGCGTCAGCACCGCCTGCAACGCCGTCTCGGGCGACAGGCCAAGCGCCACGCGCAGCCAGTCGCGTTCCGCCGCCATCAGCCCGCGCAGGAAGGGCGCCGACCCCGCCGCACCCGCCAGCAGCGCGCGAAGCTCGGGTGAGGCGTCGAAGGCCGCCGCCGCCTCGGCCCCCGCGGCAGGGTCGAGGGCGATCGGGCAGCGCGTCAGGCGAGAGGCGAGGGGGCCCGGCATCCCGGCAGCGTCCCCCGCCCCGCGCCCGCGGTCAACTGGACAAGCCCCGGGCCCTGTGACACAGACGCGCGGCCGCCTCGCAGCCCGGAAGCCCCATGCCGCCCGTCACCCGCTTTGCCCCCTCGCCCACCGGCTATATCCATGTGGGCAACCTGCGCACCGCGCTGATGGCCTGGGCGATCGCGCGCCAGGGCGGCGGCAGCTTCATCCTGCGGCTGGACGACACCGACCGCGAAAGGTCGAGGCAGGAGTATGCAGACGCGATCCGGCAGGACCTGGAATGGCTGGGCCTGACCTGGGACCGGCTGGAACGCCAGTCCGACCGCTTCGGCCGCTACGCCGAGGCCGCCGACGACCTGCGCAAGGCGGGGCGGTTCTACGAGGCCTTCGAGACGCCCGCCGAGCTGGACCTCAAGCGCAAGAAGCAGCTCAACATGGGCCGCCCCCCGGTCTACGACCGCGCCGCACTGGCGCTGACG
This sequence comes from uncultured Rhodobacterales bacterium, assembly GCA_964499865.1. GTDB lineage: Bacteria > Pseudomonadota > Alphaproteobacteria > Rhodobacterales > Rhodobacteraceae > JANOGU01. The sequence goes on along the minus strand of CAZCPY010000168.1, from coordinate 2,187 downwards.
GACGCCGACCGCGCCCGCCTGCGCGCCGAGGGGCGCGAGGGCTACTGGCGCTTCCGCCTCGACCAGCACCGCACCGAATGGGCCGACGGCATCCTCGGGCCGGTGTCGATCGACGCGGGCTCCGTCTCGGACCCGGTGCTGATCCGGGCGGACGGGCAGGTCCTGTATACCTTCGCGTCGTCCGTCGACGACATCGACATGGGCGTGACGCATGTCGTGCGCGGCGCCGACCATGTGACGAACACGGCGACCCAGATCCAGATCATGCAGGCCATGGGCGGCACGCCGCCCGCCTTCGCGCACCATTCGCTGCTGACCGGGGCCAGGGGCGAGGAACTGTCCAAGCGGCTCGGCACCCTGTCGCTGCGCGACCTGCGGGCAAGCGGGGTGGAGCCGATGGCGCTGCTGTCGCTGATGGCGCGGCTTGGGTCGTCGAAACCGGTGGAGCTCGCCGAAAGCCCGGCCGAGATCGTGGCTGGCTTCGACCTGTCGTCCTTCGGCGCCGCGCCGACCAAGTTCGACGCCGAGGACCTGAAGCCCCTGACCCGCCGCCACCTGGCCACCCGCCCCTACGCGGCGGTGGCCGACAGGGTGCGCGCGGCGGGCGTGCCGGACGACGTGGCCGAAGGCTTCTGGCTGGCGGTGCGCGAGGCGGTGGACGTGATGGCCGACGTGGCGCTCTGGTGGGCCATCGCCCGCGACGGCGCGGTGGCGGCGGTCGATGCCGAGGATGCGGAGTTCGTCGCGCAGGCGCTGACGCTGCTGCCCGAGGGCCCCTGGACGCCGCAGACCTGGGGCACCTGGACCGAGGCCGCCAAGGCCGCATCTAGCCGCAAGGGCCGCGCCCTGTTCCGCCCGCTGCGCCGCGCCCTGACGGGCCGCGAGACGGGCCCCGAGATGGCGGCGCTGATGCCCTACCTGAAGCGGCCGCGGATGGCCTGAGCCGTCATTCCGCAGGCGGCGAGACGGTCAGGAAGGCGCCTTCTGACCAGACCAGCGTCTCCACGCAGGGCTGTGCGCCATAGCCGTCGCAGGCCGACCCGTGGCGCGCCAGATGCACGACGCGCAGGGGCTCGATCCCGGTCGGGAACATGATGTCCTGCACCACCACGCCCAGCGTCCGGCGGCTGGTGACCTTGCCGTCCACCACCAGATGCACCATCCAGCCGCCCGTGCCCTCCAGCGGCCCGCCGCCGGGCTCGCAGAAGGCGCCCTGCTCGCTGACGATGGTGTCCAGGGTGCCGTCGCCGTTCAGATCCACCTCGGTCACCGGGTCGTCGCCCAGCACCAGCCGGCCGCCCTGGCCGGCGCAGAAGGCGGCACTTTCGGCGGTGGCCGTGGCCAGCGGGTCGGCAAGGGCAGGGCCTGCAAGGATCAGGCACAGCACCGGCAAGGCGCGCATCGTCATCACTCCCCTATCCTGGGCTCGGTGCCCTCGCGCAGTCGCCTGAGGTTCGCGGCATGGCGCCAGTAGACCAGCACGGTCAGGATGGCGATCAGGATCAGCATCCGCCCCTCGCCGAACACCAGCGCCCAGATGGTCGAAGAGGCCGCCGCCATCAAGGCGGCCAGCGACGAGATGCGCTTCGCCGCCGCCACCGCGGCCCAGGTGGCACAACCGGCCAGGCCGACAGGCCAGGCCAGCGCGATCAGCGTGCCGAGGAAAGTCGCCACCCCCTTGCCGCCGCGGAACCCCAGCCAGACCGGGAACAGATGCCCGAGGAAGGCCGCCAGCCCGGCGAGCTGCGCCGCATCCTCGGCCACCAGGGCCCGCGCCAGCAGCACCGCCACCGCGCCCTTGGCCCCGTCCAGCAGAAGCGTCGCCGCCGCCGCCCCCTTGTGGCCGGTGCGCAGGACATTGGTCGCCCCGATGTTCCCCGACCCGATCCGCCGCACATCGCCCAGGCCCAGCGCCCGGGTGACGATCACGCCGAAGGGTACCGACCCCAGCAGATAGGCCAGCAGTGCCACGATCCCGAGCGTGGCGGCATCCGTCGTCAGTGGCGGCATCGTTCACCCTCCCCGCAAACGCGCCGCCCGGCCCCGGCGCCTGAAGCAGATTGCGTGCCTTCGGCACATTCCTTTCGTCTCGCCTGCGGGGCCTGAAGAAGGCCCCTCCGGCTCGGGCGAAGAGGGGGCTCCGCCCCCGTCGCTGCGCGACTCCCCCGGGGTATTTCGGCCAAGATG
>CAZCPY010000167.1:0-6121 GCA_964499865.1 uncultured Rhodobacterales bacterium | reverse complement strand
GCCGGATCAGATCATCGCGCGAAAATCTTGACAAACGAACATGAGAGGAACCGGTGGCCGGCAAAGTCGGCCTCGGTCGCGGGGCGGCCCATCTCGGCCACATAGGCGCTGCTGGCGTAAAGCGCGTTGCGCATCCGCACGAAGGGCTGCACGACGTTGTCGGGCTCTGACGGCACGGCGCCCGCGCGGATGGCCACATGCGCTTCGCCGAAGTCCAGCCGGAACAGGCGGAAGTCGGTCAGGTAGCGCAGCACAAGCCCCGGGTGGTCGGACTGGAAGGCCGCGATCACCGGCACCAGCAAGGGTGCAAGCCCCGCGATCGAGGTCACCACCAGTTCGCCCGAGACGGTCTCGCCCTGTCCGCGGATGCGGCTGGCAAGCTGCGCGAACTGGTCGGCGGTGACCTGGCCCACCGCCAGCAGGTCGCGGCCCGCCTCGGTCGGCGTGTAGCCGCGGGCGTGGCGCTGGAACAGGCGCGCCCCCAGCCGCCGTTCCAGCGCGTCGATGTGGCGGATCACGGTGGCATGGTGCACGCCCAGCGCCTCGGCCGCGCCGGACACGGTGCCGGCCCGGGCGACCTCGTAGGCGGTGCGTATTTCGTCCCAGTTTTCCAAGCGCTTACGCAGCGAGGTTGCGAAGGACGTAGTGCAGCACCCCGCCGTGGCGGACGTAGTCGATCTCGATTTCCGTGTCGATCCGGCACCTGATCGGGATCGTCTGCGCGGCGCCGTCGGCCCGGGTGATGGTGCAGGGCACCAGGCTCAGCGGCTTGAGGCCGCCGGCAAGCCCGTGGATGGCGACGGTCTCGTCCCCCTTCAGCCCCAGCGACTTGCGGGTGGCGCCTTCGGTGAACTCGAAGGGGATCACCCCCATGCCGACCAGGTTCGACCGGTGGATGCGCTCGAAGCTTTCGGCGATCACCGCCTTGACGCCCAGCAGCGCGGTGCCCTTGGCTGCCCAGTCGCGCGACGACCCCGCGCCGTATTCGACGCCGCCGAAGATCACCAGCGGCACGCCTTGGGCCTGCCAGGCCATCGAGGCGTCGTAGATCGAGGTCTGCGCGCCGTCGGGGCCGAGCGTGTAGCCGCCCTCGACGCCGCCTGAGTCATTGGCCAGCATCTCGTTGCGGATGCGGATGTTGGCCAGCGTGCCGCGCATCATCACCTCGTGGTTGCCGCGGCGGGCGCCGTAGGAGTTGAACTCGCTGACCGGGACCTGCCGTTCGGTCAGGTATCTTCCGGCCGGGGTCGTGGCCTTGAACGACCCCGCGGGCGAGATGTGGTCGGTGGTGATCATGTCGCCGAAGATGCCCAGGATGCGGGCGCCCTCGATGTCCGAGATCACCCCCGGCGTCGGCGCCATGCCGCGGAAATAGGGCGGGTTCTGGATGTAGGTGGAGGACGCGGGCCAGTCGTAGGTTTCCCTTTCGGTAACCTCGACGCCCTGCCACTTGGCATCGCCCTTGAAGACGTCGGCGTATTTCTTGCGGAACGCCTCGCGCGTGACGGTCGCATGCACCAGGTCGGCCACTTCCCTGGCGGTCGGCCAGACGTCGCGCAGGTAGACCGGGCCGTCGGTGCCCATCCCCAGGGGTTCCGTGGTGATGTCGATGTTCATGTCGCCCGCCAGCGCATAGGCCACGACCAGCGGCGGCGAGGCGAGGTAGTTGGCGCGCACGTCCGGGCTGATGCGCCCCTCGAAGTTGCGGTTGCCTGACAGGACCGAGACGGCGACCAGGTCGCCCTCGGCGATGGCCGCACTGATTTCGGGCTGCAGGGGGCCGGAGTTGCCGATGCAGGTGGTGCAGCCGTAGCCCACGAGGTTGAAGCCCACGGCGTCCAGGTCCTCCTGCAACCCCGCGGCGTTGAGGTATTCGGACACGACCTGCGATCCGGGCGCGAGCGAGGTCTTGACCCATGGCTTGCGCGTCAGCCCCAGCGCGCGCGCCTTCCGCGCGACCAGCCCCGCACCGATCATCACATAGGGGTTCGACGTGTTGGTGCAGGACGTGATCGAAGCGATCACGACCTTGCCGGAGGACAGCGTGTAGTCCTGTCCTTTCACCGCCACCTCGCGCCCCGTCGGGCGCTTGAAGAAGCCGTCCATTTCCTTCGCGAAGGCCGATTTCGCATCGGTCAGGGGCGTGAAGTCCTGCGGGCGCTTCGGCCCGGAGATGGCGGGCACGACGCTGCCCATGTCAAGCTCCAGCCCCGAGGTGTAGATCGGCGCATAGTCCGGGCCGCGCCACATGCCCTGCGCCTTGGCATAGGCCTCGACCAGCGCCACGCGGGTCTCGTCGCGGCCCGTTTGCCGCAGGTAGCGCAGCGTCTCGTCGTCGATCGGGAAGAAGCCGCAGGTGGCGCCGTATTCGGGGGCCATGTTGGCGATGGTGGCGCGGTCGGCCAGCGGCAGGTGGTCCAGCCCCTCGCCCCAGAATTCGACGAACTTGTTCACCACGCCATGCTTGCGCAGCATCTGCACGACCTTGAGCACGAGGTCGGTGGCGGTGGTGCCCTCGGTCATCCGCCCGGTCAGCCTGAAGCCCACGACCTCGGGGATCAGCATGCTGACGGGCTGGCCCAGCATCGCGGCTTCCGCCTCGATGCCGCCCACGCCCCAGCCCAGGACCGCCAGGCCGTTGACCATGGTGGTGTGCGAATCGGTGCCGACCAGCGTGTCGGGATAGGCCACGGCCTCGCCCGCCTGGTCCTCGTCGGTCCAGACCGTCTGCGCCAGGTATTCGAGGTTGACCTGGTGGCAGATGCCGGTGCCCGGCGGCACCACGCGGAAGTTGCGGAACGCCGACTGGCCCCATTTGAGGAACACGTAGCGTTCCATGTTGCGCTCGTATTCGCGGTCGACGTTCATCTGGAAGGCACGCGGATGGCCGAATTCGTCGATCATCACCGAATGGTCGATGACCAGGTCGACCGGGTTCAGCGGGTTGATCTTCTGCGCGTCCCCCCCCAGCCCCTTGATGCCGTCGCGCATCGCCGCCAGGTCCACCACCGCCGGCACGCCGGTAAAGTCCTGCATCAGCACGCGGGCCGGGCGGTAGGCGATCTCGCGCGGGTTCCGGCCGCCCTTGTCGGCCCAGTCGGAAAAGGCGCGGATGTCGTCCACCGTGACGGTCCGCCCGTCCTCGAAGCGCAGCATGTTCTCCAGCACGACCTTCAGGCTTGCAGGCAGGCGCGAGAAGGTCCCCAGCCCCGCCGCCTCGGCCGCCGGGATCGAATAGTAGGCGACGGTGGCGCCGCCTGCGGTCAGCGTGCGGCGGGTGTGCTGGCTGTCGTGTCCGACGGTGACGGTCATGGCGCGCTCCTTGGCGGTGTAGCGTGGGGCGGTTTGGCGTGGGGCGTTGGCGTCCTACTCTGGCGCGGGGCCTTCACTGCCGCAAGGCGGTCGGGTGGCGACAGAGTCGGCGGGTTTGTATGCAATGGTATACGAAAAGTCCAGAGACCCGCGCGCCACAGCCGCGGGCTTCTCGCAAAACCTTGATTGGCAGGGCCCGGCCCGCTGCGCTAGCCCGGACCACATGGGGAGTTTCCGCACCATCGCGCGTGTCGCCGCTCTGGCATTCGGTCTGGCCCTTGGTCTGGCCCTGCCGCGGCCCGCGCTTGCGCAGGACGCGGTGCCTGGCGTGGTGGTCGAACTTTACTCCTCGCAGGGCTGTTCGTCCTGCCCGCCCGCCGACGCGCTGCTGGCGGACCTGGCGCAGGACCCCGGCGTGATCCCGCTGGCGCTGCATGTGGACTACTGGGACTACCTGGGCTGGCAGGACGAATTCGCGCGGCCCCAGTACACCGACCGGCAGAAGGCCTACGCCAAGGCCAAGCGCTCGAAGATGCTGTTCACCCCGCAGATGGTGGTGGGGGGCAGCGACGTGCTGGTCGGCACCAAGCCGGGCGAGGTTGCCGCGGCGATTGCGCGCCACATGGCGGCAGGCCAGTCGGTGCGCCTGACGGTGCGGCGCGACGGTGACCGGCTGGTGATCCGGGCCGAGGCGGTGCCGCCGTCCGACCGGGTGATCCGGGTCCAGCTGGTGCGCTACCGGCCAAGCGTCTCGGGCGAGATCGAACGGGGCGAGAATGCGGGCCACCGCTTCGACTATACCAACATCGTGACCGACTGGTCGCGCCTCGCCGACTGGACCGCCACCGCACCCTTCGAGACCGAGGCCGCGGTGCAAGGCACCGACAAGGCGGTGGTGATCCTGCAGGAAGCCGGGATGGGCAGGATCCTGGCCGCTGCCGCGCTGCGCTAGGGCGGCGCCGATCCATCGGAATCCGGCGCTTCCCGCCCCCCTCGTGGGGGAGGGCCGGGGTGGGGGGGAGCGCCCATCCCGTCAGTGGAACCCCCCTCCCCCATCCCCTCCCCGCGAGGGGGAGGGGAGGCGCCAGTCATGGTGGGGTGCGCCCCCGAGGCGTCTCAGCCCCTGTCGATCCTGACCCGGTTGCAGGTATTCCGCGCCGGTGCCCCGGACGATGCGGTCATCGTGCCGGTAGCCCTGGACGATGTGGTCGGGCGAATTCGGCATCGCCGGAGGCCTTGCCCCGCCACCGGCCGCGCAGGGGTCGGCGCAACGGAAGACCGGCCCGGTTTCCGCGTGGGGTTGCAGCGTCGGAAACGGCCGGTGCGCCGGCACCGGCATCGGCGCGCCATCGGGGATCAAGCCCAGGCAACGGCGGCAGGGGATGCCCGCGGCTTCCGCGACCCGGCGTTCGGGCGTCAGGCCATGAGCGTCGGGGCCTCCGGCCTGAAGCGCACGGACCTCCGGCGTGGGCAGGGGGGTGAAGCGGATGGGCATCTGGGCGCTCCCTGGCGGTGCGCCCCCGGAATGTCCCGGGCACGCCGGGCAACACGACCCGGAAGCTGCGCCTTCAGCCGGGATCGACCAGCCGCCCCAGCACCCGGCCGCCCAGCAGGTGCAGGTGGTAGTGCGGCACCTCCTGCATGCCGTGGCTTCCTGCGTTGGTGATGCCACGATACCCCTGCGACAGGTCCAGCATCGCGCAGACCTGCGCCGCGGTCCGGTGGAAATCGACCAGCTCCTCCGCGCTGGCCTCGGCCGCGAAATGGGCGAAGTCGACGTAAGCGCCCTTGGGGATCACCAGCACATGCACGGGCGCCTGCGGCCGGATGTCGTGGAAGGCCAGCGTCCGCGCCGTTTCCAGCACCGTGCGGTTGGGAATTTCGCCGCGCAGGATGCGGGCGAAGATGTTGGTGGGGTCGTAGGTCCGGGCCATGATCCTCAGTCCGCAAACAGGTGTTCGGTTTCGGCGATCTTGCGCGCGCGGTCGGCGGGCAGGCCGAGGAAGCCCGTCAGCGCGACCGTGTTCTCCTCGACCGTGCCCGACTGGCGCATGCGGAACAAGCCCGCGAAATCGGCGTCCCGGATGCGGTCGGATTCGAACCTCACGTCATAGCGGATCGTCGGCAGCAGGCGGTCCAGCGTCTCCTGCGGGGTGCGCTCGCCGGCCAGGCCGACGCGGCGGGCATGGCCGATCAGGTAGTCGTCGGTGAAGTCGCACTCCACCTCGAGGAACCGCGTGCGCGCCTTGTCGGAGGCGAAGTCGCGCATCAGGTCGACGTTGGCGGGGTCGATGCAGCAGACCAGGTGATCGGTGCCCCAGTAGTCGAACAGCATCCTGACCAGCGCCCGGCGGTGGCGGGTGCGCTTTTCCAGCGTCGACTGGATGCCGCCCAGGTCGGGCAGCCAGGCCGAGCCCTCGTTGAAGATGTAGTCGACCGCCGGGAAGTTCGTCTCCTGCCTGACCCGTTCGACCAGCCGCTTGGCGATGTGCCATTTCTTGCAGATCACCATCAGCAGCGTGCGCTCGCGGCCGAGCGAGGATTCCGTTTCCCAGAACCGGGGCGCGAAGCGCCGCCCGATGCGGCCGCGTCCGGTCAGGAACTGGAACAGGCTGCGCCCCTCGTTCGACACCGGAAAGCGGATGCCGGTCGCGGCGTAAAGCTGGCCGAGGCGCGCCTTGAGCTCCATCGCGTCGGCGCTGATCTTGCGGGCGAAGAGGTAGTCCTGCGACAGGAGCAGGTCGTAGTGGTCGTTGTAGAAGGTCACCGGCATGCCGTAGTCGGTGAACATCAGGAAGGTCAGCGTGCG
>CAZCPY010000166.1:0-6205 GCA_964499865.1 uncultured Rhodobacterales bacterium | reverse complement strand
TGCCGATCTTGAACGCCTCGTCGAGGTCGTGGCTGACGAAGACGATGGTGCGCTTGAGCTTGCGTTGCAGGTCCAGCAGTTCGTCCTGCAGTTTCGTGCGGATCAGCGGGTCGAGCGCCGAGAAGGGCTCGTCCATCAGAAGGATCGGCGCCTGCGTGACGAAGGCGCGCGCCAGCCCCACGCGCTGCTGCATGCCGCCCGAAAGCTCGCCCACCCGGCGTTCGGCCCATTGCGTCAGGTTCACCAGCGCCAGCTGGTCGTCCACCGGCTTGGCCCTTGCCTCGGGCGTCAGGCCCGCAAGCTCCAGCCCCAGCCCGACGTTTTCGCGCACCGTGCGCCAGGGCAGCAGGCCGAACTGCTGGAACACCATGGCGATGGCCTTGCGGCGCACGCGCAGCAGGTCCTCGGGCGGGCAGTTCGCCACGTCGCAGGACCAGTCGCCGTCGCGCACGATGACCGACCCCCGGCAGACCTTGTTCAGCCCGTTGACGGCGCGCAGCAGCGTGGACTTGCCCGAGCCGGACAGGCCCATCAGGACCAGGATTTCCCCCGCGCCGACCTCCAGCGAACAGTCGTGCACGCCCAGCACCTGGCCGGTCGCCTGCTGAATCTCGGCGCGGCTCTGCCCCTTGTCCATCAGCGGCAGGGCGCGGGCGGGGTTGTCGCCGAAGACGATGTTGACGCGGTCGAAGGTGACGGCTGGTTCAGTCATTTGCGCACCACCCGAAGCATGCGGTCCAGCACGATGGCGACCACGACGATGACGAAGCCGCTCTCGAACCCGAGTGAGGTGTTGACCGAGTTCAGCGCCCGCACCACCGGCACGCCGAGGCCGTTCGCGCCGACCAGCGCGGCGATGACCACCATCGACAGCGACAGCATGATGACCTGGTTCAGCCCCGCCATGATCTGCGGCAGGGCCCAGGGCAGTTCCACCTTCCACAGCACCTGCTTTTTCGTGGCGCCGAAGGCGGTGGCGGCCTCCAGCAGCGCCTGCGGCGTGGTCGAGATGCCGAGGTGCGTCAGCCGGATCGGCGCGGGCAGGACGAAGATCACGGTGGCGATCAGGCCGGGCACCATGCCCAGGCCGAAGAAGACGATGGCCGGGATCAGGTAGACGAAGGTCGGCAGCGTCTGCATCAGGTCGAGCACGGGCTGCATCACCGCGTAAAGCCGCGGCCGGTGCGCCGCGGCGATGCCGACGGGCACGCCCGCCGCCATGCAGACCACGCAGGCCGACAGGATCAGCGTCAGGCTTTCGGTCGTCTCTTCCCAGTAGCCCTGGTTCAGGATGAACAGGAACCCGAGCAGAACGCCCAGGCAGGTCTTCCACGACCTCTGCAGCGCCCAGGTCAGGGCGACAAAGGCCGCGATCACGACAAGCGGCGGCGGCGCCTGAAGGACCCACATGATCGCGTCGATCATGGCTTCCAGCACCAGCGCGACCCCGTCGAAGAAGCCGCTCATGTTCTCGGTCATCCAGTCGAAGACGGCCTTGGCCGTCTTGCCGACCGGGATCTTGGGGATCTCGAAATCCATCCCGCGCCTTTCCGTTTTCGAACCTGACCGGAGGCGGTTGCGGGGGCTTTCGCCCCCGCGCTTGACTTACTGCAACGCTGCCATGACCGCGGCCTTGGCGTCGCCGCCGTCCCTGGTGGTCACGCCGTCCAGCCAGGGCTGCCAGGCGGCGGGGTTGGCGGCCAGCCAGGCCTTGGCGGCCTCGGCCGGGTCGGCGCCGTCGTTCAGGATGGCGCCCATGATCTCGTTCTCCATCTGCAAGAAGAACACGAGGTTCTGCAGCAGCTTGCCCGTGTTCGGGCATTCCGCGACATAGCCCGCCCGCGTGTTGGTCGCGACGACCGCGCCGCCCAGGTTGGGGCCGAAATAGTCGTCGCCGCCGGTCAGGTAGGTCATCTTGAAGTTGGCGTTCATCGGGTGGGGTTCCCAGCCCAGGAAGACGATCGGCTTGCCGTCTTCGGTGGCGCGCTTGACCTCGGCCAGCATGCCCTGTTCCGAGGACTCCACGACCTCGAACCCGTCCAGGCCGAAGGGCCCGGTGGCGATCATGTCCATGATCAGGCGGTTGCCGTCGTTGCCCGGCTCGATGCCGTAGATCCTGCCCTCCAGCGCATCCTTGTTAGCGGCGATGGCGGCGAAGTCGGTGATCCCCAGCGCGGCGCCGGCCTCGTTGGTGGCCAGCGTGTATTTTGCGCCTTCCAGGTTGGTGCGCACCGTCTCGACCGTGCCTGCATCACGGTAGGGGGCGATGTCGGCCTCCATCGTGGGCATCCAGTTGCCGAGGAAGATGTCGACGTCGCCCTCCGCCAGGCCCGTGTAGGTGACCGGCACGGACAGAAGCTTGATCTCGGTGTCGTAGCCGAGCGCCTCGAGGATCACCGAGGTCGCGGCGGTGGTGGCGGTGATGTCGGTCCAGCCCACGTCGGAGAAGATCACGGTATCGCAGTCCTGTGCGAGGACCGGCGCCGCGAGTGTCGCGGTCATTGCCGCCGCAAGGGCGGTGGTGCGGATGGTCATCGGAGGCTCCCTGTCGTTTTTGTTGATTGACGAGTCAATAAAGATCACGGCACATCGGTCTGGCAAGCGATTTCTGGGACCGCAGACCATGCCGAAGCTGGGGATGGAGCCTATCCGAAAGGCGGCGCTGGTCAACGCGACCATCGTCGAGATCGGCCGCGCGGGGTCGCTGGACGTGACGGTCAGCCAGATCGCCCGCCGCGCCGGCATGTCCTCGGCGCTGGCGCACCACTATTTCGGCGGCAAGGAGCAGATGTTCCTGGCCGCGATGCGCCATATCCTGACGCTGTACGGCGCCGAGGTGCGGGGCGCGCTGGCCTTGGCCGAGGGGCCTCTGGGCCGCGTCGAGGCGGTGCTGCGGGCGTCGTTCAGCGCCGCGAACTTCCGGCGCGAGACGGTCAGCGCCTGGCTGAACTTCTGGGTGCTGGCGCAGTCGGTGCCCGAGGCGCGGCGGCTTCTGTCGGTCTACCAGCGGCGGCTGCGGTCGAACCTGCTGGCGGGCCTGCGCCCCGTGGCGGGCGACCGGGCGGCGGCGCTGGCCGAAGGGCTGGGGGCGCTGGTCGACGGGCTTTACCTGCGCGAGGTGCTCAAGGACGGCCCGCCGGACGCCGCGGCGGCGGTCGGCACGGCGCGGGCCTATCTGCTGGCGCAACTGGGCTAGGCGATGCAGGCCGATGTGGTCATCGTGGGCGCGGGGTCCGGCGGCTGTGCTGTGGCCTTCCGGCTGGCCGAGGCGGGCCTGTCGGTCGCGGTGATCGAACACGGCGGCACGGATGCGGGCCCGTTCGTCCAGATGCCCGCCGCGCTGTCCTATCCGATGAACATGAGCCTCTACGACTGGGGCCTGAAGACCGAGCCGGAGCCGAACCTGGGCAACCGGACCCTGCATGTGCCGCGCGGCAAGGTGATCGGCGGGTCGTCCTCGATCAACGGCATGGTCTATGTGCGCGGCCATGCGCGGGACTATGACCACTGGGCCGAGGATGGCGCGCAGGGCTGGGCCTTTGCCGACGTGCTGCCCTATTTCCGGCGGATGGAGGCCTGGCACGGGGCCGAGGACGGCGCCGACCCCGCCTGGCGGGGCCGGGACGGGCCGCTGCACATCACCCGGGGCCCGCGCCGCAACCCGCTGTTCGCGGCCTTCGTCGAGGCCGGGCGGCAGGCGGGATACCCGGTGACGGCGGATTACAACGGCGCGCAGCAGGAAGGCTTCGGCGCGATGGAGGCCACGATCTGGCGCGGGCGGCGCTGGTCGGCGGCCAATGCCTACCTGCGCCCGGCGCTGAAGACCGGCCGCGTCCGCATGATCCGGGGCCTTGCGCGCCGCGTGGTGGTCGAGGGCGGCCGCGCGGTGGGGGTCGAGATCGACAGCCGGTCGTCGGGGCGGATCGAGGTGGTGCGGGCGGGGCGCGAGGTGGTGCTGGCGGCGTCGTCCATCAACACGCCCAAGCTTCTGATGCTGTCGGGCATCGGTCCCGCAGACCACCTGCGCGGCCATGGCATCGCGGTGCAGGCCGACCGCCCCGGCGTGGGGGCGAACCTGCAGGACCATCTGGAGGTCTACCACCAGTTCGCCGCGCGCCAGCCGATCACGCTCTACCGCTACTGGAACCTGGTCGGAAAGGGGCTGATCGGGGCGCAGTGGCTGCTCACCGGCCGCGGCCTGGGCGCCTCGAACCAGTTCGAGGCCTGCGGTTTCATCCGGTCCGCGCCGGGCATCGACTATCCCGACATCCAGTTCCATTTCCTGCCCATCGCGGTGCGCTACGACGGAAAGTCGGTGCCCGACGGCCACGGCTTCCAGGCGCATGTGGGACCGATGCGATCCAAGTCGCGCGGTGCGGTGACGCTGCGGTCGCCCGACCCTGCCGCAAGCCCGGTGATCCGGTTCAACTACATGTCGCATCCCGACGACTGGGCCGAATTCCGCGCCTGCATCCGCCTGACGCGCGAGATCTTCGGCCAGCCCGCGATGGCGGCCCACGTGCGTCACGAAATCCAGCCGGGCGCCGCCGTCCAGACCGACGAACAGATCGACGCCTTCATCCGCGACCACGCGGAAAGCGCCTACCATCCCTGCGGCACCGCGCGGCTGGGGCGGCGGGATGACCCGATGGCGGTCTGCGACCCCGAGGCGCGGGTGATCGGGGTCGAAGGCTTGCGGGTCGCCGACAGCTCGCTGTTTCCGCGGGTGACGAACGGCAACCTCAATGCGCCGTCCATCATGGCGGGCGAAAAGGTCGCCGACCACATCCTCGGCCGCCGCCTGCCCGCGGCGAATCTTCAGCCCTGGATGCACCCCGACTGGAAGACGGCGCAGCGCTAGGGGCGGTCAGCCCGCCCCCACCGCGCGTGCCCGCGCCCGCACCCAGATCACGCAGGGGATCGAGGCGGCGGAGGAGGCCAGCATCAGCGCCACCATCGGCAGGGGTCCGCCGGAGGCCGACAGCACCGCCCCCGCAAGGGCTGCCACCGCGGCGCCAAAGCCGATGATGCAGGCCCCGCCCAGGCCCGCGGCGGACCCCGCAAGCTCCGGCCTGACCGACAGCATCCCGGCATTGGCGGACGGCAGCAGGATGCCGTTGCCCAGCCCCACGAAGACCATGAAGCCGAAGAAGACTTCGGCCGTCGCGAGCCCCACGGCCGCCAGCACGGCCAGCACGGCCAGCCCGCCGGTCGCCACCAGCGCGCCCGCGACCACCATGCGGATCACCCCCAGCCGCACGGCAAAGCGCCCCGACAGGAAGTTGCCCAGCATGTAGCCGACCGCGGGCGCCCCGAAGTAGATGCCCAGCCGGGCCGGCGTCAGCCCGTAGACGTCCGTCCCGATCTTCGACGCCCCGCCCAGATAGGCGAAGAACGCGCCCGAGGCGGACCCCGCGGCCAGGCAGTAGCCCCAGAACCTTTGCGACCGCAGAAGCGACGGCCAGGCGCGCGCCTGTTCGGCGAAGCTTGCCGCCCGCACCGTCGACGTCTCGCCGAGGTCGGCCCAGACCAGCGCCGCCAACCCCGCGCCGCACACCGCCAGCAGCGCGAAGGACGCCTGCCAGCCCAGGACCTGATCCAGCCAGCCACCCAGCACCGGCCCGACCATGGGCACAAGGCTCATCCCCATCGTGACATAGCCGATCATGCTGGCGGCCTGGTCCTGCGGGACCATGTCGCGCACCACCGCGCGCGACAGGGCAAAGCCCGTGGCGATCACCGCCTGCACCAGGCGGCAGGCGAGGAAGATGCCGAAGCTGGGTGCGACCATCGCCATCAGCGTGGCGGCGGTGAAGATCACGACGGCCGCCAGCATCACCGGCCGGCGGCCGTAGCGGTCGGCGATCGGGCCGATGGCCAGTTGCAGCACGGCGGTCATCGCCAGATACAGCGACACCGACAGCGACATCAGGCCGTAGTCCACCCCGAAGGCCCGCGCCATCCGCGGCAGCGACGGCAGGAAGACGTTGAGCGACAGGGCCGCCACGCCCGAGATCAGCACCAGCGTCAGGATATGCGGGGGGGTGGAACGGTCGAGGAACCGGGGGGCGGGCAGCGCGGCCATGCGCCTTGGGCTACGCCCGGCAAAGGGGGAAGTAAAGGCGACCATGGCGCAGCCCCGCGCGCGCCTCTAGCTGTGAGTTCTCATCAGGTTGTTCACCCTTGTGAGGGGTGGCAGGCCGTT
>CAZCPY010000165.1:0-6267 GCA_964499865.1 uncultured Rhodobacterales bacterium | reverse complement strand
CCGATGGTCAGGAACCGGTCCTCGAAGGCGCGCATCTGGTGGCTGGCGCGGACGAGGATCGCCTGCCCGTTCAGGTCCACCGGATCGCGGCCGCGGGTGCCGCGCTGGATCGCCTCGATCTCCTCGCCGATCCAGCGGGCCTCTTCCTCGCCGTCCCAGTGGCCGATCAGGCGGACCTTGTCGCCCTCGGCCACGTCGGTCCACAACGTCTTGCCGAGGCGGCCCTGGTTCTGCGCGATCAGGTGCGAGGCGGTGGCCAGGATATGCGGCGTGGAGCGGTAGTTCTGTTCCAGCCGCACCACCACGGCGCCGGGAAAATCCTTCTCGAACCGCAGGATGTTGCCGACCTCGGCGCCGCGCCAGCCATAGATCGACTGGTCGTCGTCGCCCACGCAGCAGATGTTGCGATGCCCCTGCGCCAGAAGCCGCAGCCACAGGTACTGGGCGACGTTGGTGTCCTGGTATTCGTCGACATGGATGTGGCGCAGCCAGCGCTGGTACTGGCCCAGCACGTCCGGGTGGTTCTGGAAGATCACCACCATGTGCAGCATCAGGTCGCCGAAATCGACCGCGTTCAGGGTGCGCAGGCGGGCCTGGTAGGCCTCGTAAAGCTCGGTGCCCACGTTGTTGAACGCGGCCCCCTCCGCCCCCGGCACCGCCGAGGGGATCAGCGCGCGGTTCTTCCAGCCGTCGATCATGCCCGCCAGCATGCGGGCGGGCCAGCGCTTTTCGTCGATGCCGGCGGCGGCGATGACCTGCTTCATCAGGCGCAGCTGGTCGTCGGTGTCGAGGATGGAGAAGTTCGACCGCAGGCCCGCCAGTTCCGCGTGCCGCCGCAGCATGCGCACGCAGATGGCGTGGAAGGTGCCCATCCAGGGCATGCCCTCCACCACATCGCCGAGCATGGCGCCGACGCGGGTCTTCATCTCGCGCGCGGCCTTGTTGGTGAAGGTCACCGCCAGGATCTCGTTCGGCCGCGCCCTGCCGGTGTGCAGCAGATGCGCGATCCGCGCCGTCAGCGCCTTGGTCTTGCCGGTGCCCGCGCCCGCCAGCATCAGCACCGGGCCGTCCAGCGCCTCGACCGCCTGCCGCTGCGCCGGGTTCAGCCCGTCAAGCCAGGGCGCCGGCCGCGCGCCAAGGGCGCGGGCGGACAGCGGCAGGACGTCCGTGTCATGGGGCACAGCTTGTGGCAAGGCGGCGTTCATGCGCCGACTATAGCGTAGCGTCCGGGCCCGGGAAAGCCTTCGTTCCGGCAATGTTCGCAAGCACTTCCGCCCCCGCCATGCCGCACATCGCCACGAATCCTCGGCCATCCCCCTTGCGCTGCAATGCAGCACCGCTAACGTCGCCGTGATTGCCGCGCGGAGGCCACGGATGCCCGAATTCAAGAAGATTCTCGTCGCCAACCGGGGCGAGATCGCCATCCGCGTGATGCGCGCCGCCACCGAACTGGGCAAGAAGACCGTCGCGGTCTTCGCCGAAGAGGACAAGCTGTCGCTTCACCGCTTCAAGGCGGACGAGGCCTACCGCATCGGCGAGGGCCTGTCGCCGGTGGGCGCCTACCTGTCGATCCCCGAGATCCTGCGCGTGGCCAGGCTTTCGGGCGCCGATGCGGTGCATCCGGGCTATGGCCTTCTGTCGGAAAACCCCGATTTTGCCGAGGCCTGCGACAAGGCGGGCATCGCCTTCATCGGCCCCAGGGCGGAAACCATGCGGGCGCTTGGCGACAAGGCCAGCGCGCGGCGCGTGGCCATCGCCGCGGGCGTGCCGGTGATCCCGGCGACCGAGGTGCTGGGCGAGGACTTCGACGCGATCAGGGCCGAGGCGGCGCAGATCGGCTATCCGCTGATGCTCAAGGCCTCCTGGGGCGGCGGCGGGCGGGGGATGCGGCCGATCAACGGGCCCGACGAGCTCGAGGCGAAGGTGCGCGAGGGCAGGCGCGAGGCCGAGGCCGCCTTCGGCAACGGCGAGGGGTATCTGGAAAAGATGATCCTGCGCGCCCGGCACGTGGAGGTGCAGATCCTCGGCGACGGCCGCGGCAACCTCTATCACCTGTGGGAACGCGACTGCACGGTGCAGCGGCGCAACCAGAAGGTCGTGGAACGCGCGCCTGCCCCGTATCTCACGCAGGCGCAGCGCGAGGACGTCTGCGCCATGGCCAAGCGCATCTGCGCCCATGTCCGCTATGAATGTGCGGGCACCGTCGAGTTCCTGATGGACATGGACTCGCAGCAGTTCTACTTCATCGAGGTCAATCCGCGCATTCAGGTCGAACATACCGTCACCGAAGAGGTGACCGGCATCGACATCGTGCAGGCGCAGATCCTGGTCGAGGAAGGCAGGTCGCTGGCCGAGGCGACGGGGATCGCCCGGCAGCAGGATGTGCCGCTGAACGGCCACGCCCTGCAGTGCCGGGTGACGACCGAGGACCCGCAGAACAACTTCATCCCCGACTACGGGCGGCTCACCGCGTACCGCAGCGCCACCGGCAACGGCATCCGGCTGGACGGCGGCACGGCCTATGCCGGGGGCGTCATCACCCGCTACTACGATTCGCTGCTGGTGAAGGTCACCGCCCATGCCCAGACGCCGGAACGCGCGATCGCGCGGATGGACCGGGCCTTGCGCGAATTCCGCATCCGGGGCGTCAGCACGAACATCGATTTCGTCATCAACCTGCTGAAGCACCCCACGTTCCTGGACAACACCTATACCACCAAGTTCATCGACACGACGCCCGACCTGTTCGCCTTCAAGAAGCGGCGGGACCGCGCGACCAAGATCCTGACCTACATCGCCGACATCACCGTCAACGGCCACCCCGAGACGGCCGGGCGGCCCAGGCCCCACGCGACGCCGAGGCCGCCGAAAGCCCCCGAGGCGCGGGCGGAACCTGCCATGGGCACCCGCAACCTGCTGGAGCAGCAGGGCCCGCAGGCGGTGGCGGACTGGATGCGCAAGCAGACCAAGGTGCTGATCACCGACACCACGATGCGCGACGGGCACCAGAGCCTGCTCGCCACCCGGATGCGGTCGATCGACATGATCCGCGCCGCCCCCGCCTATGCGGCGAACCTGCCGGGGCTGTTCTCCGTCGAATGCTGGGGCGGGGCGACTTTCGACGTGGCCTACCGCTTCCTGCAGGAATGCCCCTGGCAGCGCCTGCGCGAGCTGCGCGCGGCGATGCCGAACCTGATGACGCAGATGCTGCTGCGCGGGGCCAATGGCGTGGGATACACGACCTATCCCGACAACGTGGTTCGATCCTTCATATTCCAGGCGGCGAAAACCGGCGTGGACGTGTTTCGCGTGTTCGATTCGCTCAATTGGGTCGAGAACATGCGGCTCGCCATGGATGCCGTGGTGGAAAGCGGCAAGCTGTGCGAGGGCGCCGTCTGCTACACCGGCGACATCCTGAACCCCGACCGGGCCAAGTACGACCTCAAGTACTACGTCGCCCGGGCCAGGGAGCTCAAGGCCGCGGGCGCGCATGTGCTGGGGCTGAAGGACATGGCGGGGCTTCTCAAGCCCGCCGCCGCGCGCATCCTGATCAAGACCCTGCGGCAGGAAATCGGCCTGCCGATCCATTTCCACACCCACGACACCTCTGGCGCCGCCGCAGCCACCGTGCTTGCCGCCTGCGATGCGGGCGTGGATGCCATCGACGCGGCGATGGACGCCTTTTCCGGCGGCACCTCGCAGCCCTGCCTCGGCTCGGTCGTCGAGGCGCTGCGCAACACCGACCGCGACACCGGCCTCGACATCGCCGCGATCCGCGCGATGTCGGGCTACTGGGAACAGGTGCGCGCGCAATATGCGGCCTTCGAGAGCGGCACCGCGGCGCCGGCGTCAGAGGTCTACCTGCACGAGATGCCGGGCGGGCAGTTCACCAACCTCAAGGCCCAGGCCCGCAGCATGGGGCTCGAGGACCGCTGGCACGAGGTGGCCCAGGCCTATGCCGACGCGAACGCGATGTTCGGCGACATCGTCAAGGTCACGCCGTCGTCCAAGGTGGTGGGCGACATGGCGCTGGTGATGGTGGCGCAGGGGCTGTCGCGGGCCGAGGTCGAGGACCCGGCCGTCGAGGTCGCCTTCCCCGATTCGGTGGTCGACATGATGCGCGGCAACCTCGGCCAGCCCGAAGGCGGCTGGCCTGCGGACATCCAGGCCAAGGTGCTGAAAGGCGAGGCGCCGCTGTCCGTGCGTCCGGGCTCGGTGGTGCCGCCCACCGACATCGAGGCGGTGCGCGCGAAGCTCGCCGCCGAGCTCAAGCTCGGCGAGGACGAGGACGACGACCAGGCCATCGACGACGAGGACCTGCACGGCTACCTGATGTATCCCAAGGTCTTCACCGACTACCACGCGCGCCACCGCATGTACGGTCCGGTGCGCACCCTGCCCACGCGCACCTTCTTCTACGGCATGGAGCCGGGCGAGGAGATCACCGCCGAAATCGACCCCGGCAAGACGCTGGAGGTCCGCCTTTCGGCGGTGGGCGAGACGCATGACGACGGCGACGTGCGGGTGTTCTTCGAACTGAACGGCCAGCCGCGCGTTGTCCGCGTGCCCAACCGCGCCGTCAAGGCCAAGTCCGCGGCCCGGCCCAAGGCGCGCGACGGCGAGCCGCTGCACGTCGGCGCGCCGATGCCGGGGTCCATCGCCGCGGTCGCGGTCAAGCCGGGGCAGAAGGTCAATGCGGGCGACCTTCTGGTGACCATCGAGGCGATGAAGATGGAAACCGGCCTGCACGCCGACCGCGGCGGCACGGTCAGGGCCGTCCACGTCACCCCCGGCGCGCAGGTCGAGGCCAAGGACCTGCTGGTCGAGTTCGAATAGCGGCCCGCAGGGTTCAGTCCGCCGGCGGCGCGTCGGGGTCGGCCTTGCCGACACCCAGAAACACGGGGCGCAGGGGCAGGATCCACAGGAACCCCAGCCCCACATAGACCAGCAGTTCCGCCCAGATCGGCGGGCGTCCGTAGGCCGCCTCGACCCAGCCCACCACCGTCACCGCCGCGACGATGTAAAGCGGCAGCGCGACGACCAGCACCAGGATCGACAGCCGCCGCCGCCAGCGCCAGGGGATGCGGGGTGCCGGTTCAGTCGGCGAAGGGGTCGGTGACAAGGATCGTGTCCTCCCGCTCGGGTGAGGTGGATAGCATCGCCACCGGGCACTGGATCAGTTCCTCGATGCGGCGGACGTATTTTATCGCCGCACCCGGCAGGTCGGCCCAGGACCGCGCCCCCGCGGTGGACTGCGACCAGCCCTCCATCTCCTCGTACACCGGCCTGACGCGCGCCTGAAGGTTCGCCGCGGTGGGCAGGTGGTCGAGCCTCTCGCCGTCGAGGTCGTAGCCGGTGCAGATCTTCAGCGTTTCAAACCCGTCCAGCACGTCGAGCTTGGTCAGCGCGATCCCCGAGACGCCGGAGGTCGCGCAGGTCTGCCGCACCAGCACCGCGTCGAACCAGCCGCAGCGCCGCTTGCGGCCCGTGACCGTGCCGAATTCCCGCCCCCGTTCGCCCAGCCGTCCGCCGTCGGCGTCGTGCAGTTCGGTCGGAAACGGCCCCTCGCCCACGCGGGTGGTATAGGCCTTGACGATGCCCAGGACGAAATCCACCGCGTTGGGACCGAGGCCGGTGCCGGTGGCGGCCATGCCGGCCAGCGTGTTCGACGAGGTGACGTAGGGATAGGTGCCGAAGTCGATGTCCAGAAGCGCGCCCTGCGCGCCCTCGAACAGGATGCGCTTGCCCGCCCGGCGGGCCTCGTGCAGCACCTTCCAGACCGGCGCGGCATAGGGCAGCACGTGCGGCGCGATGGCCTCCAGCGCCGCGCGCAGGGCGCCGCGGTCCACGGGGTCGAGGCCGAGGCCCGCGCGCAGGGCGTTGTGATGCGTCAGCAGCCGGTCAAGCCGCAGGTCCAGCGTCGGCCCGTCCGCCAGGTCGGCCACCCGCACCGCGCGGCGGCCGACCTTGTCCTCGTAGGCAGGCCCGATGCCGCGGCCGGTGGTGCCGATCTTGGCCACGCCCACCTGCCCCTCGCGCGCGCGGTCCAGCTCTCCGTGCAGGGGCAGGATCAGGGGCGTGTTCTCGGCGATCATCAGCGTGTCCGGGCTGACGCGCACCCCCTGCCCCGCGAGCCGCTCGATTTCCGCCATCAGCGCCCAGGGGTCCAGCACCACGCCGTTGCCGATCACCGAAGGCTTGCCGCGCACCACGCCCGAAGGCAGCAGCGACAGCTTGTAGACCTGGTCGCCCACGACCAGCGTGTGG
>CAZCPY010000164.1:0-6269 GCA_964499865.1 uncultured Rhodobacterales bacterium | reverse complement strand
ACCGCAAGGTCGCCAGCGAGATCACCAAGCTGGTTCCGGACGACAGGTGCATGGGCGAGGGCGGCATGGCCGACATGGCCGAGATGGAGATGCCACTGCCTGACAACACTGTCCCGATGATGACCGGCCAAGGGCCTTTCGGATCGGTCGAGATGGGCGGCATGTTCACCGTCGTGAAAGTGCGACGGGACCAGAAAGCCCGCGATTACAGCAACCCTGGATGGTTCAAGCATCCTAGCGGGACTGTCGCCTACGAATTCGCCGGCAACCTGCCCGATCCCGCGCGCTTTGCCGCCGAGGGGACTGGCTCGATGCCTCCACAGGGCGCGCGACGCAAGGACGTGGAAGTCCGGGTCCGCAAACCGTCCGGGCATTCCGGGCACTAAATCGACGATTTGCCGTCGCTCACACCCTCCTGAAAGGACTCAGAAGATGAAAGCAATCCACACCCTGTTCGCGGCAGCCTTGATCGGGATGTCGTTCGGCGCCATCGCGCACGAAGGCGAGGCCCACGACAAGAAGAATGCGGCTGCACCCGCGAAGAAGGAACAAAAAGCCTGGGGTATCGGGGGCGATGCCAAGTCGGTGAAGCGGACCATCGAAGTCACCATGACGGACAACATGCGTTTCAGCCCGGACCGCATCGATGTCAAGCAAGGCGAAACGGTGAAGTTCGTCGTGAAGAATGCGGGCAAGGTCATGCATGAGATGGTGATCGGCACCAAGAAGGATCTTGATGAACATGCCGCCATGATGGTCAAGCACCCTGGCATGGAGCACGACGAGCCGTACATGACTCACGTTGCCGCCGGCAAAGCGGGCGAGATTGTCTGGACGTTCAACCGCCCCGGCGACTTCGACTTCGCCTGCCTGATCGCCGGCCACTACCAGGCCGGCATGGTGGGCAAGATCATCGTCGCAGCGGGCGACTCGAAGGCTGGTGGCCATGGCAGCTCGCACAAGCACTAAGGTCTCCAGGCGCCGCTTGCTGGCGGCGGCTGGCACGGGTGCGCTTGCGTACCTCGGACCCGCTTACGCTGCCAAGCAGCAGTTTCCCGTCGAAGTCTGGAAGGATCCAAGCTGCGGATGCTGCCAGGAGTGGGTCAAGCACATGGAAGCGAACGGTTTCGCGGTCAAGGTGCATGACGTTGGCAATAATGGCGTTCGCGCCCAGCTGCGTATCGACCGAAAATATGGGTCCTGTCACACCGCACTCGTGGGCGGCTATGCGATCGAGGGGCACGGGCCTGGATCGGATGTTCTGAAACTTTTGAGAAGCAAGCCCAAGGCCCTCGGGCTCGCCGCCCCTGGCATGCCAGTCGGCTCGCCAGGCATGGACGGCGAGATGTATGACGGACGAAAAGACACATACGAAGTGCTTCTACTCGCACGCGATGGAAGTGCCAGTGTCTTCAGTCGCTATCTCGGCAACAAGGAAGGAAAGACATCGTGAAGTACAACTTTGGACGTTTTCTGCTCGGCGGATCGCTTGCGCTCGTGGCGTCCGTCGCGTTCGCGCAGATCCCCTTGGTCGACGCGGAAGTGCGGAAGGTTGACAAGGACAATCAGAAGATCACGTTGAAACACGGCGAGATCAAGAACCTGGACATGCCGGCCATGACGATGGTCTTCAATGTCAAGGACCCGTCGGTGCTGGACAAGTTGAATGCGGGCGACAAGGTCCAGTTCCGGGCCGCGAATGAAGGTGGGAAGTTCGTGGTAACGGAGATTCAGCCCGCCAAATGACTGGCGGCGTCGGCGCGGAGCCTGTCCTGAATTCTGGCTCTGTTGAATTTCAAGTGGGTTGCGCAGCGTGAGGGTTGACCACGCTGAAGTCGAGCTTGCCGGCGATCAGGAAGATCACGGTCTTGATCGTGGCGATGCGCGTGAAGCCGCGGGCGCGGCGCTTGGCGGCTTGGAACAGACCGTTCAGAGCCTCAAGGAAGCCGTTGGTTTGTCGCGTCTGCGCCTAGGCAACGATGCCCTCCAGATGGCGGCGCACGAGGGCAGCCACCTCCTTCATCGGCTCGACCTTGGAGCGCATGACGCAGGTACACCAATGCTCGAGCATGTGGCGCACCACGTTGATCTGCTTGCGCTCGAGGATTTCGCGCAGCTGCTCCTTGTAGACCCAGGCACGCGCGGTTCTCACGTGGGCGACCCGGCCAATCAGCGCGTCAAGACCGGCGGCCGCCGCAGGCCTGAGATCGGCACGGTCCTTCAGCAGCGCCCAGCGCAAACCCTTGAGGGACTTGTTGCTACGCTGCTCGATGCGCCGGGTCTTGTCCACCGCCGCATTGGCATGCCAGACGACGTGGAACTTGTCGAAGGTCACCCGCGCGTTGGGCAGGTGCTCGTCGCACCCCTTGATGAAGGCCGGCGAAATGTCGATGCTGACCGACTCGATCTGCTCGGGCGGGCAGTGATGCTCGGACAGCTGCGCGGCGATCTCCTCGATGGCCGCCGCGTCGCGCCCCTCGGTGACGCACAGCACGCGCCGCTCCTGCGCGTCGGCCGCCAGGGTGACGTAGTTATGGCCGCGTGCCCGCGAGGTTTCATCGATGGCCAGCGCGGTGACGTTGCTGAAGTCGGCCGCCGCCAGTGCCAGCTCCACATAGCAGTTGCAGATCGCCGTCACTCGGTGCGCCGAGATACCCGCGATGCGCGCCACGGCCGCAAAGGGCATCTGTTGGGCCAGAAGAAGCACCAAGGCTTCGAGCAGCAGCGTGAAGCCCGACCGCTTGCCTTCGAAGTCAGGGCTGACCTGGCGCACGGTGCTTCATTTCCGGGACCCGCTGGCCCTTTCGTATAGCGCCTGCTTCACCGCCGATTCGCTCAGGTTGAACCAGTGCTGCAAGAAATGAGTCCTTAGCATCCGCTCCACTCGGATCGGGAGACACCCAAAGCCCCTGCGGCACCTTTGGGTAATGCGACTCGACAGTGTTGGGCACTCGCACGCCGATCGCATGAAGCTCAGCCACCTTTTGCGGACGTACTCGCCGCAGCGGGGCATTGGTGGGCGGCGAGCAGCACGTACCGCCCATATCGGCCACAGGCATTCAGGGATAGCTTCGTCGAATTGCGCAGTGCATCCACTTGCTCAGCAGCCGTGCCGATACTGAGCGGTTGGGTAGCAGCAATCGTTTCTAGGTGCGCGACATCCTTCAACAAACGGGCTCGCCCGCTGCTGTAAAAGGATGCCGAATACGGGAGAACATCGAGGAACACAAGCTGTTCGCCGGGACGAGCAGAACGATTGAACGCGTTCACCAGTTCCTTGGCAGACTTCCAGCTGGAGTTCATTTCGCGTTGAATTAGGACGGCGGACAGCGTCAGGGTGGCCATTGTCGTCGCTGCCGCTACGCCAACGTTGATGAGACGTTGACGGCCATCGTGATGGAGCCATGCGGCGCCAAGCATGGCCATTGCCGGAATCGCTGGCAGCGCATACGTCCAGATGATGTTGCGTGCGAGAGTAAAGAACACACACGGCGCCAAGGCCCAGGCCAGCAGGTACCAGTGAAGAGCCCGTTCGCCGGCCGCATGCGGCGCTGGATTGGGCGTGCGCCGACCAATGGCCGCGATCGGTAGCAGCACGGACCAAGGAAGGAAGGCAAAGGCGGCGAAAAGCCAGATTGTCCCTCGGGCGAATTCATGCGCGTTGCCGTAGCGATCTCCTGGCCAAGCCGGCGTCGTAAAACGCTGCCAGTGCTCGCCGACCAGGAAGTAATTGAGAAAACCCGGCGTCGCCCGTTCTGCTAGCAGGTACCAGGGGACCGCAAGAGCGGCGGTCAGGCATGCGCCCCACAACCAGGGAATGCTTTGCCATGCGAGCCTTGCCTTGCGCGCGGCGATCATCCAGCCGCAGAAGGGAAGGACCGTCAGAACGATCGCGACCGGGCCCTTGGCCAGGAGGCCGATAGCCACTCCGACGAATGCCAGTGTTGCCTCCGCATGCTGACTTTTGGACGGGCCGTACATCGCCATCCAGAATCCGCGCATCGCCATCGTCGTGCCCAGTGCGAGCGCCATATCGGTCATGACGGCGCCTGATGACACTGAAAAGAGGATAGCGCCCGACAGGACGCAGACGGCCAGTAAACCCTGACGGCGATCGGGCCGGCGCGCCCAGTCCCAAATCAGCCAGGCGAGCGCCAAGGCCAGCAAAAATTGAGGCAGCCTGGCGGCGAACTCATTCACACCGAAAACTTTGAAGCTTGCCGCCGAGATCCACGTCGATAGCGGCGGCTTCGCCCAAAACGGAATACCGTAGTCGTACCACGGCGTCACCCAATCACCGAGCTCCACCATCTTGCGTGCCACTTCCGCATACCGAGCCTCGGTGGTGTCATTAAGGGGGTAGAGGCCCAGCAACAGCAGCCTGAGCGCCGCCGCTAGCAGCAACGCAAACAGCAGCCAGCGCTCGCCGCGCCCGGCCTCAAGCCGCGCGGCCATGTGCTTCGTCATGCACGCCATCCTTCAAATGAATACTCGTTGTTCCAGCAGGTCGGTATTCGTCCACCAGGTACAGGGGCCGCTGCTTGCTTTCGATGAAAAGACGCCCCAGGTATTCGCCCAGCACTCCAATTGCCATAAGCTGTAAGCCGCCCAGCAACGAGATCGTGACGATCAGTGTGGGAAAGCCAGCGACCGACTCACCGTAGACCCAGGTCTGTACGAGGAACCTGGAGGCGAACAAAAAGGAACCCGCCGCCAGTCCAAAGCCGGCGTAGCTGGCGAGCTTCAACGGAACGACGGAAAAGCCCGTGATTCCCTCCAGCGCGAAACTCCACAGCTTGCGATAACGCCACTTTGTGGCGCCAGCGGCGCGTGGCTGTCGGTCATAATCGAGAGTGACTTGAGCGAAACCCACCCAGGCGAACAGGCCCTTCATGAACCGGTTGCGCTCGGGCAGCTGGTTCAGCGCGACGACTGCCCGCCGGCTCAGCAGCCGGAAATCGCCCACGTCCTCGGGAATGCTCACATCGGACAGGCGATTGATCACGCGGTAGAACGCATGCGCAGTGAACCTCTTGAACCATGTCTCACCTTCCCGGCTGCGACGCCGCATATTCACGACGTCAGCGCCCTCCCTCCAGGCCCGTACCATTGGCGTGATCAGCTCGGGCGGATCCTGCAAGTCAGCGTCGATGATCACGACAACGTCGCCGCTGGCAACCTTCAGACCGGCGCTCATCGCGGCTTCCTTTCCGAAGTTGCGGCTCAGACGTACATAACCTGTGTGGGGCTGAACCACGTGCAGGTCTCTCAGCATGTGAGCGGTCGCGTCACTGCTGCCATCATCCACGTAGACGATTTCCCACTCCGCGGCGAGAGTCACCAAAACCGAAACGAGGCGTCGGTGTAAGGCAAGCAAGACCTCCTGTTCATTGAACAGCGGCACGACCACGCTAATCATGGGCGTGTCGAGTTGAAACGGGACGGGATCGGTTCTCATGAAAATGTCCATTGGCGGTTGAACGCGTAGGTCAGAAACAAGGCGGCCAAGGTCGCCCCCACTTGCCAGGCGAGGTAGTGGCATTGCGTGTAGGTAGTACCGGCGCTGACGATGGCGACGCTCAAGGCGGTGCCGAAGGCGGCAATGAGGAGGAAACGGGGCGCGGCTTGTCTATGGGGAACGACTGACATGAAAGTGACGTCCCGGTTCAAGCGGTATGCCACGAGAGCGCCGAACAGTCCGCCAACGCCTGTCGCATAGCCAGGAGCAACCGCTGCGATTTCGGTCAGCACTGCCAAGATTGAATAGTGCACAGCGGTCGCCACTGCACCAACTAACGCGTAGGGAAGTATCGCGCTGCGTTCGGAGTCAATAGCCATTTTGGAGAGCCTGGGGAGCAAACGAGCCTGGGTCGCACTGAGGGCATTCAGGACGGGGGAGTCTGACGATGCAAGCAACAGTTATCGTGACGAACCCGGCGAACTTCCCTGTTGCAGACCCATTACAAAAGCGTAATCTTGGGTCGCGTCAACACATGAAGTGCGCGGAGGCACGGACGAACATTAGGGAAGGTCTGAACAAGGCCGATTTTAATGCACAGAAGTGGCCCCGGTTGTCTGAACAGCTTCCCCCGATTCTTAAGTGGACTCCGTACGGGTTGCCAACGGTGCAGAGATGTCCACGGCGGCGGGCGTCGTTTGCGACGGACGCACGACGCGGTGGGCATCTCGGGGCGCACAGCGATGTTCATCTTAGGGCAACGCTGAAGTAGAGCCAATTTCCAGATGCATGGCTTTCGTGGTTTTCCGAA
>CAZCPY010000163.1:0-6274 GCA_964499865.1 uncultured Rhodobacterales bacterium | reverse complement strand
TCGCGGGCCTCTGCGGCAGACAGCGCCTGTCCCTGCCCGGCGACGGCGGGCAGGCCCTCGGCCCCGCCCCGCGGGGCGGGCAGCACCGGGCCGGAAGGCCCGCGGGCGACCTGGGCGGTCATCACGAGGCCAAGCGCCAATGCGGCGACAGAGGCGGTGGCGGTCAGCGCCCCGCGGGAGGTGAGTGTTGCGAACATCCGTGCAATCCCTGTCCAGACCCCCGCCCCTTGCGGGCGGTCGGACATCGGACGCAGGCGCGCGGGCGATCCTTGGGCGGCGTCAAAACTTTCCATCGCGCGCGCCAGTGCCGCGGCCCGCGCCGCCGGGTCGGGGGCGGGGGCGGCGGCACGCAGGCCCTGCGCCAGACGGTCGAAATCGTCGGTCATGTCGCCGCCTCCTCGGCCGCCCGCATGCGCAGGCGGCGCTTCACTTCGCTCATCCGCCAGGCGACGGTACCTTCGGACAGGCCCAGCACCTCTGCCGCCTGGGCTTGCGTCAGCTCCTCGCCCAGCACCAGCGCCACGGTGTCGCGCAGGTCGCCCGGAAGCGCCGACATCGCCTGCGCCAGCCAGCGTTCGGCCTCCTGCCCCTCGACGATGGCCTCCTGCCGGGCGATTTCCCAGTCGCCCCAGCCGTCGGCCGCCCGCGCCCGCACGGCCTGCCGCCGCCGCTGGTCTTCGGCCGCGTTCACCGTCACGCGGTAAAGCCAGGTGGTGAAGCGCGCCTCGCCGCGCCAGCCGCGCAGCTTAGCGGGCAGGGCGGCGCAGATGTCCTGCGCCAGATCCTCGGCATCCGCCCGCCGCCCGGTCAGGCGGAAGGCCAGGCGGAACACGCGGTCGTAGTGCCGTGCCAGGAGAAGGGCAAACGCCGCCCGGTCGCCGGAAGCGGCGGCCTGGGCCAGCGTCTCGTCGGGCGTCTCCATCAGCATGGCTTACATCCGACGCGGGCGGGGGGGGAATTCCTTGGCCTGACCGGAAAGGATTTCCCGCCGCGGAAAACGGGGCGGCGGCGGCGCCCCCGTAAGGCGCCGCCGCCGCGCGGGCGTCGTGTCAGCCGATCAGCGCGTTATAGAACTGGATCGCGCCGTCGCGGCTGGACAGGCCGCCCGCATAGCCGCTGTCGCGTGCATAGGCCTCGACCGCGCGGGCGGTGCCGGGGCCCCAGACGCCGTCGATGGCGCCGGTGTAGTAGCCGTAGGCGCGCAGCCGCGCCTGGATCGCCCGGCGGCCGTTGGCCGAGTATTCGAGGAACGCCGCCTTGGCGGGCGCGGCGGTGTAATGCGGCGCGGGCACATAGACCGGCTGCGGCGCGGGGGCGGCGCGGCGGGCACCGTTGCGGCGCTTGTTGTCGCGGGCGATCTCGTAGAGCAGGATTGCGGTGGCGGCACCGGCGACGAAGCCCTGCTCGCGCTTGCCCCAGGCCATGGCCGGGGCGGCGGCGGCCAGGGCGAGGGCGGCGGCGAGGGCGGCGGCGGTGACGGCGGCGGTCAGGTTGGTGCGGACAGCGGGCAGCATGTCGGGCTCCTTTCGGGGTTGCGGTCGGGGCGTTGTCGCCTTGCCGCCGACATGGGGGCAGACCCCGGGGCTAGGCAAAAACGCCGCCCTGCTATCGGATAGCAGGGCGGTTTCGTCGGCGTGACCCTTTGTCATGAAACGGTTTCGTTCCAGCGCCCGCGGCGTCAGGAAATCGCCGGAAGCCGCGATGCCAGCACCTTGTCGATGCGCCGGCCGTCCATGTCGACGACCTCGAACCGCCAGCCGGCCGCTTCGACCGTGTCGCCCAGATGCGGACTCTGCCGCAGCAGGTTCAGGAACAGCCCGGCCACGGTCTCGTAGTCCCCCGCCAGGTCCTGCGGCAGGCCCAGCCGGTCGCAGAATTCGTCCGCCGCCATCGCGCCCGCGGCCAGCCAGCTGCCGTCTGCCCGCTGCAACAGGTCGGGTTCGTCCGCGGCGCCGGGGCCCAGGTCGGCGGTGATGGCGTTCAGGATGTCACCGGTGGTGACGATGCCCTGGAAGCTGCCGTATTCGTCGTAGACCAGCACCGTGTGGTGCGGCGTGCCGCGCAGCACCTCCAGCACGTCCAGCGCTTCGGCCTTGTCGGACACCACCGGCAGTTCGCGCACCAGCGAGGCGAGGTCCAGCGCCTCGCGCCGCGACACGCGGTCAAAGGCTTCGATCAGCAGCACGATCCCCACCACCTCGTCGCGCGCGGGGTCGCGCACGGGAATGCGGGTCCGGCCGATGCGGCGGATCGCGGCCAGCGTCTCGGCCGGGGTCAGGCCGAGGTCCACCGCATCGACCTGCCGCCGCGGTGTCATCAGCGTACGCGCCGACCGGTCGGCGAGGCGCATCACGCCCGACATCATCACGCCTTCGTCGTCCTCGATGATGCCGCCCTCGCGCGCTTCGGTCAGGACGCTGCGCACCTCTTCCTCGGTCACGCCGCCGTCGCGCCGGCCGCCCTGCCCCAGAAGCCACAGGATCGCCCTGCCCGACACATCCAGCAGGAAGACCACCGGCGCCATGACGCGCGACAGAAGCGTCATCGCAGGCGCCACGCGGGCCGCCACCGCCTCGGGGTTGCGCAGCGCGATGCGCTTGGGGACCAGTTCGCCCAGGATCAGCGACAGGCAGGTCAGCGCCACGACCACGCCGCCCACGCCCAGCGTGTCGGCAAGGTCGGCCTCCACCCCCTGCGACCTGAGCCAGCCCGACAGCCGCACGCCAAGCGTGGCCCCCGACACCGCGCCCGACAGCACGCCCACCAGCGTGATGCCGATCTGTACCGTGGACAGGAACCGCCCCGGATCCCCGGCCAGCCGCAGCGCCGCCATTGCCCCCGCCCCGCCGCGCGCCTTCAGCCGCGGCGGGCGGGACGAGACGATCGACATCTCGGACAGCGCGAAGACGCCGTTGACCAGGATCAGGACAAGGACAATCGCGATTTCGGCAAGCATGGGGCGGGCCTAAGGGCCGCCCGCGCGGGCGTCAAGCGTCGCCGCGGGCTTGCGCGCGCAGGTCCGCGGCGGCAGGCTCGGGACCCGGAGGTGCCCGATGCCGCTCGACCCTGCCGAGATCGCCGCCGCGACCGCGCCCCTGCCCCGCGCCCGCGCCATGCCCGCGGGGTTCTACACCGACCCCGCGATCCTGGCCGAAGAGCGCGCGCGCATCTTCCAGAAGGACTGGCTGTTCCTCGCGCGCGCCGAGACGCTGCCCGACCCCGGCGATTTCCGCAGCTTCGACCTGCCCGGCGGGCCGGTGGTGCTGCTGCGCGGACAGGACGGCGTCCTGCGCGCCTTCGCCAATGTCTGCCGCCACCGCGGGTCGATCCTGCTGGAAGGGTCGGGCAATACCGGGGGGCGGGTGACCTGCCCCTATCACGCCTGGTCCTACCTGACCGACGGCCGCCTCTACGGCTGCCCCGACATGCAGGACGCCGAGGGCTTCGACCGGGTGGAAAACGGCCTCGTGCCACTGGAGACGGACGACTGGGCGGGCTTTGTCTTCGCGCGCTTCACGCCGGGTGGGCCTTCACTGGCGGAACATCTGGGCGACCTGCCCGACAGGCTGGCCAGCCACCGGCCGCAGGACATGCGCCATGTCTGGACGCTGACGCTGGAGGTCGCCGCCAACTGGAAGCTGATCCTGGAAAACGCGATGGAGACCTATCACACCGGCGTCGTCCACAAGGCGACCGTGGGCGCCCAGCAGTCGCGCACGCTGGCCACGCGGGGCGACTGGATCTGCATCCAGGTGATCTCGGGCGCCTCGATCGCCACGCTGTCGCGCGAGGTGCCGCCGTTTCCGCCGATCGAGGGCCTCGACGGCGACGCGCGGGCCGGCACCTACTTCACCGTCGCCCTGCCCGCGGTGCAGTTCGCCGTGGCGCAGGATTGCCTGTGGTGGCTGAACTGCACGCCGCTGGCCGCCGACCGCACAAGGCTGGAGGTGGGCGGCTGCTTTCCCGCCGACCGGCTGGCCCTGCCCGATTTCGCCACCCGCGCGGCGCCCTACCACGACCGATGGGAAAGGGTCGCGCGCGAGGATGTGGGGATCCTGGAGCGCCAGCAGCGGGCGCTGGCCTCGACGCTGTACCGTCCGGGGCCGCTGTCCTGGCGCGACGACATGGTGCAGGCCCTGGGGGTCTGGGTGCTGGGGCGGCTGGGGCGGTAGCGCGGCGGCGCGCGCGACGCCGGCCCGGCGCACCGCGCGCCGGGCGGATTTTTGGAAAAATCCGCACCGGAAACTTCAAAGTTTCCGGACCGGTTTCTTCGAAGAAACCGGTGGCGCAACCGATGGGCGGCACGCCGCTTCCGGTGCTGGCGTTCCTTTGTGTTGGCAGGCGGCGCCCGCCGCCGTATCGTCGTGCCGCAGGCGGGCAGGAAAGGCGGCAGGCGGGGCATGGCGGACAAGGCGCAGGCGGCAGCCCCGCAGTTCACCCAGCCGTTGCGGCAGGTCGCACTGATGCTGATCGTGCTGACGCTGGTCGCGGCAGGCGTATGGCTTGCGCGCGGCGTGGTGGTGCAGGTCCTCTACACCAACCTGCTGCTCAACAGCGTCATCCTGGGCGTCTTTGCCCTGGGGGTGATCGCCTGCTTCGGACAGCTCGGTCTGATCGTCCGTTCCGTCGGCTGGATCGAGGGCTTTGCCGCGCATCGCCCGGGGGTGGATGCGGGCGACGCGCCGTCGCTGCTGGCGCCCCTGGCCGCGCTCTTGGGCAAGCGCGGGCGGATGCAGATCTCCACCACGTCGCAGCGGTCGATCCTCGACAGCGTGGCCACCCGCCTGGATGAAAGCCGCGAGGTGACGCGCTACCTCGGGCACCTGCTGATCTTCCTCGGGCTTCTGGGCACCTTCTGGGGCCTGGCGACCACGGTGCCTGCGATGGTCGAGACCATCCGCAACCTGGCCCCGCAAGAGGGCGAGGGCGGCACCGCGGTCTTCGGGCGGCTGATGGAGGGGCTGCAAAGCCAGCTGGGCGGGATCGGGACGGCGTTTTCCTCCTCGCTCCTGGGGCTTGCGGGGTCGCTGGTGATCGGGATGCTGGACCTGTTCGCAGGCCACGGGCAGAACCGCTTCTACCGCGAGCTTGAGGAATGGCTGTCCACCATCACCCGCGTGGGCCTGTCCGCCGAAGGCGGCGAGGGCGGCGACGCGACCGGCGCGCTGTCGGCGCAGCTGGAGGCGATGACGACGCTCTACACCCAGTCCGACGCGAGCCGCGCCCTGCTCGATCAGCGGATCGGCCTGCTGGCCGATGCGGTCGGGCGGCTGGCGAAGCGGATGGAGGGCGACGCAGGGTCGCTTGCGCGCATCGCCGAGGGCCAGGCGGCGATGCTGGCGGCGCTGGAACGGCTGGCGGTGGGGCAGGATGCGACCATCGCGGCGCTGGCCGAGGGCGGCACGGATGCCGAAAGCCGGATGCGCCTGCGGTCGATCGACGTGCAGCTTCTGCGGCTCCTGGAGGAGATCTCGGCCGGGCGGCAGGAAAGCCTTGCCGACCTGCGCGGCGACCTCGCCGCGCTGACCACCGCCGTGCGGCAGCTGTCGCGCGGACAGGCGCGGGTCTGAGGCGATGGCGCTTTCCCGCCGCGGGGTCCGCAGCGAGGCGCCGATCTGGCCGGGGTTCGTCGACGCGCTGACCTCGCTTCTGCTGGTGCTCCTGTTCGTGCTGACGATCTTCATGGTCATGCAGTCGGTGCTGTCGGACACCATCGACACGCAGGGCGACGAGCTTGACGCGCTGTCGGCGCAGGTCGCGGGGCTGGCCGATGCGCTGGGGCTGGAACGCGACCGCGCGGCGAAGCTGGAGGCGGAAGGCGCGCGTCTGGGCAGCGCGCTGGCCGCGGCAGAGGCCGAGGGCGCGCGGCAGGCGGCGCTGGTGGCCACCCTGTCGTCGCAACTGTCGGCCCGGCAGGAAGACCTGGCTGCGGCCGAGGGGCGGATCGCCTCCTTCGAGGCGCAGGTCGCGTCCCTTCTGGCGGACCGCGACGCGGCGCGGGGCGAGGCCGGGCGGCTGACCGCCTCGCTGGACGCGCTGGAGGCAGCGCAGGCGAAGCTGCTGACCGAAAAGGAAGCGCTGGACCTCGCGCTGGCCAGCGCGCGGCAGGAGATCGACGCGCAGGCCGAGGCCGCCCGCCTGGCCGCCGCCCGCCGCGAGGCGCTGGAGGCCGCCATCGCCGACCTGCGCGCGCAGGCCGCGGCGCAGGAGGTGTCGCTGGCCCAGACGCTGGCCGCCCTGCAGGCGGCCGAGGGCCGGGTGACGGCGCTGGAAG
>CAZCPY010000162.1:0-6493 GCA_964499865.1 uncultured Rhodobacterales bacterium | reverse complement strand
CTCGATGCAGCAGGCCGCGCGGGTCAGCCAGAAGACGGCGTTCTTCCACCTCGGCAACCTCGTCGAATACGGCGAGACGGGGCAGATCTTCACCAACCCCAGGGACCCGCGGACCGAGTCCTACATCACCGGCCGGATCGGCTGAGGGAGCAGGCGGCATGAACACCGAACCGCATATCGCGTCGGCCTTCGACCGCGATCTGGAGGCGATCCAGGCCGCCATCATGAAGATGGGCGGGCTGGTCGAGGGGGCGATCCTCGACGCCGCCCAGGCGCTTGAGACGCGTGACGAGGAACTGGCCGAAAAGGTGCGCCACGGCGACGCCGCGGTGGACGGGCTGGAGGAACTGGTCAACGCCGAATGCGCCCGCGTCATCGCGCTGCGCCAGCCCACGGCCAGCGACCTGCGCACCGTGCTGACTGTGATGAAGATCGCCGCCAGCCTGGAACGCTGCGGCGACTATGCCAAGAACCTGGCCAAGCGGTCGATCGTGCTGTCGCAGATGGCGCCCGTGGGCGGCGGCGCGGGCGGCGTGCGGCGCATGGCGCGGACGGTCGAGCAGCTGCTGAAGGACGCGCTCGACGCCTTCATCCAGCGCGACGCGGGCCTCGCGGCGGACGTGCGCGCGCGCGACCGGGACGTGGACCAGATGTACAACGCGCTGTTCCGCGAATTCCTGACCCACATGCTGGAAGACCCGCGCAACATCACCGCCTGCATGCACCTGCATTTCATCGCCAAGAACATCGAACGCGTGGGCGACCACGCCACCGGGATCGCCGAGCAGGTGATCTACCTTGTCACCGGCAAGATGCCGGACGAACCGCGGCCGAAAAGCGACCTGACCTCGGTCGGCAGGGCAGGGCAGTCCTGATGGCCACCGACCGCCCCACCGTCCTCCTGGTCGAGGACGAAGGCGCGCAGCGCGCCGTCCTGACCTACAACCTTGAAGCCGAGGGCTTCCGCGTTTCCGCCGCGGCGAACGGCGAAGAGGCGCTGATGCTGGTGGACGAGGCGCCGCCCGACCTGATCGTGCTGGACTGGATGCTGCCCGGCGTGTCGGGCATCGAGATCTGCCGCAGGCTCAAGGCCCGGTCGGAAATGCGCGGCGTGCCGATCATCATGCTGTCGGCGCGGTCCGAGGAGATGGACCGCGTGCGCGGCCTGGAAACGGGCGCCGACGACTATGTCGTCAAGCCCTATTCGGTGGTGGAGCTGATGGCCCGCGTGCGCACGCAGCTGCGCCGCGCCAGGCCGTCCACCGTGGGCGTGGTGCTGGAATTCGGCGACATCCGGCTGGACCCCGAGACCCACCGCGTCACCCGCGGACCCGAGACGCTGAAGCTCGGTCCCACCGAATTCCGCCTGCTGGCCACCTTCATGGAAAAGCCGGGCCGCGTGTTCTCGCGCGAGCAGTTGCTGGACCGCGTCTGGGGCCGCGACATCTATGTCGACACCCGCACCGTCGATGTCCACATCGGCCGCCTGCGCAAGGCGCTGATGGCCAGGGGCGGCGACGACCCGCTGCGCACGGTGCGCGGCGCGGGCTACGCCCTGGGCTGACCGCCCGCCTGAGTCCGCTTCGCCACAGGGCCGCACCCCATGATCTGGGGCCGGCAGCTTGGCGCTATGCAAGCGGTCGGCCCCGCACTATTGTCCTGCGCATCAACCGGGGGGCACACCCCGGACCTGGAGGCAGGTCATGCGAGAGGAGAAGCGCCCATGCGCTGCCCGTTCTGCGGCAACATCGACACGCAGGTGAAGGACTCCCGGCCCGCCGAGGATCACGTCTCGATCCGCCGCCGCCGGTTCTGCCCCGCCTGCGGCGGCCGCTTCACCACCTACGAACGGGTGCAATTGCGCGACCTCGTGGTCATCAAGAATTCCGGCAAGCGCGAGGAGTTCGACCGCGGCAAGCTGGAACGCGCGATCCGCATCGCCATGCAGAAACGCCCCATCGACCCCGAACGCATCGACCAGATGATTTCCGGCATCGTGCGGCGGCTGGAGAGCCTCGGCGACACCGACATCCCCTCGCGCACCATCGGCGACATCGTGATGGAAAGCCTGAGCCGCATCGACACCGTGGCCTATGTGCGGTTCGCGAGCGTCTACAAGAACTTCCAGGCCGCCGACGACTTCGACCGCTTCGTCGCCGAACTGCGCCCGCAGGCGCCGCCCGAGGAGTGACCGCAGCCGAAGATCAGGCCCACATGGCCCACGCGCTGCGGCTGGCGGCGCGCGGGCTGGGGCGGGTCTGGCCCAATCCCGCGGTGGGCTGCGTGATCGTCAGGGACGGCCGCGTCCTGGGTCGCGGCTGGACCGCCCCCGGGGGACGTCCGCATGCCGAAACGCAGGCGCTGGCGGCCTGCGATGCCGCCGGCGCCACGGCCTATGTGACGTTCGAACCCTGCGCCCACCACGGGCGCACGCCGCCCTGCACGGATGCGCTGGTGGCCGCCCGCGTGGCGCGCGTGGTGACCGCGATGACCGACCCCGACCCCCGCGTGCAGGGCCGCGGCCATGCGGCCTTGCGTGCCGCCGGGATTGCGGTGACCGAAGGCATTGGCACGGAAGTGGCGGCGCGGCTGAACGCGGGCTTCGTCAAGCGGGTGACGGCGGGCCTGCCCTTCGTGACGCTCAAGCTCGCCGCCTCGCTGGACGGGCGGACGGCGCTGGCCTCGGGCGAAAGCCGCTGGATCACCGGGCCGCAGGCGCGCCGCGCGGTGCATGCCTTGCGGCTGACGCATGACGCGGTGCTGGTGGGGGCAGGCACGGCGCGCGCGGACGACCCCGACCTGACCGCGCGCGACCTGGGCGCCGCGCATCAGCCCCTGCGCGTGGTGCTCGACCCCCGCCTGACCCACCGCCCCGACAGCCGCCTGGGGTCAACCGCCCGGGCGCACCCGGTCTGGATGCTGCACGGGCCCGACGCGCCCGCCCAGACGCGCGAGGCCTGGCAAGCCACCGGCGCCCGCCTGATCGCCCTGCCCGATGCGCAGACGGACACCGCCCTGCGCGCGCTGGCCGCCGAGGGGGTCACGCGCGTGCTCTGCGAAGGCGGCGCCACGCTCGCCGCCAGCCTGATCCGCGCGCGCCTCGCCGATCAGCTTGCGCTGTTCCACGGTGCGGCGCTGATCGGCGCCGAGGGCCACCCGGCGCTGGGGGCGCTCGCCCTTCGCGCGCTGGCCGAAGCACCGCGCCCGACGCTGATCGAAACCCGCACGCTCGGCCCGGATGCGCTGACGCTCTGGCGCTTCTGACCCGCGGCTTCATCTCTTCCCGAGTATCCCGGGGACGACCATCGTGTCCGCCACCGGTCCGAGGACCGATGGTCGGCGGGCAGAGCCCCGGGGGCCGTCACCAGTGACCGACCGACGGCATGCTGGCCCAGGGTTCGGCCCCGGGCAGCGCCTCGCCGATCTGCAGAAGCTCGACCGAGATGTTGTCGGGCGACCGCACGAAGGCCATGCGGCCGTCGCGCGGGGGGCGGTTGATCGTGACGCCATTGGCCTGCAGGCGGGCGCACATGTCGTAGATGTTCTCGACCCCGTAGGCGAGGTGCCCGAAGTGGCGGCTGTCGGACGGCAGCCCGGTGTCGCCGTCCCAGTTCCAGGTCAGCTCCACCGGGCATTCGGGCTGCCCGGGGGGCGCCATGAAGACCAGCGTGAAGCGGCCGGCCTCGTAGTCGGACCGCCGCGTCACCTCCAGCCCCAGCAGGCGGTAGAAGGCGATGGATGCCTCCAGGTCCAGAACCCGGACCATGGTGTGAAGATAGCGGACCTGCATGGGCGTCTCCTGCGCAAGGGTTGGCGCAGACCTAGCCTGCCGCGGGCGGATTGCCAAACCTCAGAACTGCGAGCTCAGCCCGAAGGTGATGCCAAGGGTGCGGGTGTCGAAGCGGCTGATGTTCGACCGCGTGCGCTCGGCCGACAGGGTGACGACCGGCATGTAGCCGAAGCGCGACAGGTCCGGGAACCCCGCCTGCAGGTCCAGCGTGGCGGTCACATCCTGCCGCCCGTCCGGCACGCCGAAAGGGCCCAGGCGGTAGAAGTCCCAGGTCCTGACACCGACGCTGGCGCCCAGTTGCAGCGCCACCGGCCCCAGCGGCCGGGCGGGGATGAAGCTTGCCTCCAGCGTGGCGCCGCCGTAGGTGCCGTTCGGCGCCTCGCCGGTCACCGCGCTGACCGACAGCCCGACCATCAGGCGCCCCGCCTGCGCCAGCGCCACGCCGCCGTCCAGCCGCAGGATGCGCGCGTCGACGAGGCCTTCGTCGCGCCATTGCCGCTCGGCCCCGACGCTGAAACGCAGCAGGCGGTCCGACCGTTCCAGCAGGCTGATGCCCGCCTCGCCCCGCAGATGCGGGCCGAGGAGATCGCCGCCATACCAGCTTTGCCCGGCGCCCACGGTCAGCCGCAGGGGGCCGGGCAGGGCCGCGGGGCGCAGGGTCAGGCTGCCGGTCGCCTCTGCCACCGCGAAGTCGAAGGCCGCGCCGCCGCGCGCCGCGGGGGCCTGCGCGCGGGCATCCCCGGTCAGGCGGTGGGCGGTGGCATAGGCGCGCAGGCCGATGGTGGCGCTGCGGGCGGGCCCGTCCGGCAGGGTCCAGACCGCGCGCGCCGACAGCGCCGCCCGCGTCCCCGCCAGCGCCTGCGCATCGCCCGACAGCACGCCGATGGGCAGGCTGTCGTTGACCGTGAGCACATCGCCCGAGGCGCCGCCGTTCACGTTGTCGGTGGGCGTGACCGACACATCGAGCCCCCAGGTGAAGCGCCGCGCCTTGCGCAGGTCGGCATAGTCGCGCGCCGTCTGCGCCGCGGCCTGCGGGTCCGGTGCGAGGTCCGCCGCGCGCCGCAGCCACAGCTGCGCCGCCCCCGGCCGGTCGGACGCCAGCGCCGCCCGCGCGGTGAAGCGCGCGACCTCGTAGCGCAGCAGGGGTTTGCCCTGCGCCGCCCGCCAGGCGGCCTGCCCGGCCGCCAGGCCCTCGGCCCCCTCGCCCAGCAGGGGTGCCACCGCGGCGACCAGCAGCAGGGCGCGCGCGTCCTGCGGATCGGCCTGAAGCAGGCGGCGCGCGATGGCATAAGCCAGCGCAGGATCACCCGAGGCATAGGCCTGCCGGGCGACGATGTAGGCCTCGTCCAGCGTCAGCACCGCCGCGCGGGGTGTCTCTGCCGCCCCCTGGCCTGCAAGCGCCAGCGCCAGCGCGGCGGCGCGGACGGCGCGCGCTATTGCAGGGCGCAAATCGGCCCGGCGCCCGGCTCGCCGCAGCGCGTGATGTTGAAGGCGCCGAATTCCCAGATGCCGTCTTCGCCCTCGATCGGGTTGATGACCAGCGCGCCGGCCACGTCGGTCGCCTGCAGGCCGCCGAAGATGCCGCCGTAGTCGCCGATCACGTTGCCCGGATCGCCCGCGAATTCCACATCGCCCAGGAAGCGGCCGTCCGCGTCGATGGTGGTGTTCTTGAGCGTGATCGGGGCCAGCGCGAAGACCGGATTGCCCGCGTCGTCCAGGATCACCCGGTTGTCGATGCCGCCTTCGACCATGTTGGTGGCGAAGGAGGCGTTGATCAGGATGTCACCCTCGACCCGGTAGGGCGTGATGGGCTGCATCGACGCGGGCAGGCCCGGCGTGGTGGCCGTGCCGGGCACGAAGATGCCCGCATAGGACCCGGTGTAGCTGAACAGGCCCGAGGCCGGCCGGGTGAAGGTGTCGATGCGGGCATAATTGCCGCCGCCGAAGCGGTAGTTGAACTGCCCGCCGTCCGACACCGCCGCGGCGATCAGGTTGCCCCGCTCGTTGCCCT
The DNA here is from genome assembly GCA_964499865.1 of uncultured Rhodobacterales bacterium. Lineage (GTDB taxonomy): Bacteria > Pseudomonadota > Alphaproteobacteria > Rhodobacterales > Rhodobacteraceae > JANOGU01. The sequence goes on along the minus strand of CAZCPY010000162.1, from coordinate 692 downwards.
TGACCAGCGCCAGGTGCGACCGGGTCAGGCCGCTTTCCTGGTAGACATAGGCCTCGTAGCCGTTGCGGTCGAGCGCCGGGGTCCGCACGAAGGCCGCGTCAAGCGACCCGACGCCGGGGCTGTCAAGCTCGACCACCAGGGTGCCGCCGCCGGAGGGATCGTAGGTGATGGCCTTGAGGTTCAGCGCCACCTCGGGGTGCGTCTGCGCCTGCCCGCCGCCACCTCCACCCCCGCCGCCCCCGCCGCCGCCGGTATCGCCGATCGGGTTGCCGCCGCAGGCCGCCAACAGACTCAGCGCCAGCAGCGCCACCAGCTTCCGGATCATGTCACCTGCTCGCTCTCTTATGGGCGTTTTGCCGGAAGGGTGCCCCAGCGGGGCCGATCCTGTCAATCTTTCCCGGGGTTTGCACCCGGGCGAGGGCAGGCAGATGATGCAGGAATGCCGCGCGCCCTTGCCGGGGCTTCGCAGCCCATAGTAGGCTTTGCCCACGTCCCCCCAACATCTGGCGCGCGAGTCCCCTGCCATGCCCCTGACCCCAGAGCAATCGGCCGAGATCGAGGCCCTGCGCGCCACCCCCCGCCCGACGCTGCGGGCGGTCAGCGAGGGGATGGAGGCGCACCTGTATCGCGCGCATCCGGTGCTGGACCACGGCTTCGTGCGCGTGATCGACTACATGGGCGACGACGGCGCC
>CAZCPY010000161.1:0-6540 GCA_964499865.1 uncultured Rhodobacterales bacterium | reverse complement strand
GTACAAGGCGATGGGCGGCTTTGCCACGAACGGCGTGAACATGACCAAGCTGGAAAGCTACATGGTCGGGGGGTCCTTCACCGCGACCGAATTCTACGCCGACATCGAGGGCCACCCCGAGGACGAGAACGTCCGCCGCGCGCTGGACGAGCTGCGCTTCTTCACCTCGTCCTTCAGCCTGCTGGGCGTCTACCCCGCCAACCGCCCGCGCGGCTGAGGCAAAGGGCAACACCCCCGGATCAGACGCGGCCCCTGCCCGCGAGGCGCCGCCCTCCCCCCTCGTGGGGGAGGGATGGGGTGGGGGGCCGGCCCGCCGGCAGAGCCGACCTCCCCCGCGAGGGCGAGGGGAGGTGCCCGCGGGGCGGAGGTTGCGCGGGAGACGATCCCGCCCTAGCGCCGCGGCTGGCGGCGGAAACGGTCCTCGATGTCGGCGGCCAGCGCCGCGATGCGGTCGGCGAAGCGCCTGTCCACCCGGGCGCGGGCCAGCCGCAGGCCCTGCAGCACCAGCCGCGCGCCCAGGGTGCGCGGCTTGACCTCGACGACCACCGTCAGCCGCGTGCGCTTTGGGCCCATGTCGGCCAGGTCGACCGAGGCCTCGCCCGAGATGTTGGGCGACACCGCGGTGAAGGCGATGCGCTGGCCGGGATCCACCGCCGCCAGCCGCAGCGTCACCTGCCGCGGCTTGCCGCGCCAGGCAAAGCGCAGCTGCCACCCCATGCCGGGCGCGACCGTCTCCAGCGCGTCCAGACGCTGCACCTCTGCCCCGCGGCGCAGGGCGGCGCGTTCCCAGTGGTCGGTGTCCGACAGTATCGCCCAGACATGGGCCACCGGCGCCTCGACATCCTCACGCCGGGTCAGTTTCATCGCCTGCGCACCCCTTGCCTCGCGCGGCCCTTCCTAGCTCAATCGAGCCGGTCCGCAAGCCAGCCGCGGATCAGCGCCGCCGCAATCGCCCCGCGCCGCGGTGCCCGCATCGCGGGATGGTCGCCTGCCAGCACCTGCGCCATCTCCTCGCGCGACATCCAGCGGGCATCCTCCAGTTCTTCGGGGTCAAGCGTGATCCTGTCGGTCAGCGCCTCGGCCCGGCAGCCGATCATCAGCGAGGCGGGAAAGGGCCAGGGCTGGCTTGCCAGGTAGCGCACGCGGCCGACCCGCACGCCGGTTTCCTCGGCCACCTCGCGCGCGGCGGCGGCCTCGATCGTCTCGCCGGGTTCGACAAAGCCCGCGAGGCAGGAATACATCCCCTGAGGCCAGCCCGCCGAACGCCCGACCAGCGCGCGGTTGCCGCGGGTGACCAGCATGATGACCACGGGGTCGGTGCGCGGGAAATGCGTGGCCCCGCAGGCCGGGCAACGGCGCTGCCAGCCCGCGCGTTCGACGCTGGAGGCCGCCCCGCAGGCGGCGCAGAAGCCGTGCGCCGCATGCCAGCCCGCCAGCGCCCTGGCGGTCGCGGCGATCTCGCCCTCGGCCGGGGTCAGGCGCGTCATCAGCCCGCGCAGCTCGCGGAAGGCGAGGCCCGGCAGGGCCGGGTGGCGCTGTTCGGACGCGTCGAGGAACCCCTCCTCCACCGCCGCCGCATCCGCGGGCGGCTGCCAGGCCGTGATGTCGCGGGCAAAGACCGGGCCGTCGGGGGTCAGGCCCAGGAACAGCGGCGCGGCCGCATCCGTCAGCGCGGGGTGGTCGGCCGCCACCATCGCCAGCCGCCCGACGCCGTCCGACAGGGGCTTGCCGCGCCACAGGGGCAGCACCCGCCCGCGCGCCAGCGCCGCGGCCAGCGCCGGCGGGTCGCTGCGCAGGGCCGCGGCGCGGTCCAGCCCGCCCGTTTCCCCGGCAAAGGCCATCCCGGCAAAGGCCGTCGCGTCGAAGGCGCCGGTCATGCCGCCCGCCCCGCGGAGGCGTGCGAAAATACAACCCTTGCGCGAAATGCGCAGGTTTCAGCCGACCGGGGGGTGAACCTTCGGCGGATTGGCGCTAAGTCTGCCCGGGTAGGGGCGGCGCCGGACGGGGCGTTGCCGCAAGCCATGGTCATTGCGTGATCCAGCTTCATCCCTTTGCGGTCCGGGCAGGCGCCACGCAGGCGCACCTGCGCATCTTCGAGACGACCGACCTGCACGTCCACGTGTTTCCCTACGACTACTACGCCGACCGCGCCAGCGACAGCCTGGGCCTCGCGCGCGCGGCGGCGCTGGTGGATGCGATGCGGCGGTCGGCGGCCAATTCGCTCCTGTTCGACAACGGCGACTTTCTCCAGGGCAGCCCGCTTGGCGACTACATGGCGCTGCAGCGGGGCCTGCGGCCGGGCGAGGTGCACCCGATCATCGCGGCGATGAACGCGGTGGGCTATGACGCGGGCACGCTTGGCAACCACGAATTCAACTACGGGCTGGACTTCCTGACCCGCGCGCTGGAGGGCGCCGCGCATCCGCTGGTCTGCGCCAATGCCCTGCGCCCGGACGGTGCGCCGATCTGGCCGACGCATGTATTCCTCGACCGCCGCCTGATCACCGGGACGGGGCGCGAGGTGCCGATCCGCATCGCCGTGACGGGCGTCCTGCCGCCGCAGACGGCACTGTGGGACAGCGAGGTGCTGGGCGGACAGGTGCGCACCGCCGGCATCGAGGACACGACCCGCGCCCTGGTGCCCACCCTGCGCGCGCAGGGCGCCGATCTGGTCGTGGTGCTGTGCCATTCCGGCATCGGCCGGGGGCCCGAGAATGCGGCGACGGCGGTGGCGGCGGTGCCGGGGGTGGATGTGGTGCTGGCCGGGCATACCCACCAGGTCTTTCCCGGCCCGGTCGAGGCGGCGGCGGATGTCGATCCGGCGGCGGGCACGCTCTGCGGCAAGCCTGCGGTGATGGCGGGCTGCCACGGGACGCACCTGGGGGTGGTCGACCTGCTCTTGGACCATGGCGACGCGGAAGGCGCGGGCGGCTGGCGCATCCTCGCCCACCAGTCCCGCGCCGAACCCGTGCTGCGGAACGGCCCGCCCCGCACGCGCCTGCGCCCGCAAGCCGCGGTGCAGGCCGCCGCGGCCGAGGCGCATGACGCCACGCGCAGCTATCTGCGCGCCCGGGTCGGGCGCAGCGCCACGCCGCTGTCGACCCACTTCGCCCTGGCCGCAGAGACGGCGGCGACGCGGATCGTGGCCGAGGCCACGCTGGACCATGCCCGCCGCGCCCTGCAGGGCCGGCCCGAGGCGCGGCTGCCCCTGCTGGCGGCGGCGGCGCCGTTCAAGGCGGGCGGCCCCGGCGGGCCGGCGCATTTCACCGACATCCCGCCCGGGCCGCTTGCCCTGCGCAACCTCGCCGACCTCTACCCGTTTGCCAATGCGCTGCGCGCCCTGCGGCTGACCGGGGCGCAGGTGGCGGACTGGCTGGAAAGGTCGGCGGCGGTGTTCCGCACGATCAGCCCCGGCGTGGCCGACCAGCCGCTGCTCGACCCCGCGGTGCCAAGCTATACCGTCGACAGCCTGATCGGGGTGACCTATGCCATCGACGCCGCCCGCCCGCCGCGCTATGGCACCGACGGTCGCCTGATCGACCCCCGCGCCGCCCGGGTGCGCGGCCTCGCGCTGGACGGCCGCCCGCTTGACCCCGCGCAGTCGGTGGTGGTGGTGACCAACAGCTACCGCGCCGCGCTGGTGGCGGCGCAGTATCCCGACAACCCGCCGCAGGTGGTGCTGGCCGACCCCCGCCCGGTGCGCGAGGTTCTGGCGCGCTGGATCGCCGCGCAGGGCGTGCTGGCCCCGCCGCCCGAGCCTGCCTGGCGGCTGCTGCTGCCGCCCGGATCCAGCGCGGTGATCGAAACCGCGCCGGACGCCGCGCCCGAACGCGCCCGGCTGCCCGGTCTGTGCGCCGAACGGCTGGGGCTGACCGCGGCGGGCTTTCTGCAGGTGCGCCTGTCGCCGCGGGCGGCGGACCATCCCGCGGCGATTTCCGAGGCCTTCACGGCGGCCTTCCCCATGGACAGCGCCCCGCCCGCCGGGGCATAGCTGCGCCCGTGAGGGCCCTGATGCGCCGTGTCCTGTTCTTCCTGATGCTGGCAGGCGCCGTGCTGGCGCTGGCGGCCTTTGCCACCCGCCCGGGCCCCGAAGCCTTCGAGGCCCTGCTGGACAGGGCGGTGCGCGCGCGCGTCGCCGACACCGACCTCGATGCGGGCCGCGAGCCGCTGCCCACGCTGGCGCTGGCCGCCTGCAAGCTGCGGCCGACCGACTGCGTGCAGGTTCTGCGCCAGGCACTGGAGGTGACCTACGACCGCCGCCTGCTGACCACGCGGGCCACCGTGCGCGGTCTGGGGCGCGAGACGACCTGCATCGGCGTGTTCGGCCGCTTCTTCTGCCGCAGGCCGCTTGCCGGATGACCTTTGCCGCGGTGATCTTCGACCTCGACGGCACGCTGATCGACACCGAAAGGCTGGCGATGGCCGCGGGCCACGAGGCGATGGCCGCCATCGGGCGCGACGTGGCGCCGGACTTCTTCCACCAGTTCGTCGGCAAGGATGACGCGACCACCGCGGGCCTGCTGATGCAGATGTTCCCCGATCTGGACCTGGCCGCCTTCCACGCCGCATGGCACCCCCGCTTCATGGCGCGCCTTGGCGGCGCCATCCCGCTGAAGGCGGGGGCCGAGGACCTGCTGTCGGCGCTGGCCCTGCCCAAGGCGCTGGCGACCTCCTCGACCCGTGCGCAGGCCGACCGCAAGCTGGCCTCGACGGGCCTCGCCCGCCATTTCGGCGCCGTGGTCACCTTCGACGACGTGCGCGCGCCCAAGCCCGCGCCGGAACCCTTCCTGCGCGCGGCGCGGCTGCTGGGCGTGGACCCCGCCGCCTGCGTGGCCTTCGAGGACAGCGAGACCGGCGCCCGCGCGGCGATGGCGGCGGGGATGACGGTGGTGCAGGTGCCCGACGTGCAGCCCACCCGCGGCGAACACGCCCACCACGTCGCCGCCGACCTTCTGTCCGGCGCGCGCGCGGTCGGGCTGATCTGAGGGGCGGCTTCCGGGCCCGGGCCCGGGCCCGGGCGGAAACGACCGCGGGCCTGCCGCTTGCGCCCCCGCCCCGCCGGGCCTATATCGCCCGCCGAGAGGTTGGCGCGGGCAGGCGCCCTGCCAACCCGGTCAGGTCCGGAAGGAAGCAGCCGCAGCGGGACCCGTCCTGGGTCGCTGTCCAGCCTCTCACCTCCCCATCTCTGCCCCGGTCCGGCCGGCGCAGGGCCGTCCGGGCCCGGCCGGTCGGGATCGGCGAATCGCCCCGACGGGCGGCGGCGCTTGCCCGGACGGCCGACGTGGCGTAACGTCGCAAAGGCGGGTCGAAGGCCGGGCGAGATCGCCCGGCGCGCCCTTCGGAACAGGGAGGATGCAGATGGCTGCCGCGACCTCCTGCCGGGTGTCCGCCTGATCCCCAGGGCCCGCGCCCGGATGACCCTGCCGCCCGCGGGCGGCTGCCTGCATCCCCGAAGGGCTTATCCCGATGACATCCTCGCCTCTGGCCAGCCTGGGCTGGTCTGCCTTCCATCTGTCGCAGCTTGACGTTGACGACCTGACCCTGACCCCGGTCCGCCTGGCCGGGGTGCACCGCGGCCGGCTGGTCGCCCGCGGCGCAGGCGGCGTGGTGCCGCTGACCTTGCCCGGCGGGCTTTCGGCGGGCGAGGTCGCCGTGGGCGACTGGGTGCTGGTCGATGCGCAGGGCCGCGTGCAGCGCGTGCTGGACCGCCGCAGCCTGATCCGGCGCGCCGGTCCGCAGGGGCCGCAGCTGATCGCGGCCAATGTCGAGACGCTGTTCGTCGTCACCTCCTGCAACGCCGACTTCAGCCCGGCGCGGCTGGAGCGCTACCTGGCCACCGCGGTCGCGGCGGGGGCGCAGCCGGTGGTGGTGCTGACCAAGGCCGACCTTGCCGGGGCGGCACCTTTCGTCGCCCAGGCACGGGGCCTGATGCGCGGGCTGGCGGTGGTGGCGCTGGACGCCCGCAGCCCCGGCGAAGTGCTGGCCGGTTGGCTGGCCCCGGGGCAGACGGTCGCGCTCTGCGGCATGTCGGGGGTGGGCAAGACCACGCTGGCCAATGCGCTGACCGGCGAAGCGGCCCCGACCGCGGCGACCCGCGAGGGTGACGCCCGCGGCCGGCACACGACCACACACCGGTCGCTGCACCCCTTGCCCGGAGGTGCCTGGCTGATCGACACGCCGGGCATGCGCGCGCTGGGGCTGACGGATGCGGCCGAGGGGATCGCGACGACCTTTGCCGAGATCACCGAACGTGCCGGGGCCTGCCGCTTCAGGGATTGCACCCACCGCAGCGAACCGGGCTGCGCCGTCCGTGCGGCGGTCGGCGCGGGCACGCTCGACCCCGCCCGGCTGGCCCGCTGGGAAAAGCTCGCGCGCGAGGACCGGATGCAGCAGGAGACCGGGACCGAAACTCGCGCCCGCCTGCGCCGGTTCGACCGCACGGTGCGCAACCTGCCGGCCTTCAGGGCCGGGACCGAGGGCAAGGGCTAGCTGTGAACTCTCAGGAGGTTGTTCATCCGGAACGGGGTTAGGCTGCAATCG
>CAZCPY010000160.1:0-6609 GCA_964499865.1 uncultured Rhodobacterales bacterium | reverse complement strand
GGCGGCAGCGGCGGGGCTCGTGCTCGCCGTCGCGCGCCCGCGGGGCCGCGCCCGCGGCCGATCTCAGGGGGCCGGGCAGCCCGGGATATCAACCGCGCCCTGATCGTCGATCACGGTCAGCCGCAAGTCGCTGCGGTCCAGCGCGAAGGGCGCGCCTTCGGGGGGAACCATCTCGGCGGTGGCGACCAGCGCGCGGTCCGCCCGTTCGACCGTCGCGTCCGACACCCAGACGCCGGGATTGGCGGGCTCCATCACCACCGTCTCGTCGCCGCGGGCGCCGGGCAGGGCGATCTCGGCCGTCACCCGCAAGCCGTCGGCAATCGGCTCGACCGCACAGGCGACCCGGCCCACACCGGCCTCGGCCGCCGTCCGCGGGCGCAGTTCCAGGGCCGCGCGGATCATGCCCGCGTCCGCGCTGCCGCCCTCGGCCAGCCGCGCCTCGACCGTCACCTCGGCGGGCACGCAGATGTCCTGGCAGATGCCCATGGCCACGCGCGCCCTGAGCGTGACGGGCCTGCCCGCCTCGCGCGGGGTCACCTCGACCGGCAGGACGGCCTGCCCGTCGTAGCCGAGCGTCAGCAGCCCGCTCGTGAGGAACCGCTCGGGCGCGGGCCAGTGGATCTGCACCGCGCCCAGGTTTTCCGACCCCGACCAGTCGAATTCCGGCGGGATGCCCGCCTCGCCCGGGGCGCGCCAGTAGGTCTTCCACCCCGGCGCCAGATCCAGCCGGATCGCCGCCATCCGCGTGCCGCTTTCGGTCGTCCAGCCGGGCAGCACGGCGCCGGTGACCAGCGTCTGGGCCGCCGCAGGGGCGGCGGTCAGCAGGGTCAGGGCAAGCAGGACACGGCGCATCATGCCTCGACGCCTAGCCGCGCGGGGCGTGAAACGACAATCACGTTCCGGCGACGGCCCGTCCCGCGTGGCGCGCGCGTCACGTCGCCCTCCCTTGAGCCCCCTTGAGCCCCCGCGCGCCGCGCGCCATCCTTGGCGCCATGGAACTTGGCGGACAGCTTCTGATTGCCATGCCCGGCATGGGCGACCCGCGCTTTGCCCGCAGCGTGGTGCTGGTCTGCGCCCATTCGGACGAAGGCGCGATGGGGCTGATCGTCAACAAGCCGGCGCCCGATATCCGCTTTGCCCAGCTGCTGGACCAGCTGCGCATCCCCCGCACCGACCATGGCCGCGACATCCGCGTGCATTTCGGCGGCCCCGTCGAACGCGGGCGCGGTTTCGTGCTGCATTCGCCCGACTACCGCGCCGAAGGCGGCGGCACGATGGCGGTGGGCGAAGGTTTCGCGATGACCGCGACGCAGGACATCCTGACCGCGCTCGGGGCCGGCGAAGGGCCCGCGGATGCCTTCCTCGCGCTCGGCTACGCCGGCTGGGGGCCCGGGCAGGTGGAAGCCGAGATCGCGCGCAACGACTGGCTGACCGTCGGCGCCGCGGCCGACCTGATCTTCCGCACCGACAATCGCGGCAAATGGGCCGCGGCCCTGCTGACCCTCGGCATCGACCCGCTGACCCTGTCGGCGCAGGCGGGCCGCGCCTGAAGCCTCACGGCCCCAGCGTCGTGCATTCCATCGCGCGGGCGCGCAGGCGGCGGCAGGCCAGGTCGGCCTCGTCCTCGCTCAGGCCCACGATCGTGGCGTCATAGCCGCCGCTGCGCGCGATCACCTTGCGCAGGCCCAGGCCCACGGTGGTGCTTTCGGCCAGCATCGTGCGCATCAGAAGCCGGTCGGCCGTCCCGCGGGCGGCGAATTCGCCAAGCGAGATGCCCCAGTTACGCCCGCCCGAGGTGGACATCCGGGTCACGACCACGGGTTCGGCCTCGACCAGCGGCGGGGCGTCGGGGGCGGGGGCGGGGCGCAGGACGGCGACCTCGGCCTCCGGCTCCGGCACGGCGGCAGGCGCAGGCAGAACGGCTGCGGGCGGGCGGGGCGCGGGGACGACCATCGCCAGCATCGACGCCTCGGCCTGCAGCGGCGGGGCCTCGCCGGGGGCGGACAGCGCATTGCCCTCGGCATCGACAACCGCGAAGGGCAGCGCCTCGCCCGCCTGCGGGGCGTCGACCACCTCGAAGGGGATGTCTTCTGCCGCGGCCGGCGCCCCGGGCGCCGCGGCGACGGCAACCCCGGCCTCGGCCGCCGGGGTCTCGGCCACCGCCGTCGCCTCGGCAACGGCGTCGGCGGCGGTTTCCTCGATCAGTGCGAAGGGCAGCGGGGCCGCCGCGTCGGCCACCGCGCTTTCGATCAGCGCCGACATCCCGTCGACGGCCGCCGCCGCCGCCGCGGCCTCGGAGGGCACCTCTTCTGCCGCCGCAACCACGGTCGCCGCCGGCTCCGCCGGGCGCGCCCTGGGCCGCGGCGAGGTCGCCATCGTGGTGACCAGCCGGATCGTCTTGCCCGCCGACGCCGCGGCATCCGCCGCGATCGCCTCGGCCTCGGGGTCGGTCTCGTCCTCGGCCAGGTAGACCGGCGCGTCGGGCGGGTCTTCGGGCGCGTTCCGCGGCGCCTCGCCAAAGCCCAGGTCCAGCAGTTCCGCCATCTTGGCATTGCGGTTGGCGGTCGAGGTGCCGCCCAGGACGGTGGCGATGATCCGCTTGCCGCCGCGTTCGGCGCTGGCGGTCAGGTTGAAGCCCGCGGCGACGGTGTAGCCCGTCTTGATCCCGTCGGCGCCCTTGTAGGCATCCAGGAACCGGCGGTTGGTATTGGCCACCTCGGCCATCCCCGCATCCGCCGACCGGCGCGAGAAGATGTTGTAGTACTGCGGGAAATCGTAGAACAGCCGCCGCCCCAGCACCGACATGTCGCGCGCCGTGGACAGATGTCCCGGCGCCGTCAGGCCGTTGGCGTTCTTGAAGGTCGAGTTCGTCATCCCCAGCGCCTTGGCGGTGCGGTTCATGCGGGTCGCGAACTTGTCTTCCGACCCCGAGATCGCCTCGCCGATGGCGGTGGCCGCATCGTTGGCCGACTTCAGGGCCGCGGCGCGGATCAGGTAGCGCAGCGCGATCTTCTGGCCCGCCTTGAGCCCCAGCCGCGACGGCGCCTGGCCGGCCGCATTGGCCGAGATGGTCACGCGGGTGTCGAGCGAGATCTCGCCCCGCTCGATGGCCTCGAAGGCGATGTAGAGCGTCATCATCTTGGTCAGCGACGCCGGATGCAGCCGCGCGTCGGCATTGCGCGCATACAGCATCTCGCCGGTGCGCCCGTCCATGACATAGGCGGCGAAGGGTGCGGCAAGCGCCGGGACCGCCGCAGCCACCAGCACTGCAAGGAGAAGAATGCGGGCCGAAAGCCCCCGGAATACTGCCACGTCGCCCGCCCCTTGCCTGTTCGCCCAAGGACGCCCCATGCTCTGATCCGGCCGGGGTCGCCTGGTCTGCCTTCGCCGGGCAGGCTAGCACAGCCGCAAGCGGCACGAAAAGCGCGGCGATTCAACGGGTTTGCGAAATCGTTGACTGTGGCTTTCCGGCACTTGGCCGGACCGGCGCAGATGTCGCGGCAGGCGCGCCACGCGGCGCTAGCTGTTGCGGTCGCCGCCGCGTGCGGCCAGCCAGCCCGGCAGTGCGCCGAGGTCGGGCAATGCGGCAAAGCGCGCATCGCCTGCGGGCGGATCGGCGTGTTCCAGTGCCCAGGTCAGCGCATGGGGCACATGCAGCCCGAATCCTCCGGCCGCCAGCATCGGCAGCACGTCCGACCTCAGCGAATTGCCCACCATCGCCCCGGCCTCGGCCCCCGTGCCGTGGCGGGCGAAGATGCGCGCGTAGGCCCGCGGCGTCTTTTCCGAGACGATCTCGACCGCGTGGAACAGGTCGCCCAGGCCCGACTGCGCGAGCTTGCGTTCCTGGTCCAGCAGGTCGCCCTTGGTGATCAGGATCACCCGGTGCCGTTCGGCCGCCGCCGTGACCGCCTCGCGGGCCGAAGGAAGCAGCTCGATCGGATGGGCCAGCATCTCGCGCCCCGCTTCCATCAGATCGGCGATCACCCGGGCAGGCACGCGGCCGTCCGTCACCTCGATCGCCGTCTCGATCATCGACAGCACGAATCCCTTCACGCCATAGCCGTAATGGCCGAGGTTGCGCCGCTCCGCCGCCAGCAGGCGCTCGGCCAGGTGGCGCTGGTCGGCATGGTCGGCCAGCAGGGCGGCGAAGCGACCTTGCGTCAGGCGGAAGAAGGCCTCGTTCTGCCAGAGCGTGTCGTCGGCATCGAAGCCGATGGTGGAAAGGCCGGTCATGACCGCCGGGGTGCCGCGGCAGGGGCCTTTTCGCAAGGGAAAAATCGACTATATTCCGCGGCCACGCCCGACCGACCGAATCCCTCTTGCCGGAGCCCCCCGCCCGTGACGCTTTCGCCCTTCCGCATGGCCAGGACGCCCGGGCAGTCCGACATCGATACCGGCGTGCTGACCAAGCCCAAGGCCAAGACGCAGCGCCCGCCGATGTACAAGGTGCTGCTGCTGAACGACGATTACACGCCGATGGAATTCGTCGTGCATGTGCTGGAACGCTTCTTCGGGCTGACGCATGCCCATGCCTTCGAGATCATGCTGACCGTGCACAAGAAGGGTGTGGCGGTCGTGGGCGTGTTCTCGTTCGAGGTGGCGGAAACCAAGGTCGCGCAGGTGATGGACTTCGCGCGCCGCCACCAGCATCCGCTGCAGTGCACGATGGAAAAGGAATAGGGCGCGGCCGCGCCTGCCCATGGGTGCCTCCCGGCTGACGCTTGCGCTGGACGAGGGCGGGCTTGTCCTGCCCGCCGGCGGCGACATCCTGGTCCTGAACCCTGTCTCCGGTGCTGTGTTTGACCCCCTGCCGCAGGCGCGTCTTGTGGTCGTGCAGGGCCAGCGCCCCGACCACGACGCGCTGGCCGCCCGCGGGCTTCGCGTCCGCCCCGACCTGCCGCCGGGCCGCTTCTCCGCCGCCGTGGTCTTCCTGCCCCGCGCGCGGGCGGCGGCCGAGGCCGCGCTGGCGGCGGCCGAGGCCCTGGTCCTGCCGGGCGGGCCGGTGGTGGTGGACGGGGCGCGCGACGACGGGGTGGACGCCATGCTGCGGGCGCTCAAGGCGCGGGTGGCGCTGTCCGACGCCCTGCCGCGGGCGCACGGCAAGATCGCCTGGTTCCCCGCGGGCAACGCCCTTGCCGCTTGGGCGCGGGGCCCGCGCGCCCTGCCTGACGGCTGGGTGACTGCGCCCGGCGTCTTTTCCGCCGACGGGCCGGACCCCGGCTCGGTCGCGCTGGCCGCGGCTCTGCCCGCAAGGCTGCGCGGCCATGGCGCCGACGTCGGCGCGGGCTGGGGCTACCTGTCGCGCGCCGTGCTGTCGCTTGCGGGCGTGGCCGCGCTCGATCTCGTCGAGGCCGACCACGCCGCGCTGGCCTGCGCGCGGGCCAACGTGACCGACCCGCGGGCAGCGTTCCACTGGGCCGACGCCACTGCATGGCGCGCCCCCCGTCCGCTCGATTTCGTGGTGATGAACCCGCCCTTCCACCGCGGCCGCGCCGCCGACCCCCGGCTGGGCGAGGCTTTCTTTGCCGCCGCCGCCCGCAACCTTGCGCCCTCGGGCACGCTCTGGCTGGTCGCCAACCGCGGCCTGCCCTATGATCGCCCCCTGCGCGGCCTGTTCCGCGAGGTCCAGGAGATCGGCGCCGATCCGTCCTACCGCCTGACCCGGGCCGCCCGCCCGCTGCCGCGCCGCTGAGCGCCAGGAGTCCCCCCCAATGTCGCTATCCGTCCAGGGCAAGACCGTCATCGTCACCGGCGCCGCCACCGGCATCGGGCGGGCCATCGCGCGGCACTTCCTTGACAAGGGCGCCAACGTGATGTGCGCCGACATCGACGAGGTGACGCTGGAAAACGAATGCGGCGAGGCGGCGCGCGCGGATGGCCCGTTGCGCTATTTCGCCGGCGACCTGCGGGAAAAGCTGACCATCGCCAACCTTCTGTCGGCCACCTGGGATGCCTTCGAACGGGTGGACGTGCTGGTCAACGCGGGCCGCCTTTTCGCCGTGTCCGACCCGCTCGACCCCGCCAGGGACGGGGTGGAGACGATGCTGCAGCACAACCTGATGGCAAGCCTGCGGCTGAGCCAGATGACCGCCCGGCGGATGATCGCGGCGGCGGAAAAGGCGGGCACGTCGGGGCCGGTCGGTGCCGTCATCAACCTGTCCTCTACCGCCGCGCAGCGCACCCGGCCCGAGCTGCTGGGCTATTCCATCGCTTCGGCGGCGATCGAGCAGATGACGCGGTCGCTGGCGCTGGCGCTGGCGCCCCGGGGCATCCGCGTCAACGCCGTGTCCTTCGCCAGCGTGATGAGCGCAAGCCTGCAGGGCATGCTGAAGGAACATCCCGACTGGCGCGCGACGATCGTCGAGGGCACGCCGCTCGGCCGCATCGCCGCGGCGTCCGAACTGGCCGAAACCGTGCAGTTCCTGGCCTCGGACGCCTCGGCCTTCATGACCGGGCAGGTGCTGACGCTGGACGGCGGGCGGTCCCTGCGCGATTCGGTGACGGCGGCGGCGTTCTGACGCGGGCCTGACCATGGGCTGCGCCTGACCGCCGGGTGCGTCCCTCCCCCCCCCCTCGCGGGGGAGGCAGAGGGTGGGGGGGCACCCGGCT
>CAZCPY010000159.1:0-6706 GCA_964499865.1 uncultured Rhodobacterales bacterium | reverse complement strand
TTCAGCCGCTGACCGACAGGAAAGGCTTGTGCCGAAGGCACGCAATTTGCTTCAGCGGCCGGGGCCGGTCGGGCCGGCGGCGGTCGGGCGGTCAGGCCTGGAACAGCGCTTCGAGGCGGGCCCAGGAATTCTGCAATCCCCGGCCCATCGTCGCCAGCGCCTGCGCGCGGGCCTGCGGTGTGGCGAAGGTGACGACGGTGGTCATCAGCGTGCGGTTTTCCTGCGGGCTGACGCGGCGGTGGACATGCGTGTCACCGCCCGTCCAGTCGGGGCGCCACGCTTCGCTGTGGCCGATCGTGGTGTCGGTCAGCTCGTCATAGACCCCCGCGACCCAGGATTTCGTGCCGTCGGGCAGCGTCCATGCGCAGCGGAAGCGGCCGCCGAGGCGGCAGTCGACCTCGCAGATCTCGAGCGGCATCGCGGGGGCGCCCATCCATTCCCTGAGCCAGTCGGCGTCGAGGAAGGCGGTCAGCACCTGCACCGGGGTGGCGGTGAAGCTTTGCGTGGCGACCGCGGCCTGCGGGCCCCGGGGTTCCAGGCGAAAATCGGTCTCGGTCGCCATGCTGCGCCCCCTCTGGCGGCTGTCGCGCGGAAGGATAGCGCCGCGTGCAGCACTTCTCAACCGCGGGGGGGCTGGCGGGGGGCGGCGCGGCGCCTATGCTCGCGCGATGGCGGCGCCCGTCCTGACCTTCACCGACCACGGCATCTACTGCCCTGCCGGGGATTTCCACATCGACCCCTGGCGCCCGGTCGCCCGGGCGGTCATCACCCACGGCCATGCCGACCATGCCCGGCCCGGCCATGGCGCCTACCTGTCCAGCCATGCCGCCCTGCCGGTGATCCGCGCGCGGCTCGGCGACATCGCGGCCGAAGGCCTGGGCTGGGCCGAGCGCCGCCGGATCGGCGGCGCCGGCGTCTCTTTCCACCCCGCGGGCCATGTGCCGGGGTCGGCGCAGGTGCGGGTCGAGGTGGGGGGCGAGGTCTGGGTCGTCTCGGGCGACTACAAGACCGAGGCCGACGGCCTGTCCGAGCCCTGGGAACCGGTCGCCTGCCATGCCTTCGTCAGCGAATGCACCTTCGGCCTTCCGGTGTTCCGATGGGCGCCGCAGGCCGGGGTCATCGCCGGCATCGCCGCCTGGTGGCAGGCGGCGGCGGGGGCGGGGCAAGCGGCGCTGCTGGGCGCCT
This sequence comes from uncultured Rhodobacterales bacterium, assembly GCA_964499865.1. Taxonomy (GTDB): domain Bacteria; phylum Pseudomonadota; class Alphaproteobacteria; order Rhodobacterales; family Rhodobacteraceae; genus JANOGU01. Next base: position 5,521 of record CAZCPY010000159.1, on the reverse strand, counting down.
ATGGCCTGGGCAAGGCGCAGCGCATCCTGGCCGCCTTGCCAGCGGTCGGCCCGGTCTTCACCCATGGCGCGGTCGAGGGGCCGACGGCGATCCTGCGCGCGCAGGGCTATCGCCTGCCGCCGACGCAGCGCGTGGCGGGAAAGGTGCCGCCCGGTGCCCTGGTGCTGGCGCCGCCTTCGGCGCTGGGGTCCGCCTGGGCCGCCAGGCTCGGGCCGCGGGTCGAGGGCTTCGCCTCGGGCTGGATGGCGCTGCGGGGCATCCGGCGCAGGCGGGGGGTGACGGCGGGTTTCGTGCTGTCGGACCACGCCGACTGGCCCGGCCTGAACGCGGCGATCCGCGCCACCGGCGCCGGGCGCGTCTTCGTCACGCATGGCTACACCGCCACCTTCCGCCGCTGGCTGGAGACGCAGGGCCTTGACGCGGGGATCGTGGCCACCGGCTACGGCGCCGGGGAGGTGCAGGAATGAGGCGCTTTGCCGCCCTTTTCGCCGCGCTGGAGGCGACCACGGGTAGCGCCGCGCGCACTGCCGCGCTGGCCGCCTATGTCCGCGACGCGCCGGAGGCGGACCGGGTCTGGTGCGTGGCGCTGCTGACCGGGCGGCGGCCGAAGCGGGCGGTCAACGCGACCGAACTGCGCGCCTGGGCGGCCGCCGCGGCCGGCCTGCCGCCGTGGCTGGTGGAGGAGGCCTATCCGGTGGTGGGCGACCTGGCCGAGACCATCGCGCTGATCCTTCCGCCTCCCGCGGCGACTGAGGAAAGGCCGCTAACATACTGGATCAATTATCTGATCGACTTGACGGGTCAGCCCGTCGAGGCGCGGCGGGCGGCGATCATGGCGGCCTGGGACGCGCTGGAGGGGGCAGAGCGGTTCCTGTTCAACAAGCTGGTTACCGGCGGCTTCCGCATGGGGGTCAGCCGCGGGCTGATGACGCGGGCGGTGGCGCAGGCGGCGGGGCTGCCCGAGGCCGAGGTCGCGCACCGGCTGATGGGCGACTGGGCGCCCGCCCGCACCAGCTGGGCGCAACTGCTGGCGGGCGAGGCCGGGGGCGATGCGCGGCCCTATCCCTTTGCGCTGGCCCCGGCCCTGGAGGACGGGCCGGAAAGCCTGGGCGATCCAGAGCATTGGCGGGCGGAGTGGAAGTGGGACGGCATCCGCGGCCAGCTGGTCGCGCGCCGCGGCGCCTTTGCGCTCTGGTCGCGGGGCGAGGACCTGGTGACCGACCGCTTCCCGGAGTTCGCGCCGCTGGCCGCGGTCCTGCCGCCCGGCACGGTGATCGACGGCGAGGTTCTCGCCTGGGATGGTGGTCCCATGCCCTTTGCCGCCCTGCAGACGCGGATCGGGCGCAAGGTGCTGTCGAAGGCGGTTCTGGCGGCGGCGCCGACGCATATGCTGGCCTATGACCTGCTGGAGGAAGGCGGCCAGGACCTGCGCGCGGTGCCCTTCGCCACCCGCCGGGCGCGGCTTGAGGCGCTGCTGGCGCGCCTTCCTGCCGGGTTGCCACTGTCTGCAAGTCCCCTTGTGCCCTTCGAAGACTGGGCAACGCTCGCGCACCTGCGGCAGGGGTCGCGCGAACGGATGGCCGAGGGGTTCATGCTCAAGCGCGCCGCCTCGCCCTATTTCGCAGGTCGAAGGCGGGGCGACTGGTGGAAGTGGAAGATCGACCCCTACAGCGTCGATGCGGTGATGCTGTATGCCCAAAGCGGGCACGGGCGCAGGGCCAACCTGTTCACCGACTTCACCTTTGCCGTCCGCGACGGCGAGGCGCTGGTGCCCTTTGCCAAGGCCTATTCCGGCCTGACGGATGCCGAGTTCGAGGAGATCAGCGCCTGGGTCCGCGCCCATACGCTGGAACGCTTCGGCCCGGTCCGGCGGGTGCCGCCGGAGCTGGTGTTCGAGATCGCCTTCGAGGGCATCCAGGCCTCGCCCCGCCACAAGTCGGGCATCGCGCTGCGCTTTCCGCGGATGGCGCGCTGGCGCCGCGACAAGCCCGCGTCCGAGATCGGCACGCTGGAGGAGTTGCGCCGCCTGCTGGCGGTGGCGAAGCGGTAACGGGGCGCCTGCCGCCGCGTTCGTCAGGAAAAATGGGCGGCGATGGCGGCGTAGGCCTGCGCGCGCAGAGGCGGCGCTTCCATCAGCACCTCGTGCTCGGCGCCGGGGAGGTCCATCAGCCGGGCCGCGGGCCAGCGGGCGCACAGGCGGCGGATCGCGGCGGGCGAGACGACACGCTCGCGGCGTCCCGCCACCACGAGCGAGGGCACCGGGGGCAGCGGCTGGCGGGCCAGCCAGCGCCCCTCGGCCATCGCCTCGGAGGCCCAGTGCAGCGACGGGCCGCCGAGCGCCAGCGCCGGCTGGCGCGCGACCTGGTTGCGCATCCAGTCCCACATCTCGCGGTCGGTGGTCAGCGTGTTGCCCTCGAAGGGCGCCGTCATCAGGTAGGTGGCGGGGCCGGTGCCGGGGGCATAGCGGTGCCCCTGCCGCGACAGCCGCGCCGCGCCCGAGACCGCGCGGGCCACCGGCACCATCGCCGGATTGGGCGGAATGCCCCACATCGGGCCGGTGAACACCGCGGCCTTGACGGCGAGCCCTTCGATCAGCGATCGCAGGCCGATGCAGCCGCCCATGGAATGGGCGAGCAGGAACAGCGGTTGCGGCAGGCCGAGCGGGGCTGTCGCCGCAAGCGCGGCGCGCAGGTCGTGCTGGTAGTCGGCAAAGCGCGCCACATGGCCGACCATCGGATCGGCCAGCGGCCGGTCGGCCAGCCCCTGCCCGCGCCAGTCGAGCGCGACCGACGCGAGGCCCATGGCGGCCAGTTCCGCCGCGGGGCGGCCGTATTTCTCCACGCATTCGGTGCGGCCGGGGAACATCAGCACCGTCCCCCGCCCGCCCCGTGGCCAGACGCCCATCCGGATGCGCACGCCGTCGGCGGTGCGCAGCCAGACGGCATGCCCGCCCGCGGGCCCTTCGGCCAGGTCGGCGTGGAACGGCGCGGGGGTCAAGGCCGTCAGCCCAGCACGGCGGCCAGCTTCATCGCCATGCCCATGTTGCCGTCGACCGACAGCTTGCCCTGCATGAAGGCCACGGTGGGCGACACCTCGCCGTCGAGGATGCCCTTGAAGGTGTCGGCATCGGCGGTCAGCACCACGTCGGCCTCGGCATCGCCCGCCCGCACGCCCGCGGGGTCGATCAGAAGCGACCCCTCGCCGGGGATCACCACCTTGGCGATGCCGTCGAAGCCGCTGACCTTGGCCGCCAGAGCCGCCACCGCGGCGTCGATCACTGCGCTCATGCTGTCCTCCCGAGGGATTGATGGGGCGGCCATGGCAAATCGCGCAGGCCGCGCTAGTCTGCCCGTTATGGAAGCGCCGCGCCCTTTGCTCAACCTTGCCGTTGCGTCCCTGCTGGCGATCCTGCTGGCTTTTCCCGCGCCCGCCGCACGGGCCGAGGATCTTGACGCGCTGTTCAGCCGCCTGAAGGAGGCCGACGCCGCCGAGGCCCAGCGGATCGAGCGGCTGATCTGGATCGAATGGTCCAAGTCGGGGTCGCCCGCGATGGACCTGCTGCTGCAGCGCGGCCGTCAGGCGCTGGAGGCGGGCGAGATCGAGCTGGCGATTTCCCACTTCACCGCCCTGATCGACCACGCGCCCGACTTTGCGGAAGGCTGGAACGCGCGCGCGACCGCGTATTTCCAGGCCGGGCTGTTCGGCCCGGCGGTCGCCGACATCGCGCAAGCGCTGCGCCTGAACCCGCGCCATTTCGGCGCGCTGTCGGGCTTCGGGATGATCCTCGAGGCAACCGACCGGCCGAAGGAGGCGCTGGAAGTCTACCGCGCGGCGCTGGCGATACATCCCAATCTCCAGAGCGTGATCGACGCCGTCGCGCGGCTGGAAAGGGACGCCGCGGGCGAGAACCTCTGAAAGGTCGCGATGGCCAACCCGCGCGTGACGGCGGTCCTCGGGCCGACGAACACCGGCAAGACGCATTACGCCATCGAACGGATGCTCGGGCACCGGTCGGGCGTGATCGGCCTGCCGCTGCGTCTGCTCGCGCGCGAGGTCTATGACCGAATCGTCGCGTTGCGCGGGGCCCAGGTGGTGGCGCTGGTCACCGGCGAGGAGCGCATCGTCCCCGAACGCGCCGCCTTCTGGGTCTGCACGGTCGAGGCGATGCCGGTCGATTTCGGGGTGGAATTCCTGTGCATCGACGAGATCCAGCTTTGCGCCGATCCCGACCGCGGCCATGTATTCACCGACCGGCTGCTGAACGCCCGCGGCACGGTCGAGACCATGCTCTTGGGGTCCGAGGCGATGCGCGGCGCCATCGCGGCGCTGGTGCCGGGCGTGACCTTCCTGCGGCGCCAGCGGTTTTCCACCCTCACCTGGGCGGGCGGCAAGAAGGTCAGCCGGATGCCGCCGCGGTCGGCGGTGGTGGGGTTTTCGGTCGATGGCGTCTATGCCATGGCCGAGCTGATCCGCCGACAGAAGGGCGGCTGCGCGGTGGTCATGGGCGCGCTGTCCCCGCGCACCCGCAACGCGCAGGTGGCGATGTACCAGGCGGGCGAGGTCGATTACCTCGTGGCCACGGATGCGATCGGGATGGGGCTGAACCTCGACATCCGGCATGTGGCGTTTTCCGCCACGGCAAAGTTCGACGGCCGCCGCATGCGGCCCCTGTTCCCGCACGAGATGGGCCAGATCGCGGGCCGGGCCGGGCGGCACCTGTCGCCCGGCACCTTCGGCGTGACGGGCGAAGCCTCGCCCTTCGATCCCGACCTGGTGGAGGCGATCGAGAACCACCGCTACGCCCCCGTCCGCCGCCTGCACTGGCGCAACGGCGCGCTCGACTTCGGGTCGGTCGCCCGGCTGACCGACAGCCTGGAAGTGCCGCCGGTGTCGGACTGGCTGGTGCGCGCGCGCGAGGCGGATGACCAGATGGCGCTGAAGGCGCTGGCCGGGATGCCGGAGGTGTCGGCCCGCATCGACGGGCCGCGGATGGTGCGGCTTTTGTGGGACGTGTCCTGCGTGCCCGACTTCCGCGGCCTGGGGGCCGAGGAACACGCGGCGCTGCTGGTGCGCCTGTTCGGCTATCTGTCCGAAGGCCGCATCCCCTCGACCTGGCTCGAAACCGCGGTCCGCAGGCTGGACCGGACCGAGGGCGACATCGACACGCTGTCGAAACGCCTGGCACATATCCGCAGCTTTACCTACGTCAGCCAGCGCAGGGGCTGGTGCGAGGACGAAGCCCATTGGCGCGACGAAACGCGCAGGGTAGAAGACCGCCTGTCCGACGGCCTGCACGCCGCACTGACGCAGGCCTTCGTGGACCGGCGGACCAGCGTGCTGATGCGCCGCCTGAAGCAGAAGGAGAGCCTCTTGGCCGAGGTCAACGACAAGGGCGACGTCACCGTCGAGGGCGAATTCGCGGGGCGGCTGGAAGGCTTCCGGTTCCGGCAGGATGCATCGGCCACCGCCGACGGCGCGCGCACGCTGCGCCAGGCCGCGGTGCAGGCGCTGCGGCCAGAGT
>CAZCPY010000158.1:0-6732 GCA_964499865.1 uncultured Rhodobacterales bacterium | reverse complement strand
AACCCCGCGCCCCGCGGCCGCCCGGCGGCGTGGCGGACGCGCCCCCCCGCGCGCAGGGCCCCGGCGGTCCGCCGCATCCGCTCCCGCGGCCGGTCGAGGACCACCGCACCGGCGCAGGCGATGGCGATGGCGATGGCGATGGCGACCGTTGTCGCGGCAGGCGTTGAACCCCTGCGTGGCAGGCCGGATGCCTGACCGCGCCGGTGTCCGTTCCACTTCGGGCGCCTGGCGGCCCGGGTTGCCGGACGGAGGTGGCAGCGCCGGCGGCGCCTGTCCTTGACGCGGGTCCGGCACGGGCGGGTCCGGAATCGGGTTTGCGCCGGCCGCGGGCCACGCTAGCGTGGCGGTGCGCGGATGGCCGGGGGGCCTTGGATGCTGACGCTTTACGGATGCTACCGCTCGCGCGCCTCGCGGCCCTTGTGGCTTTTGCACGAGCTGGGCATCCCCTTCATCCATGTGCCGGTGATCCAGGCCTACCGCCTGGGCGACCCCTTCGCCGAGAACGCGCCCCTGAACACCGCCAGCCGCGCCTTCCGCGAGGTCAACCCGCAGGGCGAGATTCCGGCCTTTGAAGAAGACGGCCTGATCCTGACCGAGAGCCTCGCGATCACCCAGCACATCGCCCGCTGCCACGGGCAGGACCGCGGGCCGGTCGGGCTGGCGGAGGAGGGGCTGGTGGACCAGTGGGGCTTTTTCGCCGCCACGGGGCTCGAGGGGCCGGGGATCGACATCTACTACACCTACGCCGACCGCAACACCGAGACGCCCGAGGGCCGCGCCGTGATCGCCGCCGCGACCGTCCGCCTGCGCCGCCCGCTCGACCGGCTGGACGCGCATGTGCGGGGCCGGGAATGGCTGATGGGCCAGCGCTTTACCGTGGCCGACATCATGGTCGCCGAATGCCTGCGCTACGGCGCCACGCACAAGCCGCTGCTGGCGGGCTTTGCCGCCGTGTCGGACTGGCTGACCCGCTGCCACGCCCGCCCCGCCTTCCGCGAGATGTGGGGGCGCAGGCTGGCGGAACCGGCCTGAGCTCTGGCCAGGGGGAGCACGCTGGACGCCGCGTGCATTCAGGTGTATATCAGGATGCACATCTCAAGAGGTATCCCCATGGCCAGCCTGCTGACCAAACAGATCGCCACGATCACCGAACTGCGCGAACCCCAGAAGGTGCTCGACCGCGCCGGGGGCAAGCCGGTGGCGATCCTGAAGAATTCGCAGCCGGTGGGGTATCTGGTGCCGGTGGAGCATGTCGAGAACGCGCCCGCGCGTCGCCCGATGACGATGGACGAACTGAGCGCCTATCTTGCCGAGTCGCGGGACCGGGTGCAGCCCGTTCTGGACTACCTGCGCGACAAGTAGGCCGCCATGGACCTGCGCACCCTGACGCCCGACCTCGTCGAGGCACTGCACGATGCTGCCCTGAACCCCGGCGAACTGCCCGGCCGTGCCCGTGACACGTCGCTGGAGGGCGCGCTGTCGCGCGTCGACAACCGCCTGGCCTATGGCCTGATCGAAGACGTCTTCGACCTCGCCGCCGCCTATTGCGTGGCGGTGGCGCAGGGGCATTGCTTCAACGACGGCAACAAGCGGACGGCGTTCTACGCGATGGACGCAGCCCTCGTCGTGAACGGCCTGAACATCCGCTGGAACACCGAGGAGGTCGGCCAGACCGTCATCCGCGTCGCGCAAGGCCAGATGGAAGAGGCGGCGCTGTCGGACTGGCTGCGGGAACGGGCCTGACCCCCACATCTTGCCCCTCCCTCCTCCCGGTGCCACAATCCCCGCCCCACCCGGAGACGCAACCATGCCCGACCTCCTGACGCCCGAGACCTATGACGCCTCCTCCATCGAGGTGCTGGAGGGGCTGGAGCCGGTGCGCAAGCGGCCGGGGATGTATATCGGCGGCACGGATGAGCGCGCCTTGCACCACCTCGTGGCCGAGGTGCTGGACAATGCGATGGACGAGGCGGTCGCGGGCCATGCCACGAGGATCGAGGTCGAGGTGCACCCCGACCATTCCGTCACCGTGCGCGACAACGGCCGCGGCGTGCCGGTGGATCCGCACCCCAAGTTCCCGGGGAAGAGCGCCTTGGAGGTGATCTTCTGCACGCTGCACTCGGGCGGCAAGTTCGGCGGCAAGGCCTATGCGACCTCGGGCGGGTTGCACGGGGTGGGCGCCAGCGTGGTCAACGCGCTCTCCGACCACCTGCGGGTGGAAGTCGCCCGCAACCGCGAGCTGTTCGCGCAGGAGTTCAGCCGCGGCCTGCCCCGGGGCCCGCTGCAGAAGATCGGCCAGGCGCCCAACCGCCGCGGCACGGCGGTGACCTTCCACCCCGACCCCGAGATCTTCGGCACCCAGACGCTGAAGCCCCACCGCCTGATGCGGATGGCGCGGTCGAAGGCCTATCTCTTCTCGGGTGTGGAGATCCGCTGGAAGACCGCCGTGGCGGACGGCGATACGCCGATGGAGGCGGTGTTCCACTTTCCCGGCGGCCTGGCCGACCACCTTAAGGACCAGATCGGCCGCGACGCGACCTACACCGACCGCCCCTTCGCCGGGCGTATCCCCTTCGAGGACAAGTTCCAGGTCCCGGGCTCGGTCGAATGGGCGATCACCTGGTCGCCCGCGCGCGACGGGTTCCTTCAGTCCTACTGCAACACGGTCCCCACGCCCGAAGGCGGCACGCATGAGGCGGGGTTCTGGTGGGCCATCGTCAAGGGCATCCGCGCCTATGGCGAGCGGGTGAAGAACCGCAAGACCGACCTGATCAGCCGCGAGGACGTGCAATCCGGCGCCTGCGCACTTCTGTCCGTCTTCATCCGGGAGCCGCAGTTCGTGGGCCAGACCAAGGACCGCCTGGCGACCGAAGAAGCCGCCCGCTATGTCGAACTGGCGGTGCGCGACCATTTCGACACCTGGCTGGGGTCTGATCCCAAATCCGCGGGCGCGATCCTCGATTTCCTCGTGCTGCGGGCCGAGGAACGCCTGCGCCGCAAGGCCGAGAAGGAAACCGCCCGCAAATCCGCCACCAAGCGCCTGCGCCTGCCGGGGAAACTCACCGACTGCACCGCCAGGTCGCGCGAGGGGACGGAGATCTTCATCGTCGAAGGCGACAGCGCCGGGGGATCGGCCAAGGGCGCGCGTGACCGGGAATTCCAGGCCCTGTTGCCCCTGCGGGGCAAGGTGCTGAACGTGCTGGGCTCGGCCTCGGCAAAGCTGAACGACAATGCCGAGATCAGGGATATCTGCGAGGCCCTGGGCGTGGCGATGGGGTCGAAGTTCAACCTCGACGACCTGCGCTACGACAAGGTCATCATCATGACCGACGCCGACGTGGACGGCGCCCATATCGCCGCGCTCTTGATGACGTTCTTCTTCACCCAGATGCGCCCCCTGATCGACCGCGGGCATCTGTATCTGGCCTGCCCGCCCCTGTATCGCCTGACGCAAGGGGCGCGGCGGATGTATGTGGCGGATGATGCCGAGAAAGAGGAATGGCTCGCCAAGGGTCTGGGCGGCAAGGGAAAGATCGACGTGCAGCGATTCAAGGGCCTGGGCGAGATGGACGCCAAGGACCTCAAGGACACCACGATGAACCCCGCCACCCGCAAGCTGATCCGCGTCAACATCGACGACGAGGACCCCGGCGAGACCGGCGACCTGGTGGAGCGGCTGATGGGCAAGAAGCCGGAGCTGCGGTTCCAGTACATCACGGAGAACGCGAGGTTCGTGGAGGAGCTGGATGTGTGAGCACTGTCCCTGAATCCAACGTCTACGCCCGGGATCTTGTGCTTCGGATGTTTCGGGATGCCGCCGATGAGGATTACATTACGGCACGTTGGGCAGCGAGAAACAATCTGCACCACCAGTTCCTGTGGAGCATGCAGCAGGCAATCGAGAAATACTTGAAGGCGGCGCTGTTGTTGAATGACGAAAGCATTTCTGAAAGCAGCCATGGGCTGCCTGAGCTTTTCAACCTGGTTCTCAGATTCTCGGGGGACTTGGTGCCCATCGTGCTCTGTCCACCACATTACTTCGGCACGCACTACAGCAACTTTTTCTGGAATGATGCTGATCGTCGGCGTTTCCCCTTCAGGGCAACGACGGATTTTATCGAGTATGTGTCTTCGTACGGAAATTCGAATGTCCGCTACCGACATCACTCGATCACGGTAGAAGGCGAAGTACTCCACGAGTTTGACGAGGTTTGCTTTTCCATTCGCCGTCTGGCGATGCCGTTGAACATGGAGTACGGCTCGACAGGGAGGACTTGTCGCGACGTTCTGCTCAGCAACCGGCGCCTGCAAATCCATGGGAGGATGTCATTCCAACCACAATTAGCGTCGAAGAGGTCCAGAGGTCTTTCCGCCATTTTTGCCTGGCGGAACTTCTCCTACTTCGAGGATCAAGCCCTAAGGGCTGGAAAAATTCACACCGGCGGAAGCGCAATCAACTCGGCCATCGCCATGAATGTTCATCATGCCGGAGTAAGAGCTGCTGCGGTTCAATGGCTGATCGGAAAGGGGAAGTTCAACTCGTCCGAGCGAGCAGCCATCAAGGCTATACTCGGCAAAAATCCATAGTGCGCGGGGTTACAACGTTACCCAAAAACACTCGGCGGGATAGATGTCCTGGCCTGGTCCAAGTGAAGACCAACACCTTTGGTGCCCCCCGATAAAGCCCCACTCCATCCTGCAAAGGCCCTCCGCCGCCCCTGACTTCCCGCCCGCGCGCCCTATGTCCCCGAGAATGCGCGCCGTCGCCCTCTCCCTCCTCCTCGCCACCCCCGCCGCGGCGCAGGAGGTGGATGTCGAGCTTGTCCTTCTCGCCGACACCACCGGCTCCATCGACGATGCCGAGGCCTTCTTCCAGCGGCAGGGCTATGCGACCGCGATCACCGACCCGCGCGTGCTGACCGCCATCGACAGCACGCTGACCGGGACCATCGCGGTCACCTATGTGGAATGGGCGGGGCCGTCGTCGCAGGTGGTGGTGGTGCCCTGGACGGTCATCGACGGGCCCGAGGCGGCGGAGCGGTTCGCGGCAAACCTGATGGTGCCGCCGCGGCTGGCCTTCGGGTCCAATGCCATCGGCGCGGCGCTGCTGGCGGGCCGCGACCTGATCGAGGGCAACGAGATCGAGGGCCTGCGCAAGGTGATCGACTTTTCCGGCGACAGCGCCAACAACCGCGCGGGGCCCCCGGTGGCCGAGGCGCGGGCGACGGTGCTGGCGGCGGGGATCACGATCAACGCGCTGGCGATCTACTGCGACGGCTGTTCGGGGCCTGCGGGCAGCGGCGATGTGGGCGCGAGGTTCGAAGGCGAGATCATCGGCGGCCCCGGCGCCTTCGTGGTGCAGACCCGGGGCACGGCGAGCTTCGTCGAGGCCGTGATCCGCAAGCTGGTGCTGGAAATCGCGGCCCTGCCCTGAGGGGCGTCCGGTCCGAACCTGTTGCAGGCATTCCGCCAGCGCGACCGGCCGCGCCGGCGTGGGCGTGGCGATGCCCTCGCCGCCGTCATGGGGCGCCGGTGCCGTCGATGGCCGGCGCGCGGATGTCCGGCTCTGCCGGTGCGGATGCGGCGGCTGGGGCCGGGACAGGGTCGGCTGGGCAGCGGCGGCAGGGCGCTTTGCGGGTATCGCTGCGGCCGCGTCGCCAGCCTGCCGCCGCCGCGGCGGCCGCCGGTCAGACGACGCGGCCCGCCTGCAGCCGCACCACGCGGTCCATGCGGGCGGCGAGATCGAGGTTGTGCGTGGCGATCAGCGCCGACAGGCCGGTTTCGCGCACGATCTCCATCAGCATGCCGAACACGCGGTCCGACGTCGCGGGGTCGAGGTTCCCGGTGGGCTCGTCGGCCAGAAGAAGCCTGGGCGCATTCGCCAGCGCCCGGCAGAAGGCCACGCGCTGCGCCTCGCCCCCCGAAAGTTCCGCCGGGCGGTGCGCGGCGCGCGGCGCGAGGCCGACGCGGGCCAGCAGCGCATCGGCCCTGTCGCGGGCGGCGGCGGCGGGCGTGCCGTTGGCAAGCTGCGGCACCACGATGTTCTCGCGGGCCGAGAATTCGGGCAACAGATGGTGGAACTGGTAGACAAAGCCCACGTCGCGCCGCCGCGCCTCGGTCCGCGCCCGGTCGCCCATCCCGGCGACATCCGCCCCCGCCACCACCACGCGGCCCGCATCCGCCACGTCCAGCAGGCCCGCGATATGCAGAAGCGTGGACTTCCCCGCGCCGGAAGGCGCGACCAGCGCCACCACCTCGCCCGCGGCCAGCGCCAGCGTCGCACCGCGCAGCACGGCGACCTCGGACGGCTTGCCGCGGTTGTAGACCTTTTCCACCCCGTCAAGCCGCAGCGCTTCACTCATGGCGCAGCGCCTCGACCGGGTTCATCCGTGCGGCGCGGCGGGCGGGGAACCAGGTGACGACAAACGACAGCCCCAGCGACAGCGCCACCGCCGACAGCACGTCGCCCGCCTGCAGCCGCGCGGGCAGCGCATAGATGCCGCGGATCGACGGGTCCCAGACCCCGCCGCCCGCGAACCAGTTCACCGCCGAGAAGATCGGATCGATGTAGACCGCGAAGAGGCAGCCGAGGACGACCCCCATCGCCGTGCCCACAAGGCCGGTGAAGGCGCCGCACAGGAAGAACACCCGCAGCACCGACCCCTCGGTCAGCCCCATGGTGCGCAGGATGCCGATGTCGCGGCCCTTGTTCTTGACCAGCATGATCAGGCC
>CAZCPY010000157.1:5126-6830 GCA_964499865.1 uncultured Rhodobacterales bacterium | reverse complement strand
GTCCGGCGCCGGGGCGCGCGCGGCGTCCGGGGGGACAGAAACTGCCCCTGCCCCGCCGCAGGGCGAGGTCCGGCAGCACCGCCCGGATCGCCTCAGGCGGCATCCGGCAGCAGGCGGCGCAGGATCTTGCCCGAGGCCGACTTGGGGATCGCGTCCAGGAAGGTGATCGACCGCGGCAGCTTGTAGGAGGCAAGCTGCCCCGCCAGATGCGCCCGGATCGCGCCTGCGTCGGCGCCCTCTGCGGGCACCACGAAGGCCACCGGAACCTCGCCCGCCTCGTCGTCCGGCACGCCCTTGACGGCAGCGTCCCTGACCATGGGCGAGGTCAGAAGTGCGGCCTCCACCTCCGCCGGTGCGACCTGGAAGCCCTTGACCTTGATCAGTTCCTTGAGCCGGTCGCGGATCGTGACCCAGCCGTCGGGCGCGACCGTGGCCAGGTCTCCGGTCTTCAGCCAGCCGTCTTCGGTCAGCGTCGCCGCCGTGGCCTCGGGCCGGTTGTGGTAGCCCTGCATGACCTGCGGCCCGCGCACCCACAACTCGCCCTCCTCGCCCGGGGCCACGTCGCGGCCGCCCGCCACCAGACGGAATTCGGTCGAGGCGACGGCGGGCCCGACCGACCCCTTGCGCGACTGGCCGAGCGGCGTGCCGTGGCTGACCGGCGACATCTCGGTCATCCCGTAGCCCTGCACCGCCACGCAACCGAGACGCGCGGCCACCGCCGCGGCCACCTCGCCTCCCAAGGGGGCGGCACCGGAAAAGAACCGCTCGACGCAGGCGAGGTCGAAGTTCGCCACCATCGGGTGCTTGGCCAGCGCCACCGCCACCGGCGGGGCGCACCACAGCGTCGGCGTGCGGTGGCGCGACACCAGCGTCAGGAACTGCTCGAGGTCGAAGCGCGGCATGGTGATGACGCCGGCGCCGGCCGCCAGGTGCATGTTCATCAGCACGGTCTGGCCGTAGATGTGGAAGAAGGGCAGGAACCCCACCGACCACGACCCCGGCGGACAGCCGACCGCCACCAGACACTGGTCGACGTTGGCCACCAGGTTGCGATGCGTCAGCCGCACGCCCTTGGGCAGGCCGGTGGTGCCGCTGGAATAGGGCAGCGCCGCGACCTCCGTCGCCGCATCCACCGGCACCTGCGCCGCCAGCGGCGCGCCCATCAGCGCGGCAAAGGACGCCTCCCCCAGCAGCGCCGTCTCCACGCCGGTCGCCGCGCGGGCCGTCTCGGCGAAGGCGGGGATGGTGATCAGCAGGCGCGCGCCGCTGTCCCCGATCTGGTGGCGCACCTCGGGCGCGGTATAGGTCGGGTTGATCGTGGTGACCGTCGCCCCGGCATAGACGATCCCGTGATAGGCCACGGCGAATTCCGGCAGGTTCGGCGCCATCAGCGCCACCATGTCGCCCTTGCCGATGCCGCGCGCCCGAAGGCCCCCGGCCAGACGGCGGATGCCGTCCTCCAGCGCCCCCGCCGTCATCCCGCGCCCGGTGGGCCCGTCGATCAGCACCACGCGGTCCGGGTCGGGGCCGAGGCCGCGCAGCACGCGTTCGGTGATGCTTTCGCCGGTCAGGGCGATGGGTGGAAACGGGCTGTGGTGAATCATGGCGGCCTCCCCTGGTCAGGGAAGGCTATCACGATTTGCGCGCGGAAGTTTCAGCCGATGGCGGCGTCGCAGCGGGCGCAGAGGCCGGGGCGGGCATGCG
>CAZCPY010000157.1:0-5116 GCA_964499865.1 uncultured Rhodobacterales bacterium | reverse complement strand
GGCATGCGTGCCCACGTCCGGCAGGTGCTTCCAGCAGCGCTGGCACTTGGCGCCCGGGGCCGGGCGGAAGACCACCGCCACGCCCGGCACCTCGGCCAGCGCGAACGCCCCCGCGGGCGCCGCCGCGGTCGAAAGCGCCAGGGCAGAGGTGATGCAGACATCATGGAATTCAACGCTTTGAAGCGTGATCTTCAGATCGTCTGTCAAGAACACCTCTGGCGCGGCCTCCAGGCTCGCGCCGATCGCCTTGGCCGTCCGCTCCACCTCCAGCGCCGCCGTCACCACCCGCCGCGCGCTGCGCACCTGCGCCCACTTGGCCGCCAGCGCCTCGTCGCGCCAGGCCGGCGGCGTGTCGGGGAAGTCGTGCAGGTGGATCGAGTCGTCCTCGGACGGAAGGCGCGACAGCCAGACGTCTTCCGCCGTGAACACCAGGATCGGCGCCAGCCAGGCGGTCAGGCGGTGGAACAACAGGTCCATCACCGTCCGCATCGCCCGGCGGCGCGGGCTGTCGGGCCGGTCGCAGTAGAGCGTGTCCTTGCGGATGTCGAACCAGAAGGCCGACAGGTCGGAGGTGGCGAAGGTGAACAGCTTCTGGAACACGCCCTGGAAATCGTAGGCGGCATAGCCCTGCCGCACCTCGGCGTCGAGTTCGGCCAGGCGGTGGAGGACCCAGCGTTCCAGCTCGGGCATCCGGTCCACCGCGATCCGTTCGCCTTCCGTGAACCCCTGCAGGGCGCCCAGCATGTAGCGCAGCGTGTTGCGCAGGCGGCGGTAGCTGTCGGCGGTGCCCTTCAGGATCTCGGGCCCGATCCGCAGGTCCTGCGTGTAGTCCGACTGCGCCACCCAGAGCCGCAGGATATCGGCCCCGTACTGGTCGATCACCGCCTGCGGCGCCACCGTGTTGCCGAGCGACTTGGACATCTTCATGCCGCGCTCGTCCAGCGTGAAGCCATGCGTCAGCACGCCCCGGTAAGGCGCCCGCCCCTTGGTGCCGCAGGCTTGCAGCATGCTGGAATGGAACCACCCGCGGTGCTGGTCGGTGCCCTCGAGGTAAAGGTCGGCGAGGCCGTCCGCCGTGCCGTCCGGCCGGTCGCGCAGCACGAAGGCATGGGTAGACCCGCTGTCGAACCAGACATCCAGGATGTCGGTCACCTGATCGTAGTCGCCGGGGTTCACGATCCCCTCAAGGATTTTCTCCTTGAAACCGGGCACATACCAGAGGTCGGCCCCGTCCTTTTCGAACGCCGCGACGATCCGGGCATTGACCTGCGGGTTGCGCAGCAGGAAGTCCGGGTCAGTGGGTTTGGCCCCTTTCTTCGTGAAGCAGGTCAGCGGCACGCCCCAGGCGCGCTGCCGCGACAGCACCCAGTCGGGCCGGGCCTCGATCATCGCATGCAGGCGGTTGCGGCCCGTCTGCGGGGTCCATTCGACCAGCCGGTTGATCGAGTTGAGCGCCCGGGTGCGGATCGTGTCGCCCCAGGTCGACATGCCGTCATCCAGATGTTTGTCGATGGCCACGAACCACTGCGGCGTGTTGCGGTAGATCACCGGCGCCTTGGACCGCCAGGAATGCGGGTAGGAATGCTTGAACCTGCCCTTGGCGAACAGGGCGCCCGCATGGGCCAGCGCCTTGATGACGCTGACGTTTGCCGGGCCTTCCCTGCCGTCGGGGGTGATGATGTGCTGGCCGCCGAACAGCGGCAGGTCGGCGCGGTAGCTGCCGTCCTCCATGACGTTGTAGGTCATCGGCAGGCCGTGCTTCAGGCCGATCTGGTAGTCGTCATCGCCGTGGCTGGGGGCGGTGTGGACAAAGCCTGTCCCTGCGTCGTCGGTGACGTGCTCGCCAGGCAGGAGGGGGACGTCGTAGTCCCATTCGCCCGCAGCCCCCTCCACCCCGCGCAGCGGATGCGCGCAGACCAGCGCCGCAAGGTCGGCAGGCGTCGCGTCGCACAGCCTTCGCACCATCTCGGGGCCCGCCAGCTTGGCCTGCGCAAAGGCCCTCTCGGCCAGCGCATCGGCCAGGATCACCCGCTCGCCGATGGTCACGGGCGCATCGGCCGGGCGGCCGATCACCTCGTAAAGCCCATAGGCGATGCCCGGCCCGAAGCAGACCGCCCGGTTCTGCGGGACGGTCCAGGGCGTCGTCGTCCAGATCACCACCGAGGTCGGCGTCTTCAGGAACAGCGCTTCGCCCGCGACCACCGGAAACCGCACCCAGACCTGGTGGCTGGTCACGTCGTGATACTCGACCTCCGCCTCGGCCAAAGCGGTCTTCTCCACCGGAGACCACATCACCGGCTTCGACCCCTGATAGAGGCTGCCGTTCATCAGGAACTTCATGAACTCGTCCGCGATCACCGCCTCGGCGTGGTAGTCCATCGTCAGGTAAGGCCTGTCCCAGGCGCCGGTGACGCCGAGGCGCTTGAACTCCTCGCGCTGGATGTCGATCCAGCCTTCGGCAAAGCGGCGGCACTCCTGCCGGAAGGCGGCCTTGTCCACGTCATCCTTGTTCAGCCCCTTCCCGCGGTACTGCTCCTCGATCTTCCACTCGATGGGCAGGCCGTGACAGTCCCAGCCGGGGACGTAGCGCGCGTCCTTCCCCATCATCTGCTGCGACCGGACGACCATGTCCTTGAGCACCTTGTTCAGCGCATGCCCGATGTGGAGGTGGCCGTTGGCATAGGGCGGGCCGTCGTGCAGCGTGAAGGGCGCCCGCCTTGCGCCATCGGGCCCCGCCTTTTCGCGCAGGCGGTCGTAGACGCCGATGCGGGCCCAGCGGGCCAGCCAGTCGGGCTCGCGCTGCGGCAGGCCCGCGCGCATCGGAAAGGGCGTGTCGGGCAGGAAGACGGTATCGCGGTAGTCGGGCGCGGCGTCGCTCATGGCGGGAACCCTGGAAGTGAGGTGACGAAGGCTGACCCGGCGCCCCGGGGATCAGGACGCCGGGCGGCGAATTCGCAAGCTGGTCCGCGGGCCCGTCATGGGCGCGGCTTATAGGGGGGCGGGCGGGCGGGGTAAAGGTGCGCGGATGCCCCCTCTGCTCGGCAAATTCCTTCGAAGGAATTTGCAGGTTTCTTCGCAGAAACTTGCCCCTCAGCCCGGGTTGAGGTGCCGCCAGACTTCGGAGATCACCACCGACCCCTCGCCCACGGCCGAGGCCACCCGCTTGACCGACCCCGCCCGCACGTCGCCAACGGCGAATATGCCGGGGCAGGTCGTGGCATAGCTGCCGCCTTCCCCGCCGGTCAGGATGAAGCCCGCCCGGTCCACCGCCACCCTTCCGCCCAGCCAGCCCGTGTTCGGTTGCGCGCCGACCATGACGAAGACGGCGCGCGCGTCGATGCGCCAGTCCTGCCCGCCGATGCCGTCCCGGATCGTCACGCCGGCCAGCGCATCCTCGCCGTGCAGCGCGGTGACCTGGGCGCGGTGGTGGATCGAGATGTTGGGCTCGGCCCTCAGCCGCCCGATCAGGTAGGCCGACATCGAGGCCGCCAGGCTGTCGCCGCGCACCACCACATGCACGTGGCGGGCACTGCGCGACAGGTACATCGCCGCCTGCCCCGCCGAATTGCCGCCGCCGATGACCACGACCTCGCTGTCCCGGCACCAGCGCGCCTCGGTCTCGGTCGCGGCATAGTAGATGCCGGCGCCCTCGAACGCCTCGAGCCGCGGCAGGGAAAGGCGGCGGTATTCGACGCCGGTCGCCACCACCACGGCGCGGGCCAGCACGCGGGCGCCGTTGTCCAGCGTCAGGCACCAGTCGGCCCCCTCGGGCGTCAGCGACACGGCGCGGTGGGGCATGGCGAAACGGGTGCCGAACTTCATCGCCTGCACCTCGCCGCGCCAGACCAGATCGGCGCCGGAAATGCCGGTGGGAAAGCCCAGGTAGTTCTCGACCCGGCTCGAGGTGCCCGCCTGGCCGCCGATGGCGGTATCCTCGATCACCAGCGCGCCGAGCCCCTCGGCCCCCGCATAGACCGCCGCCGCCACGCCCGCAGGGCCGCCACCCACGATGGCCACGTCGAAGGTCGAGGCGCGCGCGGGCTCGAAGGCCAGACCCAGCCGCGCGGCGATGGCGGCGGGCGAGGGGTCGGGCAGTACCTCGTCCTTGCCGAGAATGACCTGCGGGCCCGCGCCGTGAAAGGTACAGACCGCGGCCAGCGCGCCGCCCTCGGGGCTGGCGGGGTCGTGCTGGCGGATGGGGATGCGGTTGCGGTGCGCGAAGGCCATCACCGCCCGCACCCTGCGGTCATCCGCCGGGCCCACCACGGTCAGCGCGCTGACGCCCAGGTCCAGCATCGCCCGGCGGCGCGAGGCGAGCACGCTGACGATGATGTCGCTCATCTCGGGCAGTTCGGCCATCAGGCGCAGGACCGCCTCGCGCGGGGTCTCGATCACGCGGGTGGCGGTCAGGGCGCGCACCGGATTGACGATGCCCGCCGCGGTCAGAAGGCCGATCTCGGCGGCGAACTGCCCCGGCCCCAGCGTCGCGGCCCCGATCCGTGCGTCGGTCCGCATGTCCCAGAGCGCAAGCTCGCCCTCCAGCAGGAAGACGAAGCGGTCGGCCGGCTCGCCCGCGCGGAAGACGAAGTCGCCCGCGGCATAGCTGCGTTCCGCGCCCGCGCGGCGCAAGGCGGCCACATGCGCGTCGCTCAGCGGGCGGCGCACCATCGTGGCCAGGTTCTCGGCCATGCTGTCCATGTCAGGCGGTCTCTCCGTCGCGGTCGAAAAGGCCGGTCAGCGCGCCGCGCACAAGGCCGCTGACGGCGGGCCTTGGCAGGGCGGCAAAGGGCATGGGGCGGCAGAGCTCCATCGCCGCCAGGCCCACGCGGGCGGTCAGCGCGCCATTGACGACGCCCTCGCCGAAGCGGCGCGACACCTTGGACAGAAGCCCCCCGCCCGCCACCGACCCGATCAGGTCGTCGGTCAGCGCCAGCGCGCCCGTGGCCAGCAGATGCGCGAAGACCCGACGCATCAGCCCCCAGGACCCCAGCGACCCCGCCCTGCCGCCATAGATCACCGCCAGCCGCCGCACCATCCGCAGGTTGGCCCAGAGCGCGACCGCCACATCCGCCAGCGCCAGCGGCACCAGCGCGGTCGCCAGCGCCACCTGCCGCGC
>CAZCPY010000156.1:0-6950 GCA_964499865.1 uncultured Rhodobacterales bacterium | reverse complement strand
ATCTTGCCGAGAAAATTCTACTTATGCAGCCCCTTACTTTCGGGGGGGATTACCCGTCTAACATACTGTTTCTAAACCTTTTTTATCTGTCCAAATAAATCTGTTCCATCATTTATTCCATCATCTGTCTGGAATGAGTGCCGTGGAAGGTTCCGGTGCTGGCCAGAATCTCCCAGGTATTCGCGGCCTCCATGCAGAGTTGCGCTGTCATCGTGTCCGACCGAAGTAGGGAAGTCACGATACCACTCCGCATGGCCGATATCTGCCAACTGCCCCGGTGCGACCAAGTAGCCCAAGCTGTTGATCGGCGCGCAATAAGGACCCTGTTTCGGGGGTGATCGGCGTCCAAAAGGGACCCCTCCGGATCGAGGGTCCATGGTTTCCCGGGGCAACCGGGAGCCGAGTTTGGGATGTTGGTCGTGGAGACGATAGCGAAGGTCCGTCGTGCGCATTTTGTTCAGGGCAAGCCGATCAAGCAGATCTGCCGGGGGCTGAAGCTTTCGCGGAAGACGGTGCGCAGGGTGCTGCGGTCGGGCGAGACCGCGTTCGAGTACCGGCGGGAGGTCCAGCCGCAGCCGAAGCTCGGGCCGTGGGTCGAGGCGCTGGACGAGATGCTGAAGGTCAACGCGGCCCGGGGCGCGCGTGATCGCGTGGCCTATCGCATCGAGACCGCGCTGGTCATGCACGACACCGGGGGCGCGGCATGAGCGCCCCCGACGATCCCGTCTACCTGCCCTGCATCAGCGCGGCCGACCTCGTGGTGGCGAACCTTGCCTATCCGTCGGGTCCGCTGATGGTCCTGAAGGCGATGGCGGAGCAGGACGCGCGGCAGGCCGGGCGCTATGCGCTCGGGCTCGCCTCGGTCGCGCGGAAATCGCCCGGGTCCTATGCGGGCCTGTCCACCTTCCTGCGGTCGCTCGCCGACCGGCTGGAGGGGCGGGCATGACGCGGCTCCTGAGGGCCCTGCAGCGGATCGAGGACGGGCCCGCGGGTCCTGCGCTCGAGTTCCTGACGATCTGCATGATCTTCGGCCTGGCGATCTGGGGCGTGCCGCTGCTCGCCCTGGCCTTCGGGGTGCTGCCGTGAGCGCCGCCCCGCCCGACTATGGCAGCCCGGTGCCCTGGGCCTGGACCGAGCTGCTGGCCGAGCATCGCGCCGCGCAGGTCGCGCGCGAGACGGTGCGCACGACCACGTCGCAGGCGGCCTGGGACGCCGCGACGGCGGAATATGCCCGGGCGGTCGATGCGGTCATCGACGCGCTCGACCGCTTGGGGGCGGACAAAACCACCGGCCGGATCACGATGTTCCTCGCGAAGAAGGAGCGGTCGCAATGACGACGGCCGAGCCCAGGCGCCGCATGACACAGGCGCAGATCGCCGAGGCGACGGGCTGCACGCGGGTCATGGTCAGCATGATCGCGGCAGGGACCTACAGCTATCCCGACAGCCCGACGGCGCGGCGCGTCCAGAAGTTCCTTCAGGAACAGGGCATCCCCTGCGCCTCAGTGGCGTCGAAGCCGTCCAGGCCGCAGGCGCGCCAGCGGGCCTGCCTGCGCTGCGGGACGGAGTTCGCCTCGGAAGGGTTCCACAACCGCCTGTGCGGCCCGTGCCGCGGCATCGATCCCGGCCCGGTCGCGATGGCCTGGGCGCGCCCGCAGCGGCGCGGAGAGGCGGCACGCGCATGAGCGGGCGGACGGGACGCATCCATGCCGCGACCCTGGACAGCCGGCGCCTGCAGCGGGTGCTGCGGCTGCTGGAAGGCGGGCGGCCGCATTCGACGCGCGCCATCGTGCGCAAGGCGCAGGTGGTGGCGGTCAACGCGGTGGTGGCCGAGCTGCGCCAGCACGGCGCCGAGATCACCTGCGTCCGCCGCCAGCGCCCGAACGGGCGGGGCTTCTACCACCTCTACACGATGACGAAGGCACCGGAGGCGAAATGACCATGACTGCCGAAACCGCCGCCGACCGCCTTCAGACCAAGGCCCGCGAACTTGCCGCACGGACTGCGGCCTTCCTGCATGCGCGAGAGGGTGACCGCGCCTTTGCCGCCGCCATGGTCGAAGAGAGTGCGGACGCCGTCGCCTTCTGGGCCGAGGAACTGAAGAAGGCGGCCGCGAAATGAAGGTCCTGAACGACGGCAACGTGGTGCGCCTGGCGCTCGACCGGATCAAGGTCGGCGCGCGGCTGCGCAAGGTCAGCCCGGCGCAGGTCGAGAACCTGCTGGTCATGGCCGAGGACACCGGGATCACCACGCCGATCCATGTCCGCAAGAACGGGGCGGTCTACGAGCTGATCGACGGGGCGCATCGGCTGGAGGCCGCGCGGCGGCTGGGCCTGCCGGACATCGCCTGCCTGGTCGTGGAGTGCCGTGCCGACGAGGCGCGGGCGATGGAGGCCAGCAACAACCTGGGCGCCGCACGGATGACGCCGCTGCAGACGGCGGTCTTCGCCGCCTCGTGGAAGCGGGACTACTACGCGCTGCATCCCGAGCGGAAGCCGGGAGTGTTCAAGGGCAACCAGCACAAGGGAAATTTGGTGACTGTCGAAAAGACAGTCACCACCGCGATCAGCGAGGCCTTCGGGATCAAGGAGCGTCAGGCCTACCGCATCCTCGCGGCGGGCGAGCGCCTGACCCTGCGCGACGCGGTCGACGAGGTCTACGGCGGCGCGGCGCCCGACTGGGTGCGCGCGCTGGCCCGTGCCTGCGAGGAGACGTCGCAGAGCGAGGTCGCCCGGCGGCTGGATCGGTCTCCCGGCGCGATCAACCAGGTGCTGCGCAACAAGTATGGCGCCTCGACGGCGAACCTCGAGGAACGCGTCCGCGGCCTGCTGATGGCCGCGACGGTCGAATGCCCGGTGCTGGGCGACCTGTCGACCGTCGCCTGCCAGGACTGGCGCGAGAAGGCGCGGACCTTCGTGCCGACCAACGCCAACCGGGCGCGGATGTTCCACGCCTGCAACCGCTGCCCGCTGAACCGCAAGGACGCCCCGAGATGACCGTGCCCCGGATCTTCGCCGCCGATCCCGAGGCCATGGCCGACGCCATCGCAGCAGGGCTGGAAGCCCATGCCCGCCGCGGGCGCGAGCGGCCGCTTTCGGCGGTCGACATCGCGAACCTTGCCGAGCGCGCGATGTGGAAGTGCGCCCAGGGACAGCGCGGCATCACCACGGTCTCGGCTGACGAGACCTGGTCGATGGCGGCGGTCCTGGCGCTGACCGGCGGCGTCCGCCGCCTGCGCGCGGCGCTCGACACCCTGCCTCCCGACACCGCCATGGTGCGCTGGCAGGGCGACCCCGCGCTGGGCGTGGTCGACGGCGAATGGATCGTGCTGCGGGCGCTTTCAGGACTGGCCCGCCTTCCCCTTATGGCGGCCGAGACGGCGTTCCAGGTGCCGACATGCTGAGGTGGGCGCTGGCCGTCGCAGTGCTGATCCTCGCCGCCGTCCCGGCGGCCGCCGGGCCTGTCGGCCTGCTGACCGGCCTTCTGACCGGCGCGGCCGGGTTCACCGGGGCGATCACCGTCGCGGGGGGCTTCTTCGGCACCATCCTCGGCCGGGTGCTGGTCTCGGTCGCCGTCTCGGCCCTGCAGATGGCGCTGGCGCCCAGGCCGAAGAAGCCCGGCATCCGCACGGAAACCACCCTCTCGGGCGAGGCGCAGCCGCTGACCTTCATCCTCGGGCGCCATGCCACCGGGGGCTATTCCGTCGCCCCGCCGATGAGCCACGGGTCGAGCCGCGGGCGCCTGACCTATGTGATCGACGCGGGCGACCTGCCGGGCTGCGCCCTGGCCGGGATCATCGTCAACGACGAATACGTCACCATCGACTGGGCCGCGACCCCGCACCCGGACTACGGCGCGCCGGTCACCGGGCGCTATGCCGGGTTCATGTGGGTGAAATGGCGCGACGGCAGCCAGACCTCGGCCGACGCCTACCTGACCGGCACCTATGGCAGCTACCCCGAGCGGCCCTGGACGTCCGACATGATCCTGCGCGGCGTGCCGCATGCGATCCTGACCTTCCGCTTCCGCGACAAGGTCTGGAACGGCCTGCCGAACGTGCGCCTGGTGGTCGACGGCATCCCGCTCTACGACCCGCGCGCCGACACCACCGTCGGCGGCTCCGGGCCGCAGCGCTGGGCCGACCCCTCGACCTGGGTGCAGAGCCTCAACCCCGCGGTGATGATCTACAACATCCTGCGCGGGATCGCCTTTCCCTCGGGTGATGTCTGGGGCGGCGGGGTGGCGGCGGCCGACCTGCCGCTGGGCAACTGGTTCGCGGCGATGAACGACTGCGACGCGGCCGTGCCGCTGGCCGCGGGCGGGTCGGAGCCCGCGCACCGGGCGGGCTTCGAGGTCTCGGTCGCCGACCAGCCCGCGGACGTCCTTGAAGAGCTGTTGAAGGCCGCCAATGCGCAGATCGCCGAGATCGGCGGCGTCTGGAAGATCCGCGTGGGCGCCCCCGGCCTGTCGGCCGCGAGCCTGACCGACGGCGACCTGGTCATCGACAAGGCCGAGACCTTCACCCCCTTCCCCGACCCCGACGCCACGATCAACGCGATCCACGCGAGCTATCCCGAGCCGGTCTCGCTCTGGGAGCCGAAGGACGCGCCGCCCCTCTACAACAGCGCCTGGGAGGCCGCGGACGGCGGCCGCCGCCTGGTCGCCGACCTGTCGCTGCCCGCCGTGCCCTACGCCCTCCAGGTGCAGCGCCTGATGCGGGCGATGGTGCAGGACGAGCGGCGGTTCCGCCGCCATGCCGGGACCCTGCCGCCCCGCCTGATGCACCTCGAGCCGCTGGACGCGCTGGCCTGGACCTCGGCGCGGCACGGCTACAGCGCCAAGCTGTTCGAGGCGGGCGAGATTGCCGAGGACCTGACGGCCTTCGAGGGCCAGGTGTCGCTGCGCGAGCGCGACCCGGCCGATTATGCCTGGTCCACGGGTGACGAGCTGGCGGTGACGCTGGTGCCCGCGGTGGAGGTGATCCCGCCCGACCTGACCGTGCCGTCCTTTGCCGTCGCGGCCTCCACCGTCTCGGGCGGGCGGCGCCCAGCGGTGCGGCTGTCCTGGAACGGCACCGACGTCGCGGGTGCCCGCGGCCTCGCCTGGGAGCTGCGCCCCGTCGGCGGCGGCACGGTCCTGACCGGCACCACGCAGGAGATCGAGGGCACCGGCACCGTCACGCTGGAGATCAGCGCCGGGATCGTGGCGAGTTTCGCCTACGAGGCCCGCGCGATCCTGATCGCCGACGCCCCCGCCGCCTGGACGGCCTGGACGGCGGCGACGACCGGGGCGGTGCTGTTCGAGACCCCCGACCTGGCCGACGACGCGATCACCCGGCCGAAGATCGAGGACCTGGCGGTCAGCGACGTCTGGCAGGCGGTGGAGCTGGGTCCATTCACGGCGCCCGGCGCCCTGACCACGCGGGCAACCCTTGCCCTGGGCCTGATCGGCTACGGCTCGCTCCTGCGCCGGGGCACCGTCTTCGAGGCGCGCGCGCCCGCGAACTTCACGATCCTCATCGTGCGCCTGGACCGGCGCCGGAAGATCGCCGGCGTCTGGGATGCCTGGGTGACGATCTGGACCGTGACCATCCCGGCCAACACCTCCACCTGGGACCAGTATAGCGACGGCGGCTCGCTCAGCGGGGCCTGGGACGACTTCGAATACCGGGTGACGACCGAATGCGCCGGGTCCGGCAACTACAACGGCACCGACGTGATCCGGAACATCTACGTCACCGTGGCGGACGTGAAGAAATGATCGCCTGGACCCTCCTCGATTCAGCGGGCGTGCCGGTCAGCCTGGGCCGCGGCCCTGTCGCCCCGGCCGGGGCGGTCGAGCTGCCCCGTGGGGCCATCTTGCAGGACTACGCCCGCCTGCGGCTGGTCGAGGGCGCCTGGCAGCCCCGCCCCGAGGCCGGACCGCCAGCGGTGACCGCCGGGCCGTCCGTCACCGCCCTTGTCTGGACCGGCCTGCCCGCGGGCGCCCGCGCCGAGGTGCGCGATGGCGAGACCGGCGACCTGCTCGGGGTCGCCATCCCCGCCGACGGCGCCGTCATGATCGATCTGGTCGACCCCGGGCCCTACGCCGTCGACCTGGCCGCGCCCTCGCCCTGGCTGGGCTGGAGCGGGGAGATCGTCCGGTGAGGGTGCGGCGCGACATGGATGCGGTGCTGGCCGCCCGCGGGGCAAAGGCGCGGGCCGAAATCGCCGCCCGGATCGACGCCGCCGTCGAGGCGCAGGCCCGCGCGCTGGGCTACAACTCGGCCGCGGCGCTGGCGGGTTATGCCGCCAGCGCCGTGCCCGCCTGGGCGGCCGAGGCACAGTCCTTCATCGCCTGGCGCGACCGCGTCTGGCTGGCCGCCTATGCGTTTGAGGCCGAGGCGGAGGCCACGCGCAGGGTGCCCACGGCCGAGGAGGCGTTCGCCCGCCTGCCCGCCTGGGACCCGCCCGCCGCGGCGCGGCCCGCCGACCCGACCCCTGATCCCGAGGAGACCGACAATGGTTGACACCTGCCTGGTGACCGTCACCGCCCGCGACTTCGGCTGGAGCCTCGTGCCCGGCCAGTTGCTGAAGTTCCGCCCGCCCGCCGACATCAACCGGCAGGCGGGTGCGCTGCTGATCGGCGCGGTCGAGACGCTGACCCTGGACGGCAGCGGCGCGGGCAGCATCCCGCTCGTGCCCGGCGGGCCTTGGATGCTGGAGACCGTCATCAACGGCGAGAACCGGTCGCGGACCTTCACCGTGCCGGACGAGGCGACCCGCAACCTGGCCGACCTTCTCGACCTCGCACCCACGTCGACCGACCTGTCGGAGCTGACGCAGTTGCGGGACGAGACGGTCGCGGCGGCCAATGGCCCGGTCACCTGGACCGGGCTCGCCTCCCCGCCCGCGGCACCGCCCGCGGGCAAGCTCGCGCTCTACGCCCGCCAGCGCGCAGGCGCGCCCTGGC
>CAZCPY010000155.1:286-6957 GCA_964499865.1 uncultured Rhodobacterales bacterium | reverse complement strand
CCACCCCGTGCTGCCCCGCCCCGGTTTCCGCGATGATCCGCGTCTTGCCCATCCGGCGGGCCAGGATGATCTGGCCCAGCACGTTGTTGATCTTGTGCGCGCCGGTGTGGTTCAGCTCGTCGCGCTTCATGTAGACCCTGGCGCCGCCGAGGTGGTCGGTCAGCCGTTCCGCGAAGTAGAGCGGGCTGGGCCGCCCGACGTAGTGCTTCCACAGCCAGTCCATTTCCGCCCAGAAGGTCGGATCGGTCTTGGCGTGTTCGTAGCGCGCCTCGAGGTCGAGGATCAGCGGCATCAGCGTCTCGCTGACGAACCGCCCGCCGAAGATGCCGAACCGCCCCTGCTCGTCGGGCCCGGTGCGGTAGCTGTTGACGCGGTCGTCGGGCATGGCGGTTCCTCCTGGCTGGCGGGCGGTGTAGCGCGGCAGGGTGGCCGGGTCAAAGGCGGGCCGGGTGCGTCAGACCGGCCGGATGATGTCGCCGAGCGCGACCTCGCCGTCGTGTTCCACGGCGCAGAGGATGCCGCGCAGGCGCAGCGCCCTGTGGCCGGGCAGGGTGACCCAGGCCTTGGCATCGGCGCCGTAGCGCGCCTTCCACTTGACGCAGGCGTCGTTCCAGACGCCCGAGACGCGCAGCCGCGCGCTGCCCGCCTGCAGGATCGTGCCTTCGGGCAGC
Organism: uncultured Rhodobacterales bacterium; assembly: GCA_964499865.1. Taxonomy (GTDB): domain Bacteria; phylum Pseudomonadota; class Alphaproteobacteria; order Rhodobacterales; family Rhodobacteraceae; genus JANOGU01. The sequence goes on along the minus strand of CAZCPY010000155.1, from coordinate 6,286 downwards.
GCCTCTTCCGTCATCAGCAGGTCGGCGATGATGGGGTCGCCCGGGTGCACCGCCGCGTCGCCCGCCTGCCAGACCAGCGGCAGCGTGCGGGCGGGCAGGATCGAGACCTGGATCGCCGGGTCGGGGCTGCCGTCGGGCAGGCGCAGCCAGGGCTGCGTCAGCCAGCGTTCGCCGGGAATCCCGCGGTCGCGGGTCAGGGTGATGCGGTCGGGGTAGGCGCGCTGGCCGAAGGCGGGGCGCAGGCAAAGCTGCGTCACCGGGCCCTGCCGCGGGGCGGCCAGGATGTCCGGCACGGCGGCCATCAGCGTTTCCATCGAAGGCGTCACAGCGGCGTCTCCCGTCCCGTCCCGTCGCCGCCAGCCATAGGCGCCGCGCGCGGGGCGGTCCATCCCCCGCCGCACGCCGCCACCGGCGTCACGGGGCGCCCTCGATCAGCGCATCGGCATGCCGGAGCCTATCCAGCACCTCCGGCTGCGCGACCTGCACGCGGTCGTAGAAGGCGTCGATCTCGGCCGCCGTCGCGGCCTTGAGGAAGGCCGCGAGCGCCGGGTTGAACTGGTAGGCGCCACGTTCGACACGGAAGGCCAGGCGGTCCTTCCAGGCGGCGGGGTCGTGGGCGTGGAAATGCAGCAGCGGCAGGTCGGGGTGGAAATCGCCCCCCGGCACCCGCACGCCTGCCCGGAACGCCCCGTGCAGCCGCGGCTCGAACCGCGCAAGGCCGGTGCGGAACAGGCATTTGCCCGCGGAATGGCTGAGCACGCCCTCGGGCAGCAGCGCCGCGTAGGGGCCGAAGACCTGATCCCGCAGGCGGGCGAAGCCGGCGCCCTTGAGCGCGCGGCGGAAGTGGCGGGCGGCGAAGGGGCCGGGCGGGGCTTCGGGGTCGTGCAGCGCCTCCCAGGGGGCGGCGCGGACCATGGGGCGGTCCTCCGGCGCCTCCGCGAGGATGGCAGAGACCGGGCGGCGGGGTTGCAGGAACTCGTCCACGTCCAGATGCGCAAGCCAGGGCAGCGGCGCCTTGGCATAGACGCGCTGCATGTTGCGGCCCTGCCGGTTCTGGTGCCTGTCCGGCCTGCGGCCCGCGGTCGCCTGCCAGTAGGCGTCATCGCAGCGCAGCGCGCGCACCTGCGGATGGCGCACCGCCTCCAAGGCGGGGTCGTCGGGGTCGTCGAAGTGCAGCCACAGCCGCGCCGCGCCAAGCGCCAGGTGATGGTCGCGGAAGGCCAGCACCTGCGCGACCGGCGCCTTGACCGTGGCCACCACGCCCCAGGCCGGACCCGCGGTCACAGCGCCTCCAGCAGGCGCGGCGTGGGCCAGCCGTCGGCGGGAAGGCCCGGGCGGGCCTGTTCGGCCTGCACCGCGCGGCGCGCGGCGGCGCCCAGGATGGCGTCGATGCGGCCCACGTCATGGCCGCGGGCCTGCAACTTTTCCTGCAGGCGCTGCATGGCCTCGCGGTCCAGACCGGCCTCGGGCTTGCCTGGATCGAACTCCGGGGCTGCTTTCCGCCGTGTGGCGCAGGTCGCGGCATGGCGGTCGGCCAGCGTGCGCGCGAACGCGGCAAGGGGCATGCCGAACACGCCCGGCGCCCGGTCGGCCTTGAGTGCGCGGGCGTCCTGCCGGTCGCCGTCGAGGCAGGCCGCGAAGTCGCCGCCGCAGGGGGCGGCGGCGGCAGGCGAGGCGAGAACCACAAGCGCGAGCCAGCGCATCACAGCACCCAGATCGCGGCGGTCACCGCCAGCATCAGCCCCCAGGCCCGCCACAGCGCCGTGACGGCGCGGTCGATGTCGGCGGCGCCGATGTCGCGGCGGCCTTCCGGCCAGACCCAGGGGAAATCGCGCCGCGCGCCGTGATAGCTGCGCGGGCCCGACAGCGCCACGTCCAGCGCCACCGCCATCGCGGCCTCGGGCCAGCCCGCGTTGGGCGACCGGTGCAGCGGCGCATCGCGCAGGATCGGGGCGGCGTCCGTCTTGCCATGCGCCAGCGCGATCAGCGCCGCGGTTGCCCGGGCGGGCACCCAGTTCAGCACGTCGTCCAGCCGCGCCGCCGCCCAGCCGAAGGCCTCGTGCCGCGGGGTGCGGTGGCCGATCATGCTGTCGGCGGTGTTCACCACCTTGTAGACCAGCATCCCCGGCAGGCCGAAGACCAGGAAGAACAGCGCCGGCGCCACCACGCCGTCGGACAGGTTTTCGGCAGCGCTTTCGATCGCGGCGCGGGCGATGTCGGGTTCCGTCATCGCCGCGGTGTCACGGCCGACAATCCGCGCCACCATCGCGCGCCCGTCGCCAAGCCCCAGCCGCAGCGCGCGCGCCACGTCGCCCACATGGTCGGCGAGCGACCTTTGCGCGAGCAGGATGGCGGCGGCCAGCACCTCCAGCACCCCGCCGTCCGGGATGGCGGCGACGACCCAGCCCAGGGCGCCAGCACCGGCGACCAGCAGCGCGACCGCCAGCACGCCGCGCGCCCGCCGCGCCTCGCCGCGGTTCAGCCGGTCGTCCAGCGCCGACACCGCCCGGCCCATCAGCACGGCAGGGTGCGGCACGCGGTCCCACAGCAGGCGCGGCTCGCCGAAGGCTGCGTCCAGCAGCAGGGCGGGAAGGAGGAGGGCGGCGCTCACAGTGCCGCCTCCAGCCTTGGCCAGTCCCCGGGCGCGGGCAGGCCCAGGCGCAGCCAGCCGCGGCTGTAGGGAAAGCGGCGGGTCCAGATGCGCGACTGCGCCAGGCGGTCCTGCCAGGCGCGGGCGTCGTCGGTGTCGTAGAGGCGGAACAGTCGGGTGCCCCCCAGAGGCCGCGCGCCGCGCGCCGCCATCAGCGCATCCAGCCGCGCGGCATCCTGCGCCAGCCGCGCGCGGGTGGCGTCCGCCCAGGCCCGGTCCTCCAGCGCCGCCCTGCCGATGGCGAGTGCGGGGCCCGAGACCGGCCAGGGCCCCAGCATCGCGGCCAGTCGTGCGATCAGCGCAGGGTCGCCAAGCGCAAACCCCAGCCGCAGCCCCGCCAGCCCCCAGAACTTGCCGAGCGATTTCAGCACCAGCGTCCCCGTCCGCGTCAGCAGCCCGGGCAGCACGGCGCCTTCGGCGAAACTCTCGTCCACCACCAGCAGACCGCCCGGCGCCAGCCCCTCCGCAGCCGTCCCGGGCGTCCAGAGGCGACCGTCGGGGTTGTTGGGGTGCACCACCACGCGCGCTTCGCCGGGGCCATCGGGCAGGACCTGCCAGCCCGCCAGCCGGAAGGCGCGGGCGTGTTCGTTGTAACTGGGCGCGGGGATCGCCACGCGGGCCGGGGTCGCCAGAGCGGGCAGGCGCGCGATCAGCGCCGAGGCGCCGGGGGCGGCCAGCACCGCGGCGCCGTCCGGCACCGCCCAGAGGCGGCGCGCGGCCTGTTCCAGCGCGTCCGCGGCGGCGCGGTCGGGCAGCGCCGTCCAGGCGTCGGGGGGCAGCGGCGGCAGGGGGAAGGGCACGGGGTTGATGCCGGTCGACAGATCCAGCCAGTCGGCCCGCGTGCCGCCAAAGCGCGCCGCCGCGGCGTCGATGCCGCCGCCGTGGTCCGGCCCCTCTGGCCCCGTCTGCCCCATGCTTCCCCGCTTTCAGCGCCAGCAAAGCCGATCCGCGCCCGCCCCGCAACCCGCGCGGATTTCCGCCGTGGGTTTCGCGGAACACGCGGCCGCGAAACGGAATGTTCACACCATTTGCCTTGAATTCGTCCGATTCGGCGCCATCACTGACATGTGAGGGAGACGGCCCATGCTGGAATTCCTGCCGCAAGAGGTGCGCGACGGCATTGACGCCGCCCGCAGGCGCGACCAGCGCCGCCGGTCCCGCCTGCGCGTGCAGGTCGGCGAGGCGGTCTTTCCGGTCATCGGGCTGTGGGACGACGGGCTGGCGCTGGACGCGGACCTGACGCCGCACCTGCGCGGCCTTGTCGATGTCTACGACGGCGCGCGGCACCTGATGCAATGCCTGATCGTCGCCTCGACGGTCGAGAACGGGCAGCTGATCTGCGACTTCAAGCGTTCCACCGCCGTCGCCGACCGCGCCCCGCTCGACTTCTGGAAGGACGAGAACGCGCCCGTCGGCTTTCTTCCAAAGGCCTGACGGCTTCCTGCCCGGGGCCCGAAGGCTTCGCTGCAACGCGGCACGTTGACAGGGACGCAAAATGTCGCCACTGAGGGCCGAATGCGCAACATTGTTGCGCGGCGGCGATGGAGGCCCCGATGGCGAAGGATCAACCCTGGCTGTTCCGCACCTATGCGGGCCATTCCACCGCCGCGGCCTCGAACGCGCTTTACCGCACCAACCTGTCCAAGGGGCAGACCGGCCTGTCGGTCGCCTTCGACCTGCCGACGCAGACCGGCTACGACAGCGACCATGTGCTGGCCGCGGGCGAGGTGGGCAAGGTGGGCGTGCCGGTCTGCCACCTGGGCGACATGCGCGCGCTGTTCGACGGCATCCCGCTCCAGCAGATGAACACCTCGATGACGATCAACGCCACGGCGCCCTGGCTTCTGGCGCTGTATGTCGCGGTGGCGCAGGAGCAGGGGGCCGACCTGAGCGCGCTGCAGGGCACGGTGCAGAACGACATCATCAAGGAATACCTGTCCCGCGGCACCTACATCTGCCCGCCCAAGCCGTCGCTGCGGCTGATCACCGATGTCGCGGCCTGGTGCGGCACGAACGTGCCGAAGTGGAACCCGATGAACGTCTGCAGCTATCATCTGCAGGAGGCCGGAGCGACGCCGGAGCAGGAGCTGGCCTTCGCGCTGGCCACCGCGGTCGCGGTGGTGGAGGACCTGCGCGCCAAGGTGCCCGCGGCCGAATTTCCCGCGATGGTCGGGCGCATTTCCTTCTTCGTGAACGCTGGGATCCGGTTCGTGACCGAGATGTGCAAGATGCGCGCCTTCACCGAACTGTGGGACGAGCTGTGCGAGACCCGCTTCGGCATCGCCGACCCGCGCCACCGGCGGTTCCGCTATGGCGTGCAGGTCAACTCGCTGGGGCTGACCGAACCGCAGCCGGAGAACAACGTGACGCGCATCCTGATCGAGATGCTGGCGGTGACGCTGTCGAAGAATGCCCGTGCGCGCGCCGTGCAGCTGCCCGCCTGGAACGAGGCCCTTGGCCTGCCGCGGCCCTGGGACCAGCAATGGTCGCTGCGCATGCAGCAGGTGCTGGCCTACGAGACCGACCTTCTGGACCACGGCGACCTGTTCGACGGCAACCCGGTGGTCGCGGCCAAGGTCGCGGCGCTGAAGGCGGGGGCGCTGGAGGAACTGGCGACGATCGACGGCATGGGCGGGGCGGTGGCGGCGATCGACTACATGAAGGCCCGCCTGGTCGAGTCGAACGCCGAACGCCTGGCGCGCATCGAATCGGGCGAGACGGTGGTGGTGGGGGTGAACCGCTTCACCACCTCCGAGCCATCGCCCCTTGCAACCGGCCCCGGCGCCGTGATGGCGGCGGACCCTCAGGCCGAGGCGGATCAGGTGGCCCGGCTGCGGGCGTGGCGCGCGGCGCGGGACGAGCGCGCGGTGCAGGCGGCGCTGGCGGACCTGCGCGCGGCCTGCGCCTCGGGCGCCAACGTCATGCCGGCCTCGGTCGCCGCGGCCAGGGCCGGGGCCACGACCGGCGAATGGGGCGCCACGGTGCGCGCGGCCTTCGGCGAATACCGCGCCCCCACCGGCGTGTCCCGCGCGCCGTCGAACCGCACCGAGGGGCTGGAGCCGATCCGCGAGGCGGTCTCCGCCGTCTCCGCGCGACTGGGGCGGCAACTCACCTTCCTGATCGGCAAGCCCGGCCTCGACGGCCATTCCAACGGCGCCGAGCAGATCGCCGGACGCGCGCGGGACTGCGGCATGGCCATCGCCTACGACGGCATCCGCCTGACGCCGTCCGAGATCGTCGCCGCCGCGGGGCGCGAGGGGGCGCATGTGGTGGGCCTGTCGATCCTGTCGGGCAGCCATGTGGCGCTGGTGGCGGATGTGCTGGACGGCCTGCGGCGCGAGGGCCTGTCG
>CAZCPY010000155.1:0-276 GCA_964499865.1 uncultured Rhodobacterales bacterium | reverse complement strand
CATCATCCCCGAGGATGACGCGGCCCGCCTGCGGGCGATGGGGGTGGCGGCGGTCTACACGCCCAAAGATTTCGCGCTGAACCGGATCATGATGGACATCGTGGCGCTGGCCGACCCGGCGCGGCTGGCGGCGGAATAGCCCGGCCTTCCGACGCCCGCGTCCGGCGCCCTGCACGGGCGCGCTCCGGGCGGACGCTGCCCGGAAGGCCCCCCCCCCCCCCCCCCGGCGGGGGGGGGCCGGGGGGGGGGGCCCCCCCTTGCCCCCGGGGCCCCCCC
>CAZCPY010000154.1:0-6994 GCA_964499865.1 uncultured Rhodobacterales bacterium | reverse complement strand
TCGCTGACGTTGTGGGGCCGGAACCAGGCCGATTGCAGGATCCGCGGCTCGATGGAAAAGCCGGACCCGTAGGGCGCGAGGTAGCGGTCGCGGAAGGTTTCCGGCGTGAACACCAGGCTTTCGGTCAGATGCGCGCCGAGACCCGGCAGCAGCCGCTCCTCCAGCACCGCCTGCACGCGGGCGCGGTAGCCCTCGGCCTCTGCCGCCCAGTCGGTGGGGTCGGCGTGGCCCAGGTGCGGCACCGGCGACAGGGCGTAGAAGGTGTCGTCCCCGGCGGGCGCGGCCGAGGGGTCGGTCACGGTGGGGCGGTGGACATAAAGGCTCATGTCCGGCGACAGGCGCCCGGCGACGAAGATGTCGCGGATATGCTCGCGGTAGCGGGGGCCGACCAGGATCGTGTGGTGCCCGGCGCCCGGCCACATGCCCCGCGTGCCGCGGGTGCCGAAATACCAGACGAACAGCCCCATCGACCAGCGCGACCGTGCCAGCCGCGCCGGCGTCCAGCGGCGCTGCACGCGCTTGCGCAGCAGCCGGTCGTAGGTCTGGCCCGCATCGGCGTTCGACACCACGATTTCGCCCGGAATCACCCGCCCGTCGGTCAGAAGGACGCCGCGCGCGCGCCCCTGGGCGACCAGCACCTCGTCGGCCTCGGCGTTCTGCACGATCCGGCCGCCCTGCCCCTCGACCACGCGCGCCATCGCCGCGGCCAGCGCCGCGATGCCGCCCATGACGTAGTGAACCCCGAAGGCGCTTTCGAGGTGGTTGACCAGGATATACATCGACGTCGCCCGGAACGGGTCGCCGCCGATGAACAGCGGGTGGAACGACAGCGCGAAGCGCAGCCGCGGGTCGGCCACGCGGGCGGCGGCATGGGCATGCACCGACCGGTCGGCGCGCAGCATGGCAAAGCGCGGCAGCGCCGCGATCAGGTCGGCCAGCCGGTGCATCGGTCGGCGGCCAAGGTTTTCAAAGCCGTAGCGATAGCGCGCCGCGCTGTCGCGCAGGAACCGGTCGTAGCCTGCAAGATCGGACGGCGACAGCCGCGCCACCTCGGCCCGCGTGTCCGCGGGGTCGGGGCGGGCGGTGAAGGTCGACCCGTCGGGCCAGGCGATGGTGTAGAACGGGTCCATCGGCCGCAGGTCCACCTCGGCGTCGAAGTCGCGGCCGCAGGCGGCGAACAGCTCGCGCAGGCCCTGCGGCACGGTCACGATGGTGGGGCCGAGGTCGAAGCGGTGCCCGCCCTGCGCGATCGAGGAGCCGCGGCCGCCGGGCACGTCCAGCCGGTCGATCACGGTGACCTGGTAGCCCTTGGCCCCCAGCCGCATCGCCGCGGCCAGCCCGCCCAGGCCCGCGCCGATGACGACGGCGCGGGCGGCAGGGGTGGAGGGGTCGGGGGAGGTGGTGCGGTCATTCTGCATGGCTGACAGTCTAGACTGTCCAGTTGGATTTACAACTCTCGCCTGCGATGTCCCTGCGCGTCGCCCGACCGGCACCGCGACGCCCTTCACCGGGGCCGGGCGTCCCCTTCCCCGCTCCCCTCCGCACCAGGGAAGGGGGGAGGGGGGGTGCCGCGTGCGGAACCACGGCGGCAGGAAGCCCCGTCCCGACCCCGACCGGCGCGACCCCGACCGGCGCGAACCCGACCGCCCGGCGCAGGGCTGCGGGAGGGGCCTTCGGACTGTGCCGTCCCGCCCGAACGAAAGGGGCGGCCCCGGCGGGACCGCCCCTTTGCACAGACCGGACGGGGATCACTGCTGCGGGGCAAGCTCCAGCGCCACGAAGCGCGGGTCGCCGCCGCGGCGGATCAGGAGCAGCAGCGACTTGCGCCCGGCATCCCTGGCTTCAGTGATGCGATCCTCGAGATCCTTCAGCCGCACCACACGCTGCTGTCCGGCCTCGGTGATCACGTCGCCCTCGCGCAGCCCCTTGACGAAGGCCTCGCTGGCCTCGTCAACCGCCACCACGGCCAGGCCCTCGGCCGTGTCGGGCAGGCCCAGCGTCTGCGCGACCTCGGGCGTCAGCGGCGACAGGGTCATGCCCAGCACCGCGCCGGTCTGCGGTTCCGCCTGCGGCACGGCGGCGGCGGCGGGGAAGGCGGTCGCCTCGGCCTCTTCGCGGCGGCCGAGCGTCACCTTCAGCGTGGTCGAGCCGCTCGCGCGCAGCACCACCACGTCCACCGCCTGACCGATGGGCGCCTCGGCCACGCGGCGCACCAGTTCGCGGGTGTCAGCCACCGCGGCACCGTCGAAGGTGACGATCACGTCGCCCGCCACCATCCCGGCATCGCGCGCGGGCCCTTCCGGCACATCGGTGATCAGCGCGCCCTTGGCATCCGCGAGGCCCATCGCCTCGGCCACGTCCGGGGTCACGTCCTGGATCCGCACGCCGAGCCAGCCGCGCCGCGTCTCGCCGAACTGCTTGAGCTGGTCCACGACCTTGCTGACCACGTTCGAGGCCATCGAGAAGCCGATCCCGATCGACCCGCCGTTCGGCGACAGGATCGCCGTGTTCACCCCGATCACCTGCCCGTCCATGTTGAACAGGGGCCCGCCGGAGTTGCCGCGGTTGATCGCCGCATCGGTCTGGATGTAGTCGTCATAGGTGCCCGCAAGTTCGCGCCCGCGGGCCGAGACGATCCCGGCCGAGACCGAGAACCCCTGCCCCAGCGGGTTGCCCACGGCCACCACCCAGTCGCCCACACGCATCAGGTCCGAGTTGCCGAAGGCCACGAATTCCAGCGGCACGTCGCTTTCGACCTTCAGAAGCGCAAGGTCGGTCTTGACGTCGGTGCCGACGACCTTGGCGCTCAGCCGCTTGCCCGAAAAGAACTCGATCTCGATCTCGTCGGCCTCCGCGATCACATGGTTGTTGGTCACGATGTAGCCGTCTTCCGAGATGACAAAGCCCGACCCCAGCGCCTCGGACCGGCGCGGCGCCTGCTCGCCCTGGCCGTTGCGGTCCAGGAAGTCGCGGAACATGTCCTCGAAGGGGCTGCCCTCGGGGACGGCGAGCCCGCTGTCGGCCGAGGCCGCAACCGTCGTCGTGGTGGTGATGTTGACGACCGAGGGGCTGACGCGTTGGGCCAGATCGGCAAAGCTTTCGGGCGGGGCGAAGGCCAGCGCCACGGGGGCGGGGGCGGCCCCCGCAAGCACCAGGGCCAGCGCGGCCCCCGCAAGGATCGCCCGCGGCCCGCGGGCCTTCAGTGATGTCAAGACGGCAAGCTGCACCTGCATTCTCCTTTTTCCATCCGCGTCCGCCAAAGGGCACGGAATGTCCTGCCCCTGCATCGTCCAGCCGCCGCCCGCTTGCAATGCAAACCGGATCGCGCCGTCTCAACAGCATGTGAGGCAGATTTCAATCCGCCGTTCGGCGCGACAGACGCAAAGGGCCGCCCGTTTCCGGCCGGCCCCCGGGCGACGTTGCCACCCGCGCGGCGCCTCAGGGCACCGGCGCCGGGGCGGCCGGCACGGCGTAGCTGCGCAGGTATTCGAAGAAGGCGCTGTCGGGCTGCATGACGATCGAGGAATTGCCCCCCTTGAGCGCCCGCTCATACGAGGTCAGCGACCGAGTGAAGGCAAAGAACTCGGGGTCGCGGCCGAAGGCGTTGGCGTAGATCGCGTTGCGCGCCGCATCCGCCTCGCCGCGCACCACCTCGGCGTTCTTGCGCGCCTCGGAGGTCAGCTCGACCACCGTCCGGTCGGCCGCCGCCCGCACCCGCTGCGCCGCCTCGTTGCCGCGCGCGATCTCGTCGGCGGCCTCGCGCTCGCGTTCCGCCCGCATCCGGGCGAAGGTGGCGGCCAGGTTCTGCTCCGGCAGGTCGGTGCGCGTCAGCCGCACGTCGATCACGTCGACCCCCAGCGCCAGCGCCTCGCGGCGGGCGATGTCGCGGATCTGGTTCATCAGCGCGGTGCGGTCTTCCGACAGCACGCGGTTGGACGGGACCGACCCCAGCACCTCGCGGATCGCGGCATTCACGATGCGGTCAAGACGGTCGCGCGCCGCCTGTTCGCCGCCCGCGCCCACCGCCTCGCGGAATTCCACCAGATTGACGATGCGCCAGCGGGCGAAGGCATCCACCACCAGACGGCGGTCGTCGGCCGGCGTCACCTCGATCGCCTGCGTGGGCAGGCCGAGGATGCGGTCCTCGTAGCGCACCACTTCCTGGATCAGCGGGATCTTGAAGCCCAGGCCGGGCGCTTCCTTGACCTGCCGCACCTGCCCGAACTGCAGCACCAGGACGCGTTCGCGTTCGTCCACGATGAACAGCGACGACAGGACGGTGGCCGCCACGACGGCCGCGGCGGGGATCAGCCAGGTTGCGCGGGCCATCAGTTGTTCGCTCCCGTGGTCGCGGCGCCGGACGCCGGGGCCATGCGGCCCAGTTCGTTCAACGGCAGGAAAGGCACCACGCCCTGTCCCGCCTCGCCCCCCGACACGCCGTCGAGGATGACCTTGTTCATCTCGCCCAGCACCCGCTCCATCGTCTCGAGGTAAAGCCGCCGCCGCGTGACCTCGGGCGCCTTCACGTATTCGTCATAGACGGCGATGAAACGGCTGGCCTCGCCTTCCGCGTTGTTCACGACCTGGGCGCGGTAGGCCTCGGCCTCTTCCAGCAGGCGCGCCGCCTCGCCGCGGGCACCGGCGGTGACGCGGTTGGCGTAGGCGTCGGCCTCCTTCTCCAGCCGGTCGCGTTCCTGCTGGGCGGCCTGCACGGCGCGAAAGCTGTCGATCACGTCGGCGGGCGGGTCGGCGCGGTCGAAGTTCACCCGCACGATGTTGATGCCCGCCTCGTAGCTGTCCAGCGTCGCCTGCACGTTCGACCGCAGGTCGGCGGCAATCGAGCCGCGGTCGCGGTTCAGGATCGGCGACAGTTCCGACCGCGCGATGATGTCGCGCATCGCGCTCTCCGATACCGCGCGGATCGTGTCGGTCGGATCGGCCAGGTTGAACAGGTACTTGGCCGGGTCGTTGATGTTCCAGACCACCTGGAACTCGATGTCCACGATGTTCTGGTCGCGCGTCAGCATCAGCCCGGTGTCGAGCTGGCCCTGCGACCCCGTGCCGATGTCGGTCGTCCGTTCCCCGGTGACCTGCACGATCTCGGCGCTGATCACCGGCCAGGGCGCGAAGTTCAGGCCCGGGCCGCCCACGGCCGAGAACTCGCCCAGGAACAGCTCCACCGACCGCTCCTCGGGCCGCACGGTGTAGAACGAGGCATAGGCCCAGAGGCCCAAGGCACCCGCAAGGCCCAGAAGCACGCCGTTGCGCGTGAACAGCGGCCCCATCGGGTTGCCCCCGCCGCCGCCGCCGCCGCCGTTCTGCCGCGACCGCCCGCCCATCAGGACGCGAAGCTGCTCCTGCCCCTTCTTCACGATCTCGTCGATCTCGGGGATCTGCGGGCCCTCGCGTCCCTTGCCCCCGCGCGGGCCCTCGCCGCGCGGACGTTCGCCCTGCGGCGGCTCGTCGCCCCCGCGGTTGCCGCCGCCGCCGCCCCAGGGGCCGCCATTGCCTGTCATCATCCACCCCGACTTTGTGGTCGCCCCTTAGGTGGAGGCGCGCCCCGCGAATTCAAGCCGTCCCTATCCCTTGCGGACCGGCTTGCGCAAGGTCACCAGTTCTTCCGCCATCGTCGGATGGACGGCGACGGTGCGGTCGAAATCCTCCTTCGTGGCCCCCATGGTGACCGCGATCGCGGCCAGCTGGATCATCTCGGCCGCCCCGGGGCCGACGATGTGGACGCCCAGAACCTTCCGCGTCGCCTGGCTGACGACCAGCTTCATCAGCGCCCGTTCCTCGCGCCCGGCAAAGGCGCCCTGCATCGGGCGGAAGGCGGTGGCGTAGATCTCGACCGGCTCGGCGGCGCGCGCGGCCTCCTCGGTCAGGCCGATGGTGCCAAGCTCGGGCTGCGTGAAGACGGCGCTGGCGATCAGGCCGTGGTCAAACGGCGTGGGCGTCCCGCCGAAGACGGTATCGGCAACGGCATGCCCCTCGCGGATGGCGACCGGCGTCAGGTTCGCCCGGCCGGTGACGTCGCCCACGGCAAAGACGGACGGGACGCGCGTCTGGCTGAAGCGGTCGACCGGGATCTCGCCGTGGCGGCCGGGCCGGATGCCGACGCCCTCCAGACCCAGGCCCTCGGTATTGGGCAGCCGTCCGGTGGCGTAGAGCACGGCGTCGAAGACCTGCTCGGGCCCGTCGGTGGGCTTGGCCGCGATGCCGTCGGGCCGGCGTTCCAGGCGCATCACCGCGGTGCCGGTGTGCAGGTCGATGCCGCGCGCGCGCATCGCGCTGGCCACCAGCCCGACGCATTCCTCGTCAAAGCCCCGCAGGATCTGCGCGCCCCGCACCCATTGCGTGACGCGGGCGCCCAGGCCGCCGAAGATGCCGGCGAATTCGCTGGCGATATAGCCGCCGCCCACGATCAGCAGGCGCCCCGGAAGGTCCGGCAGGTGGAACATGTCGTCCGAGACCAGCGCATGTTCCCGCCCCGGGAAGTCCGGCACGAAGGGCCGCCCGCCGGTGGCGATCAGGATATGCCGCGCGGTGACGCGGGTGCCGTCGTCCAGGCCGACGGTATGGGGGTCCTCGATGGTCGCGCGCGCGTCGCGCACCTCGACGCCGGCGGTGGCCAGCGTCCTGCGGTAGGCGGCCTCCAGCCGGTCGAGTTCCGCGTGCAGGCGGGTGCGGAAGGCGGTCCAGTCGAAATCGCCGGGCGCGGCGCCCCAGCCGAAGGCGCGCGCGTCCTCGATCTGGCGCGCGAACCCCGAGGCGAAGACCATCAGCTTCTTGGGCACGCAGCCGCGGATCACGCAGGTGCCGCCCATGCGGTCGGCCTCGGCCAGGATCACGCGGGCACCATGCTCGCCCGCCGCGATCCGCGCCGCCCGGACCCCGCCCGACCCGCCGCCGATGACGAAAAGGTCGCAGTCGAACACCGCCATGCCGAACCCCCTGCCGCTGCGTCGCCGGACCGGCTTCGCACAGAACCCGTCCG
>CAZCPY010000153.1:0-7038 GCA_964499865.1 uncultured Rhodobacterales bacterium | reverse complement strand
AAGGGGAAATCGAAAGGGGGCATCACGCCTCAGGCCCGAGTTGCGCAACAACGCCCGTTCGAACGGGTCCGCTCCCGCTTCGTGCTCACGATGGCCGCCAACAACCTCGCCCGGCTGCCAAGGCTGCTGGCTGCGTGACGATGAGCGACCTCGTCCGGGCGCGCATGACTGGCGAATGGAGCGACGCGACGCTGAAGGCCGAAAGCACCCGCAAGGGAAACCGTTCCGACCCGCTGACTTCTTCAGCAGCCTGCTAGGGCCCGGCCTCGAACCAGTCCATCACCATCGCGGCCCAGCCCTCGGGGATGCTGTGGCCGCCGTCATGCAGCGCAAGGCGCAGGTCCGCCCCTGCGACGCAGCCTTCCCATTGCCGCAGGCTGTAGATCCCCAGGGTCCGGGTCTGCGAGGTCGTGCAGCCATTCGTCGCGCGCCAGATCTCCATCGCCTCGAGGACATTGCCCTGCACGAACCCAGGCATGACCTCGCGCCCTTCCATGGGCACCGTGCGGTCCGCCGTGCCATGCGTGTGCAACAGCCGCACCGGCCCCGCGCAGCCCTTGGGATGCGGGCGCCAGAAGCTGCCCGCGACTGGCGCATAGGCGGCAAAGGCACCGGGTGCGGCGCAGGCCAGGTAGCTTGTCATCGACCCGCCGATCGAGAACCCCGCCAGCAGCATCCGGTCGCGCCGCAGGCCGAAGCGGGCGGCGGCATCGTCGGCCACCGCGGTCAGGAAGGCGGTCTCGTCCCGCGTCGCGGGGCGGTCGGGGTAGAAATCCCAGGTCCGGCCTTCGCCGTTCGTGCGCGGCTGGCCGTCCGGCGCGATCACCGCATAGCCGCGGGCCAGCATCAGCCCGACCATGGCGTTGCGGATCATGCCATCCCCCTCGCCGCCATAGCCGTGCAGCAGCATGATGGCGGGAACCGGCGCGCGTGCGCCCTCCGGCAGCACGATGTGGTAGGTACCGCCCGGCAGTTCGCAGGCCTCGGGCGCTCCGGCGCAATCGGCCGCCGCCGGGCCTGCCAGCGCCATCGCAAGCCACAGTCCCAGCCACAGTCCCAGAGCCCGGGCCCTCATGCTACCCTCCGCACCGTCCGCCGCAACCGGAACGCCGCCCGCGGCGCCTGCACCAGCGCCGCCAGAGGCACCGTCAGGCACAGGCAGGCCGCCACCGGCAGCAGCCAGCCCGTCACCAGCCCCGCCAGCACCAGCGCCAGCAGGCCCAGGCCCAGGGCCGTCTCGACCGCATGGAGGCGCAGCAGCACGCGCCAGTCCGACGGCCCCGCCAGATGCGGCGTCCAGCCGCCGTCCAGCCCCCCCAGCGTGCGCAGCACGGCGCGCACCTGCTGCACCATCAGCGCCGGGGCCAGAAGCCCGGCCAGCGCCACCTCGGCCAGCACCATGCCGGCAAACCGCGGCACCGCGGCCCGCGGCAGCCCGCGGTCGCGCAGGAAGGCCGCCACCCCGATGATCCGCGGCGCCAGCAGCATCGCCGCCACGCCCGCGGCCATCGCTCCCTGCGTCACCGGCGGCAGTACCGGCCAGACCGGAAGCAGCGGCGCAGCGGCGACGGGGTAGGGCAGGGGCGCGCCCGGTCCCTGCGCCGCCCACAGGACCAGAAGCGCCAGCCACCAGACCGACCCCAGATAGGCCATCACCCCCTGCAGCAGGTGGAACCGCGACACCGGGTGCAGGCCCGGCGCCGCCAGGATGCGCAGGTGCTGCAGGTTGCCCTGGCACCAGCGCCGGTCGCGCCGCAGGTACCCGGCCAGCGTGGCGGGCGTGTCCTCGAAACTGTCGTCCGCCTCGGGCATCACCCGCACGCCCCAGCCGGCCCGGCGCAGCAGGGCAGCCTCGACGAAATCGTGGCTCAGGATCACCCCGCCCCGCGGCGCCCGCCCCGGCAGATGCGGCAGGCCCGCCGCGGCGGCAAAGGCGCGCACGCGCACCAGCGCGTTGTGGCCCAGGAAATTGCCCTCCATCCCCGCCCAGAGCGCGAACCCGCGCCCCAGCGTCACGCCGTAGACCTCGGAGGCAAAGCTTTGCAGCCCCTGCCAGACCGTCTGCCCCGGCAGCACCCGCGGGATCGTCTGGATCAGGCCGGTGCCGGGCTCCAGCGCCAGCGCGTCGGCCAGCCGCAGCACGGTCTGCGGCCCCATCACGCTGTCGGCGTCCAGGATCAGCATCGCGTCATGGTCGGCTCCCCGGGTCATCACCCAGTCGCGGATGTTGCCCGACTTGTAGTCGCGGTTCACCGCCCTGCGGCGATAGCGCAGCACCAGGTCCGGGTGGCGCCTGCGGGCGGCGGCCGCCGCCGCCTCTTCCGCGCGGGCGGCGGCCGGGTCGCGGCTGTCGGACAGGACATGCAGCGAAAAGCGGTGCCGCCCGCGTTCTGGCAGGGCGGCCAGCAGCCTGACGGCGGCACCGATGGTGGGCTCGGCCTCTTCGCCATACATCGGCAGCAGGATCGCGACGCGCAGCCCTTGCAGGGACTGCACCACCGGTCCCGGGCGCCAGAACAGGCCAAGCGCCGCGGTCGCCACCGACAGCGCCACCCAGTAGAAGGCAAAGCCGGTGATGCCGACCAGCGCGCCTTCGGCCAGCGTCAGGCGCCCGTCCAGCCCGAACCACCCCAGCGACAGCCAGCCCAGGGCCGCCGTCACACCCAGGGGCGCCAGCAGCACCATGGCCCGCAGGGCGCAGGTGCGCGCCCCCGACCGCGCCCCCGACCGCGCCCCCGACCGCGCCCCCGACCGCGCGCCCGACTGCACCGCCGGCGCCGCGGGGTCGCGGAAGGGGGCGCGTAGGTCCTGATCCGGCATCGCCAGACCCGACGCTTCGATCGCCGCCGGTTCCAGAAGGCGGGGGGCGAAGATCATGGCACCGCCTCGGCCCGCCGGCGGTGCGCGGCGTCCGGCGCCGCGGTCTCTGCCGGGGCAGGGCGGGCAACGGCCGTCTTCCACGGCTGGCCCTTGAACCAGGCCGCAACCCGCGCCACCGTGACGATCAGCGCGAACCCCGCCAGGTTGACCGCCAGCGCCGCCAGCGCGCCCCCGCCGGCCAGGTCCAGGAACGCCCCCAGCACCCGCGCCAGCACCATCGACGCCGCAAACACCGGCAGCGACTGCTGCCCCACCCGGCAGACCAGCGCGATCACCGCCCCCGCAAGACCGCCCCGCCGCAGACGCGCGCCCCGGGGCCCCACCGCCACCCAGGCCAGATAGGCCAGCGCCAGGAAATGCAGATAGCGCAGGGGGCCGAAGTCGGTCTTGTCGAACAGCACCGACCAGTCCCTGCGCCAGTCGCGCAGCGCCTCGGACAGGCCGATGATCTTGTGCCAGGCAAAGGGCACCGACAGCACCACCACCGCCAGCGCCAGCCCGACCAGCCAGCGGTTGACCGGCGGCGCGGGCAGCCAGCCCGCCATCAGCGCAAATCCGGTGAAGAACACCAGCTGCCAGGCGAAGGGGTTGAAGAACCACCCCCGCGCGGACCCGCCCGCGAACCACAGCTCGGCCGGCAGGTTCAGCCCCGCCGTCGCCGCAACCCAGGACGCCACGCTGACCAGCACCGCCAGCCGCACATCCACCCGCGCCAGCGCGGCCATCACCGGGATCAGCCCGAGGATCACCAGATACATCGGCAGGATGTCGAAGTAGTTCGGCACATAGGTCAGCGTCATCAGCCCGATCAGGTTCGCCCCGGTGTCCCCGAGGAAGGGGTAGAGGTTCAGCGCCCCCACCTCGTCGCGCGGAAAGATCTGCGTCCGGTCCAGCGCCAGCATCAGAAGCAGCGTCGTGAAGAACACCCCCAGATGCACCCAGTAGACCTGCCAGACCCGTTGCGCGATGCGCGCCGTGCCCAGCCACCACCCCGCCCGGGCGAACACCGCGCCGAAGGCGATGGCCGAGGCCATCCCCGAGGAGAAGACGAACATCTCCGTCGCGTCGGAAAAGCCGAAGCGCGCGGGGATCCACAGGGTCCAGGGGTTCTCGGTGACATGGGCGATCAGGATGATGAACAGACCCAGGCCCCGGAAGAAATCCAGCCGCGGGTCGCGCGGGCGGGCGGTCTCGGACATCTCAGACGGCCTGCGCCTGAACGGCGCCGATCAGCGCCAGCCGCGCCGCGGCATAGCCGTCGACCGACCCGCCGCGCCGCGCGCTGCGCTCTGCCAGCAGGGCCCCGGCCGCGTCGGTATAGCCCCCGCGCAAGGCGGCCTCGATGGTGATCCGGTCGAAGACGTCGCGCTGCGCATGGCTGCCGCCGATGCGTTGCAGCTCGCCGTGCCCGGCGCGCAGGTGCATCCAGGCGGCGGAGTATTCCCCCGCCGCAAAGGCTTGCAACCCCTGCGCCACATGCAGGCCGGGATGCGCGATGATCCGCTGCGCCTCGCAGACCGTCGCCCTGGCTGCCTGCATCCGCGCGATCATCCCCGCCGCCGCCCGATCCCGGTCGCCGCCGCACAGGGCCAGCATGTAGTGCAGGTCGGCAAAGGCCAGGCAGCCGTCGGTCGCGCGGTGTTCGGCCAGGTCCGCCAGCTCGTCCCACCGCCCGCCCACGTCCGCGCCCTCCAGTTCCAGCCGCGCCAGAAGCGAGGCGCCGTTGGCGATGTCGCGATAGTCGTCCGTCTTCTCCGCCCGGATGTCGCTGTCGTACAGCGCCAGCGCCGCCGCGTGGTCGCCGAGGTCGAGGTGCATCAAGGCCCGGTGCCACCAGACGTGGAAGCGGAAGTTGTTGCAATGCGCCCAGGACGCCTCGCGCCCCGACAGCCAGTCAAGACCCTCGCGCGCGCGCCCCGTCATGTCGTAGACATGCGCCACCGCATGCAGGCCCCAGGCATCGTCGGGGGCCAGCGCCACGCCCTCGCGGCCCGTGCGCTCGGCCCGCGCGTATTCCCCCGTCTCCTCCAGCGTGAAGGCATGGCAGCCCAGGATGTAGCCGCGCGCCGGATGGTCGTCCCAGGTGCCCAGCACGCTTTCCAGCGAGGCGCGCATCGCCTGCGGCCGGCCCATCACGAAATGGATCGCCTGGATCATCTTCATCGCCAGCGCATCGCGGGGGTTGAGGTCGAGCACCACCTGCAGCCGCGCCGCCGCCCGCGTCGGGCGCCCGCCCAGCCAGTCGCCCAGGGCATGGACAAAGGCGATCTCTCGCATCGTGGCCGGAGCCCCGGCCAGTGCCGCCGCATGGGCCTGCCGCGCGACCTCCACCATTTCTGCCCGCCCCAGCAGCAGGCAGGACAGTCCCCGCACCGCCTGACCAAGGGCAAAGTCCGGCGTGGCGGCCAGCACGAGGGCAAGGTCCGGTCCGGTATGGGCGGCATGCGACAGGATGCCCCGGATCACCCGGTTCCAGTCGCCGATCCGGTCGCTTGGCAGCGAGGTTTCAAGGCCGCTCAGGTCGTCGGACATCGGCATGGCAAGGCTTTCCTTCAACAGCCGGACCCCGCGGGATCACTGGCCTTGCGCTACGGGGGGGGTGAAGGGTCTGTTACCGGCAGGACGGCGGCCCCGGGGCCGCCTCACGCCTCTGTGAAGGGGTCAGAAGGCGCCGTCATAGGCGCGCCGGGCGATCTGCGCGGCGATCAGGGTAAAGCGGTCGCGGGCCAGGGCCGCCCGCGCCTCGCGTGCCAGCGCGGCGCTGTCGGACACGTCCACCCCGTGCCCGCCAAACGCGCGCGCCAGCGCGGAAAAGTCGGTGCCCTGGCCCGCCCCGCCGAAGTCGACGCCCAGGTTCGGGCGCCGGCTGGCGCGCTGCTTCATCTCGATCAGCGTCAGGCTGTGGTCCACCAGCACGCAGACGATGACCGGCAGACCCTCCGCCGCCAGCGTGGCAAGTTCTCCCGCCCCCATCTCCAGACCGGCATCGCCGACGAAGGCCAGCACCGGTGCCCCCGGCCGCCCCAGCCGGGCCCCCGCCGCGAGGGGCACCGCACAAGCCATGGTGCAGAGGCCCGAGGATTGCAGCATCAGCCGCGGCGCCGGGCAGTCCCACATCTGGCTGACCAGGATGCGGTGCGCGCCGCTGTCGGCGGTGACCACCGTTTCGGGCGGCATCACGTCGCGCAGGGTGGCAAACACCGCATGCGGTCCCCAGCCGCGCGGGCCGACGAACGCCGCCCGCAGCGCCGCCCGCGCCGCCGCGGGCTGACCGCCGGTCCAGCGTTCAGGCGCCGGGTGGCGCAGGGCCGCCAGCGTCGGGGCCACGCCGCCCGCCAGCGGCAGGTCGATCCGGTGCATCCCGTGGCTGCGCGGGGCGGGAGCGATGTCGATGACCGTCTGATCCGGGCCGAAGACGCCGCGCCAGCCAATCCGCATCTCGATGGGGTCGTAGCCCGCCAGCAGGACCACATCCGCCGCCGCGATCAGCGGCATCAGGACGCGGTCGGCCCTGGGCGACAGCCCCGCCCCGCCCAGACACAGGGGGTCGGACTCGGGCATCAGCCCCTTGCCCTTGTAGGTGGTGACCAGCGGCACCCCGTGGTCCCGGCAGAACGCCGCGACCGCCCCGCCCGCGCCTTCGTTCACCGCATCCACCCCGGCGATGGCCAGGGGCCGCGCCGCGCCCGCCAGAGCCGCCCGCGCCGCGGCCAAGGCCGCCGCTTCCGGCAGGCCGGGCCGAGGCGGCACCGTCAGCCGTGCCGGCGCCTCTGCCGCCAGCCCCTCGGCCACGCCGATGGGCACGTCCACATGCACCGGCCCGGGCTGACCGGACAGGGCGAGCGCAATCGCCTCGGCCATTCCCGCCCCCACCGTGCCGGCCGCAAGGCGGAAGCTGCCCTTGACCACCGGCCGCAGCATCGCCTGATGGTCAAACACCTGATGGGTATAGCTTTCCGCCACATCGGCATCGACGCAGCCGGTCAGGAACACCAGCGGCACGCGATCCTGCATCGCGTTGGCCACCGCGTTCACCGCATTGGCGACCCCCGGACCCAGCGTCGCCACCAGCACCGGCAGGGCGCCGGTCATGTGCCACAGCCCCTCGGCCATGAAGCCGCCGCCGTTCTCGTGCTTCACCAGCACGAAGCGCAGGCC